>NZ_JAQYZY010000025.1:0-300938 GCF_028640825.1 Pseudomonas sp. LA5
GCCATACCGGCATCTCGCGCATGGGATCGGTCCGCTTACGAAGTGCGCTATACCTACCCGCCGTCGTGGCGCTGACCTACAACCCGGCTATCAAGGCGCAAGCCGAGCGTCTGAAAACCAGGGGGAAGAAAGGTAAACAAACCGTCTGCGCCGCCATGCGCAAGCTGCTGACCATCGCCTATGGCGTGCTCAAATCAGGCAAGCCTTTCGACCCTGCTTTAGCGATTGCACACTGAGGGGCGAAGACGGTATCTACGACGGTGGTACCTTTGCGGGACCGGCCGCGTCTGCAGATCGCCATGGCCGTAAAAGGTCAATCAAGTCGTAGGTTGGGCTGAGCGCAGCGAAGCCCAACAGCTCCTGCCTCTGCGTCGGTCCCGTTGGACTTCGACGAGGGAGCCGTCTCGGCCCACTCTACGCTTCATCGCAACCCAGGCAGCCTGTCGTCAAAGCTCAGCCGAAGGCTTTTTGGGCGCCAGCGGATACAGATCCACCTCGTCCGCCAGCTTGGGCAGCTCGTCGAGGAAGGCGAGGGTGTGTCGCTGGTTGAAGTGGTCGTCCTGGGCGGCGACCGAGATCCAGCGGGCCTGGACCACCCAGACGTCATTGTCCTCGCTACCCTGGAATACCCGATAATCCAGGCACCCCTCGTCGTGCACTGCCACCGCGGCCAGATCCAGCAGGTGGGCGCCCAGCGCCTGGGAACGTTCGGGTTGGGCTCTGAACAGGGTAAGGCTGTGGACGTCCGCCATGGCGTGCAGGTCTCCTGGAGATTCCAGGCTTCGACCCTCCGGGCTGGCGGACGTCGCGGCCGACTCAGCGATTGATCAGGCTGAGGAATTCGGCGCGGGTGGCATCGCTGGCGCGGAACTGGCCGAGCATCACCGAGGTGACCATGGAGGAATTCTGCTTCTCCACGCCACGCATCATCATGCACATGTGCTGCGCCTCGATGACCACCGCAACACCGGCCGCACCGGTGACCTTCTCGATGGCTTCGGCGATCTGCCGGGTCATGTTTTCCTGGATCTGCAGTCGGCGGGCGAACATGTCGACGATGCGTGCCACCTTGGACAGCCCCAGCACCTTGCCCTTGGGCATGTAGGCGACGTGGGCCTTGCCGATGAAGGGCAGCATGTGGTGCTCGCACAGCGAGTAAAGCTCGATGTTCTTGACCAGCACCATCTCGCTGTTGTCCGAGGTGAAGAGCGCCTCGCCCACCACCTCTTCCAGCGTCTGGGTATAGCCGCGGCAGAGGTACTGCATGGCCTTGGCCGCGCGCTTGGGCGTGTCCACCAGCCCCTCCCGGCCGATGTCTTCGCCGAGTCCGGTCAGGATCGAGGAGTAGTGCTGTTCGAGAGACATTTGGGTTCCTGTTTGTCGATAAGGAGGTTGGCGCTCGGATGAGACGTCATCCGAGTCGCGGAGTCACTCGTCGCGACCTTCGAGCATGGTGCGCTTGAGCAACACATAAAGCGAGCCGGTGCCGCCGTGGCGGGGCAGGCAGGAGGTGAAGCCCAGCACCTGGGCGTGCTGGCGCAACCAGGTGTTGACGTGACTCTTGATCAACGGCCGACGCCCATCGACGCGCGCGGCCTTGCCATGGGTGATGCGCACGCAGCGGATTTCCAGGCGGGTGGCCTCGGCAAGAAAGTCCCAGAGGGTCTCCCGGGCTCTTTCCACGGTCATGCCGTGCAGGTCCAGGCTGCCCTCGAAGGGGATCTGGCCGCTCTTGAGGCGCTTCAGCTGGGTGTCCTGGACACCATCGCGGCCCCAGTAGAGTTCGTCTTCGGCGCCTACATCAATGACGAAGGCATCGCTCAGGCCATCCACCCGGGTCGTGGTCGAGGTCCTGGTCGCATCAGCCCGGCGCTGGGCGATCTGGCCCAGGTCGGCGCGTGACTTGCCGGTGTCGGCGCGATCCTGCCTGAGCGGACGGATCCCGCGGGTGAAGTCAGCGAAAGAGGCATCGTCGTCGTGCATGGCGTTCTCCGGTGTAGGACGTCATTCTACCGACGGGTCAAGACTCGTGCAGCAATCGGCTCACCGCGGCCAGCGCGGCCCTTTGCCGCTCGGGCCAGTCGCCGGCGATTTCCAGCACCGGCTGGCCATGGGTCCGCAGCCAGTCCCGGCAGTTGGCGAAGAATGCCAGGCGCTCGGTGAGCTCCGGCTGGCAGCGCTGACCGTCGTCCTGCCAGGCGACGTCGCGCGGGTCGAGCAGCAGATGCAGGTCATGGCGGCGTGCCAGCAGCGCCGGTTCCAGCCAGGCGGGCGCGGCATCGAACAGCAGGCGACTCCACAGCAGGTTGCTCAGCAGATGGGTATCCAGCAGCAGCAAGGCCGGTGCACTGGCCCGCGCCTGGTCTTCGCGACGCAATTGCTCGCGGGCGATGAGCTCCACATCCGCCAGGCTGGTGTCGGTGCCATGCGCCTCGCAGTATTCGCGAACGTACTCGTCGACCCGGACACCGCCGAATCTCTCGCTCAGGATCGTCGCCAGCCAGGATTTGCCACTCGATTCGGGGCCGGTCAGCACCACCACCTTCATCGTGCGGTCGCCAGGGCGCGGCGCCAGTCCAGCCAGCCATAGGCGGCGAGGCCGACAAAGACCGCATAGAGGATCGCGGTGGGGTAGAGGCCCTTGTAATAGAAGAGGCCCACATAGATGACGTCCAGCACGAACCACAGCATCCAGCATTGCAGCCGCTTCTGCGCCATCCAGAACTGCGCGACCAGGCTGAAACCGGTAAGCGCGGCATCCAGCCAGGGCAGGGCGGCGTCGGTATGGGTGCCCATGAGATAGCCGAGGGCAAGACTACCCAGCGCACCTACGGCCAGACCCGTCAGCAGGGGCCTCGCCGCGAGGGAGCTGACCACCCGACCCCGGTGCTGCTGGCCACCCCTCAGCCATTGCCACCAGCCATAGAGCTGCAGCACTGCATAGATGCACTGCAGCAGCATGTCGGAATACAGCTTCACGTCCAGGAAGATCCAGGCGTAGAGCACCACCATCACCAGCCCGATGGGCCAGGCCCAGATGCTCTGGCGGACCGTCAGCCAGACGGCGATCACCCCGAGAACGGCGGCCAGCAGCTCCACAGGCGACATGCCCAGCAGGGTGGTGAGGGACTCCAGAAACGACATGCTTCACATCCGGAAAGATTGGATTTGTCATTGTACGGCACCTAATGGCCGTCTATCGGTCTCTTCAACCGGTCTCGCTCTGGTAAGGTGCCGGGCGCTGACTTCAGCACATGCTGTCTTGGGTACCGCGAAGGGCCATGCCCTGCGGAGCGTCACGGTTCGAACCCCGTTGCCGCCGGAGCCTGCAGCTCCGGCTACCTGCAAATGTTTCACTTGGATGGAGTAATACCATGGACCTATGGAGTGCCTTGCAGGCGCTGATTCTGGGGATCGTCGAAGGCATCACCGAGTTTCTGCCGGTTTCCAGTACCGGCCACCAGATCGTGGTGGCGGATCTGATCGGCTTTCGCGGCGATACCGTCATTGCCTTCAACATCGTGATTCAGTTGGCGGCCATCCTGGCCGTGGTCTGGGAGTACCGCTTCAAGGTCTTCGAGATCGTCACCGACCTGCCGCGCAAGTCCTATGCGCAGCGCTTCACCGGCAATCTGATCGTCGCCTTCCTGCCCGCTGCGGTGCTGGGCGTGATCCTTGGTGATCTGATCCACGAATACCTGTTCAACCCCATCACCGTGGCCTTCGCCCTGGTGATCGGCGGCGTGATCATGATCTGGGCGGAAAAGCGCAAGCATCGCATCCGCGTGGAGGAGGTGGACGACATGCGCTGGCATGACGCCCTCAAGGTCGGCTGCGCCCAGTGCCTGGCGATGATTCCGGGCACCTCGCGCTCCGGTTCCACCATCATCGGCGGCCTGCTATTCGGCCTGTCGCGCAAGGCGGCCACCGAGTTCTCCTTCTTCCTGGCCATGCCGACCATGGTGGGTGCGACGGTCTACTCGGTCTACAAGTACCGCCACATGTTCGTTCCCAGCGATGCGATGATCTTCGCGGTCGGCTTCGTCACCTCCTTCATCTTCGCCATGCTGGCGGTGAAGGCGCTGCTGAAATTCATCGGCAACCACAGCTATGTGGTCTTCGGCTGGTACCGCATCGTCTTCGGACTGCTGATCCTGGCCACCTGGCAATTCGGCTGGATCGACTGGCACGCGGCCAAGGCGGCCGGGTGAAACCCGAGCAGGAACAGCAGAGCCGGCGCAAGCCGGCTCGTGCGGCTACGCAGAACGCGTCCCCCAAGGCCGCCAAGCGGGCAGGGTCGCTGACGCCCTACCAGCAACGCGCGGCCATCGCCCGCCAGGACATGCTGGCGCTGTTGCAGATCGCGGTCTTCATCCTGCCCTCGGTGGGCATGCTGTCCCAGGCCTTCGGCCGCGGGGTGCTCTGGCCGTTGCCGCTCTATCTGGTCGCGAGCATCGTCACCTACCTGCTCTACAAGCACGACAAGCAGCGCGCCCGCGACAAGGGCTGG
This sequence comes from Pseudomonas sp. LA5, assembly GCF_028640825.1. Classification (NCBI taxonomy): domain Bacteria; kingdom Pseudomonadati; phylum Pseudomonadota; class Gammaproteobacteria; order Pseudomonadales; family Pseudomonadaceae; genus Pseudomonas; species Pseudomonas sp. LA5. The sequence continues at coordinate 4,511 of NZ_JAQYZY010000025.1, forward strand.
CGCGTGTCGGAGCGCATGCTGCACCTGGGCGAACTGCTCGGCGGCTGGCCGGGCGCCCTGATCGCCCAGCAGCGATTCCGCCACAAGACCGTCAAGCTGAGCTTTCGGCTGGTGTTCTTCGCCATCGTCGCCCTGCACCAGCTGCTCTGGCTGGATGTGCTCTGCGGCGGCTTTCTGCATCGTCACCTGCCGCTCTAGGGCAGGCGCGGCGGCGCAGGGCCGGATGATGGGCTAGGCTTGGCGGGCGAAAGCCCCCGTTGCCCAGGAGCCCCACGTTGCGAACCCCCTTGTCGATCCTTACGCCTCTCTTCCTGTCCCTGACTCTCGCGGCCTGTAGCCAGAGTCGCGAGACCTCCTTGCCCACGGCTCCCGAGGCCGGTTCCGGTTACCGCCCTGGGTTGACGGCCAGCGCAGCCACCCGGCAGATGGCGGCGGCGGCCAACCCCCTGGCCGCCGAGGCAGGGCAGGAGATCCTGCGCCAGGGTGGCTCGGCCATCGATGCCGCCATCGCCATGCAGGCGGTCCTGACCCTCGTCGAGCCGCAATCCTCGGGAATCGGCGGCGGCGCCTTCCTGCTCTACTGGGACGGTCGCAAGGTCCAGGCCTACGATGGTCGCGAGACCGCGCCGGCGGGCGCCACGGAAAGGCTCTTCCTGCATGCGGATGGTAGCCCCATGGCCTTCGAGGAGGCGCGTATCGGCGGCCGTTCGGTCGGGGTGCCCGGGGTGTTGCGCGCCTTGGAGCTGGCGCATCGCGACCACGGCAAGCTGGCCTGGCAGGTGCTGTTCGAGCCGGCCATCCGCCTGGCCCGCGAGGGTTTCCCGTTGTCGCCGCGACTGCATAACCAGCTTGTGCACGATCCCTTCCTCAAGCAGTCGCCCGGCATGGCCGCGCTGTACCTGGATGCCCAGGGCCAGGTGAAGCCGGTGGGTACCCGGCTGCGCAACCCCGAGTTGGCCGAGACCCTGGCGCTGATCGCCCGGGAAGGCGCCGCGGCGCTCTATCGTGGCGAGCTGGCCAAGGCCATCGCCACGGCGGTGCAGCAAAGCCCCAATCCCGGCAGCCTGAGTCTCCAGGATCTGGCCGGCTATCGAGCCAGGACCCGTACGCCACTGTGCACCGACTACCAGCGCTGGCGTGTCTGCGGCATGCCACCGCCCGCCGGCGGCATCACCGTGGCCCAGACCCTGGGCATCCTCCAGGCCCTGGAAGCCCGTGATCCGGCCTGGGCCCTGGCGCCGCTGCGGCCGGTGCCGACCGCGCTGCCGGCGGGCCAGGAGCCGCGTCCCGAAGCCGTGCATCTGATCGCCGAGGCCGAGCGCCTGGCCTATGCCGATCGTGCCCAGTACGTGGCTGATCCGGAGCTGGTGCCGGTCAATGTCAAGGGCCTGCTCGATCCGGGCTATCTGGCCAGTCGCGCCCAGCAGGTTGGTGAGCGCAGCCTGGGCAAGGCCGCGCCGGGTGTTCCGCCCGGACCGACCCTGGCCTGGGCGCCGGATCGCTCGCCGCTGCGCATCTCTACCTCCCAGGTGGTGGCCGCGGATGCCTGGGGCGGCGCCCTGTCCATGACCACCACGGTGGAGAGCTACTTCGGCTCCCATCTGATGGTGAGGGGCTTCATGCTCAACAATCAGCTGACGGACTTTTCCTTCGTGCCGCAGGAGAAGGGCCTGCCGGTGGCCAATCGGGTGGAGCCGGGCAAGCGACCGCGCTCGACCATGTCGCCGACTCTGGTATTCGATCGCCAGAGCAATGAGCTGCTGGCCGCGCTGGGCTCGCCGGGCGGTTCGCAGATCGCCGGCTATGTGGTCAAGACCCTGGTCGGCCTGCTGGACTGGCAGCTGGATCCCCAGGCGGCGGCGGGCCTGCCGAATTTCGGCAGCCGCAACGGCCCCACCGAGCTGGAGCGCGGCGAGACCACCTCGGCCCTGCGCCAGGCGCTGGAGCAGCGTGGGCATCAGGTGCGCGAGGACGAGATGACCAGCGGCATCCAGGTCATTCGCCGGGTCGGATCTGGCTGGCAGGGGGGTGCCGATCCGCGGCGGGAAGGCGTGGCGCTGGGGGATTAGGCGGAAGCCTGGCGGATAAAGACTCCCTCACCCCAGCCCTCTCCCGGGCGAGGAGGAGGCGATTGGACGGGATAAGGAGCTTCGAAGCAGGTTTGCGGGGAAGAAGACGCCGGACCGGGTGAACGGTCCGGCATCTGCGGCATCACGCCGGCTGGTCGAGTTGCAGCACCCGGGTGGTGCGTTCGCGCACTTCGCGCAGCAGCTCCGGTTCTTCCGCCAGCTTGTGGCCGAAAGCCGGGAACATGGTGCGCAGCTTCGCCTGCCACTCTGCGCTCTGATAACGGCTGGGGAAGCAGCGCTCGACCAGGGTCAGCATGATGGACACCGAGGTGGAAGCGCCCGGGGAGGCGCCCAGCAGGGCGGCGATGGTGCCGTCGCCGGAGGCGACGATCTCGGTACCGAACTGCAGGACACCGCCTTTCTGCGGATCCTTCTTGATGATCTGCACCCGCTGGCCGGCCACTTCCAGGCGCCAGTCCTGCTTGCGCACGGCGGGGTAGAAGGCGCGCAGTTCCTCGACGCGCTGGTCGAAGGACTGCAGCACCTGGCCGACCAGGTAACGGGTCAGCGGCATGTTGTCCCGCGCCACGGCGAGCATGGGGCCGATGTTGCCCGACTTGATTGACTTGGGCAGGTCGAGGAAGGAACCGCGCTTGAGGAACTTGGTGGTGAAGCCGGCGAAGGGTCCGAACAGCAGCGACTTCTTGCCATCCACCACCCGGGTGTCCAGGTGCGGGACCGACATCGGCGGCGAATTGACCCCGGCCAGGCCGTAGACCTTGGCCTGGTGGCGCTCGACGATGTGCGGGTCGTCGCAGCGCAGCCACTGGCCGCTCACCGGGAAACCGCCATAGCCAGCGCCTTCGGGGATGCCCGACTTCTGCAGCAGCGGCAGGGCCGCGCCACCGGCGCCGAGAAAGACGAACTTGGCGATCAGCGTCCGGGTGGCACCCGAACGACTGTCCTCGATGGTCAGGCGCCAGCGCTGGTCGGCCTCGCGGGTCAGGTCCACCACCTTCTGGTTGTAACGGACCTGGGTGCCGGGGCGGGTCTGCAGGTGACCCAGCAGGCTCATGGTCAGGGCGCCGAAGTTGACATCGGTCCCCCCGGCCACATGGGTCGCCGCCACGGCTTCGGTGGCCGGCCGGCCTTCCATCACCAGCGGCATCCACTCGCGCAGCTTGGCGTGATCCTCGGAATACTCCATGCCGTCGAAGCAGGCGTGGTCCTTGAGCGCTTCATAGCGCTTGCGCAGGAAGGCGATGTCCTTGGCGCCATGCACGAAGGACATGTGCGGCACCGGGCTGATGAAGGCACGCGGCGAACCGAAGTGGCCTTCCTCGACCAGGTAGGACCAGAACTGCCTGGAGGCCTCGAACATGCCGTTGATGCTGAGGGCCTTGGTGACGTCGATGCTGCCGTCCGCCTTTTCGGGCGTGTAGTTCAACTCGCAGAGGGCCGCATGGCCGGTTCCGGCGTTGTTCCAGGGGTTGGAACTCTCCGCCGCGCCTACGTCGAGCAGTTCGAGTACCTCGACGGTACTCGTGGGCTCCAGCTCCTTGAGCATGACCGCCAGGGTCGCGCTCATGATTCCCGCGCCGACGAAAACGAAATCCGACTCTTCGTTACCACTGTGCATTCATCGTACTCCTGAGACAGTGTCTCGCTTTACACCTGAGGGAGAGCGGGCGTCGGAGCCCGACCTCGAGTTGGGCAACCCCGAGCTGGCCGCGAACGGACAGGCAGGGGTGGGCAACCGGTAGGGCATGGCAGTCAGTTGCGACAGCAGCCGTCCGGCAATGTTCTGATTTATTGAGTGGGGGCCAAGCGTCCTGGCAGGCCGGCGGAGGCCGGTGCCAGGAGGGGCGATCAGGATGCGACAGGGAACCCGTCGAGCGTGCCGGAAGGGGGCGCTACGTGTTACGAGACGTGGCAGGAGACCCCTGGTCTCCCGGCGCAAACGATAGGTGATGATCGCGGCGATCCTGGTCGAGTACCCGTTTCGGTGCGAAATGATACCTAGGGTAACTGCTTAGGGCACCATCTATTTTGTTCGTGTAGTGGGTGGCGCGACCCACTACACGAACCCTGGGGTCAGCCGTTGATGCCCTGGCTGCGCAGGTAGTCGTCGTAGCTGCCGCTGAAATCGACCACGCCGGTCTCGCTCATGTCGAGGATGCGGGTCGCCAGGGACGAGACGAATTCGCGGTCGTGGCTGACGAAGATCAGGGTGCCCGGATAGTTTTCCAGCGCCAGGTTCAGCGCCTCGATGGATTCCATGTCCAGGTGGTTGGTGGGCTCGTCCATCACCAGCACGTTGGGCTTCTTCAGGATCAGCTTGCCGAACAGCATGCGCCCCTGCTCACCACCGGAGATGACCTTGATCGATTTCTGGATGTCGTCGCTGGAAAACAGCATGCGACCCAGGGTGCCGCGTACCATCTGCTCGCCGCCCTGCGTCCATTGGCCCATCCACTCGAACAGGGTGGCATCGTCAGCGAAGTCCTCGGCATGGTCCTGGGCGAAATAGCCGACATCAGCGCTGTCGGTCCACTTCACTTCACCGCTCTGAGGAGCCATCTCGCCCACCAGGGTGCGCAGCAGGGTGGTCTTGCCAATGCCGTTGGGGCCGATGATGGCGACCCGCTCGCCGGCTTCGATCTGCAGACCCAGACGCTTGAACAGCGGGGTGCCGTCGAAGCCCTGGGTGACGTTTTCCAGGGTCACCGCCTGGCGGTGCAGCTTCTTGTTCTGCTCGAAGCGGATGAAGGGGCTGACGCGGCTGGACGGCTTGACCTCGTCCAGCTGGATCTTGTCGATCTGGCGCGCCCGGCTGGTGGCCTGCTTGGCCTTGGAGGCGTTGGCCGAAAAGCGGCTGACGAATTGCTGCAGTTCGGCGATCTGGGCCTTCTTCTTGGCATTGTCCGACAGCAGGCGCTCGCGTGCCTGGGTGGCGGCGGTCATGTACTCGTCGTAGTTGCCCGGGAACAGACGCAGTTCGCCGTAATCCAGGTCGGCCATGTGGGTGCAGACGCTGTTCAGGAAGTGGCGGTCGTGGGAGATGATGATCATGGTGCTGTTGCGCGCGACCAGGATGCCTTCCAGCCAGCGGATGGTGTTGATGTCCAGGTGGTTGGTCGGTTCGTCGAGCAGCAGCAGTTCCGGATCGGAAAACAGTGCCTGGGCCAGCAACACCCGCAGCTTCCAGCCGGGGGCGACGGCGCTCATGGGGCCGAAGTGCTGGTCCTGGGGGATGCCCAGGCCGAGCAGCAGCTCGCCCGCCCGCGCTTCGGCGGTGTAGCCGTCGTATTCGGCGAACTGCACCTCAAGCTCGGCCACGGCCATGCCGTCGTCTTCGCTCATTTCCGGCAGGGAGTAGATGCGGTCGCGCTCGGCCTTGACCTTGGCCAGCTCGGCGTGGCCCATGATCACGGTGTCGATGACCGTGCAGTCCTCGTAGGCGAACTGGTCCTGGCGCAGCTTGCCCAGGCGCACGTTGGGTTCGAGCATCACCTGCCCGCCGGTGGGCTCGAGATCGCCCCCGAGAATCTTCATGAAGGTGGACTTGCCGCAACCGTTGGCGCCGATCAGGCCATAGCGATGGCCGTTGCCGAATTTGACGGACACGTTCTCGAACAGCGGCTTGGCGCCAAACTGCATGGTGATGTTAGCGGTGGAGATCAAGGGGGGTACCTGTAAGGGGTTTCGGACCGGAGTTCGGCCGCTGTCCGGGCCGGCAGGCGGCCAGGACAGAGCGTTTCGATCGGATGGGCAGAGGTCCAGCGGGCAGGGTCAATGGGCAGCGACGGTGCGCGGCGGCCTGGCTGGGCTGCGGTAAAGGCGGGCGGTGCCCGACATGCCGCCTATTGTGTCATAGCTGCGAGGTCGTTTGTACGGGGCAGGCGGCGGCCGGGTGTCGCTGGACTAGTGGGCGGTCGGGCCGGGAGAGCCAGGGCGTGGTACCACGTTCCAGACCGCGTCGGTCAGTTGATCCAGCGTCCAGGGTTTGTGTAGGAAGGGTATTCCGGACGGAATGTCATTGCGCAGGCCGGTGTAGCCGGACATCAGCACGACGGGCACCCCGGGCCAGCGTTCGCTGACGATCCTGGCCAACTGCACGCCATCGATCACCCCCGGCATCCGCACGTTGGACACCACCACGTTGACCTGCTGCCAATGCCGTTCGAGAAACTGCAGGGCGGCATCGGCAGTGCCAAAGGTCTCCACATGGAAGCCTTCCTGTTTCAGGACCTCACGGACCAGCGCTTGCAGCAGCAACTCGTCTTCCGAAACGACCGCGAGCAGATTCGAGGCGTGAGGGGGGAGAGCGTTGGTTTCCATGGACGGCCTTTCCTGGGTGGAGAATCTTCTCAGTCTAGTCAGGCCTGGACCTTCCGCCTGGCCAATCGCCAGGATGTGCGGCCGCACCTGCTGCCAGGCTTGGCGAATTCTGTCCTGGAAGGTCACCAGCCGCTCTGGCGTACACCAGTCAGTTGCCTGCCATCCGGCGACGTGCGGTAGGGGTCTGGATGAAACATCCGGCCCCGCCGACCTACTAATCTCTGAGACCGACAGGCACAGGAGCCACGGCATGACCCTTTCTCTTTCTCCCGCGCCCGACACCACCTCGCCGCTGGCCCTCTGGCTGGGCGGCGATCAGGCACCGCTGAACGACTCCGACATGGCCGACGAGGAAATCGATACCGAGATCCCCGACGAGGTGGTCGAGAACCTGACCGAACCCGCCAAGCCCCCGGCGCCGATCCCGGATCCTGGTCCGCTGTAGGCACCACAGGAAGCCGGCAGGCGACAGCTGCTTGGTGATGCAGCCGCCGCCTGTCGCTGAGCCGGTCAGCCGCTCAGGCTGGTGTGAGGCCGGGACGCTCACGCAATGCACGGCGGTAGAGCAGGGCGCTAAGGCCCAGGCCAGCCAGGGCCATGAGGCCGGCGAACAGGAAGATGGCACTGAAGCCGAAGCCATTGGCGATGGCACCGGCCAGCGGCCCGGTGATACCGAGCGCCAGGTCCAGGCACAGCGAGTAGGCACCCAGTGCGGCACTGCGATTGGTGGGCGGCACCTTGACGATGGCCTCTACCCCCAGGGCGGGATAGACCAGCGACAGCCCGAAGCCGGCCATGGCCGCGCCGATCAGTGCCATCTGCGGGGTGACTGCCAGCCAGAGCAGCAGCAGGCCCAGGCTCTCGACGGTGAAACAGGCCAGGGCGACCCGAAAGCCACCCAGTTTGTTGATGGTGCCGGCGAACAACAGCCGCGCACAGATGAAGGCTGCGCCGAAGGCAGTCAGGCAGAAGGCGGCATTGGGCCAGCCATTGCTCGCATAGTAGAGCGTGACGAAGGTGGCAATGGCGCCGAAGCCGATGGAGCTCAGCAGCAGGCAGAGACCGAAGGGACTGATGCGCCAGAACACCTTGTGAAAGGGCAGTCGCTCACCGGGAATCACCGGCGCCGGTTCTTTGTTCCAAGCCAGGGCCAGGCCCAGGGCACCCAGCAGCGCGATCGCTACGCCCAGGCTCCACAAGCCGAGGCCGGCGACCATGGCCACGCCCAGCGGCGCGCCGATCGCGAGGGCGCCGTAGGCGGCTATGCCATTCCAGGAGATCACCTTGCTCACGTGCTGCATGCCGACGCTGCCCATGCCCCAGCTCAGGCAGCCGGTGCCGATCAGGGCCTGGGACATGCCGAGGATGACCCGGCCGACGATCAGCAGGCCCAGGCTGAGACCAGGCAGGCTCTGCAGCGAGGTGGCCAGTAGGGTCAGCACGCCGCAGGCGACGCAGCCGAACAGACCGTAGATCACGCCGCGCTTGGCGCCAATGCTGTCGGCCAGCTTGCCGGCCAGGGGCCGGGTGAACAGGGTGGCGAGGTACTGGATGCTGATCGCCAGTCCCGCGATCACCGAGCCGTAGCCGAGATCGTCGTGCACGTAGCCCGGCAGGATCGCCAGCGGCAGGCCAATCGCCAGGAACAGCAGGAAGCTGAAGACGACGATTGAGACGATGCGCAGCGTGATGGCGAGCGAGGTAGCGGGAGGGACTGTCGTGGTCATGGCTGTTCTCGAGAGGACTCGTCGAAACGGCAGAGGAGGCGGACGCTGAGGGCGAGCCCGGCGAGCGCGGCCAGGGCGGCGCAGAGAAAGCTGGCGGCATAGCCGAAGTGGGTGGCCACGGCGCCGATCAGGGGCCCGGTCACCGCCAGCGAAAGGTCGATGAATACCGAATAGCCGGCCAGGGCGGCGCCCCGGTTGGAGGACGGGACCCGCTGCACCGCTTCCACGGCGAGTGCCGGGAATACCAGCGAGAAGCCGATCCCGGTAAGGGCGGCACCCATAAGGGCGGTGGTCACGCTAGGAGCCAGCCAGAGGACCGCCAGACCGACCGCTTCCACCGCCAGGCTGACGATGGCGACGCGAAAGCCGCCGTGGCGGTTGATGGCGTTGGCACAGACCAGGCGTACACCGATGAAGAAGGAACCGAATACGGTCAGGCACAGGGCCGCGCCGCTCCAGCCCTGGCTGGCGTAATAGAGGGTAATGAAGGTCGCCAGGGTACCGAAGCCGATGCCGCCCAGCGCCAGGCCGAGGCCGAAGGGCAGGACCCGACCCAGCACGGTGGTGAAGGGCAGGCGTTCGCCGCGCACCGGGACGATTGGCGGACGGGGTTTGGCGATGCGATAACCCACGGCGGCCAGCCCGATGATGCTGACGCCCATGATCCACAGCCCCAGGGTATCCACCAAGACCACCCCCAGCGGCGCGCCTATGGCCAGGGCACCGTAGCTGGCGACGCCATTCCAGGAAATCACCTTGGCGGTATTGGTCGGGCCGACCCGGCCGATCGCCCAGGAAATGGCACCGGTGCCCGACAGGCTTTCGGCGCAACCCAGCACCAGTCGGCCGAGCAGCAGGGCGGTGAGGCTGACCCAGGGCCAGGCCTGGAGAAGCACCGAGGCCAGCATTAGCACGCCACTGAGGCCGCAGCCGAGCATGCCGTAGAGCACCGACTGCTTGGCGCCCACGGTATCGATGATGCGTCCGGCGTGGGAGCGCGAAAACAGGGTCGCCAGGTACTGACTGCTGATCACCAGGCCGGCGATGATGGAGTTGAAGCCCAGCTGGTCATGCACGTAGCCCGGCAGCACGGCCAGGGGGATGCCGATGGTAAGGTAGGCGATAAAGGTAAAGAGCACCGTGCCCAGGGTAATGCGGGTGGCCAGAGCGGGTGAGGGTGCGGGCGGTAGGCTGGCGGTCGACATCGGACTCGAGAGGTTGTCTGACAATGTGGGATAGATTGCTTTCGTCCGGTAAAGGTCACATGCGATGACATTTTTTGTCCATGCGCGCGAGGAAGCGAAACGAGCGCCAGGTCCTACTTGGGTCGGTTTCCTGCTGTTGGTCGCCATGCCCGGTTGGGCAGCGGAGCGGATCGAATTGCGGATCGGTGGGCAGCGCCTGGCCGTCGAGGTGGTAGCGACACCTGCGCAGCGGGCTCGGGGACTCATGGGGCGACCGCCACTGGGCGCCCGTGAAGGGATGCTGTTCGTCTTTGCCGGGGATGACGAACGCTGCCTGTGGATGCGCGATACCCCCAGCGCATTGGCCGCCGCCTTCATCGACAAGAGTGGCAGGATCCTCAATACCGTCGAGATGCAGCCACTGACCGATACCCATCATTGCTCTAAGGCCCCGGCGCGCTACGCGCTGGAAACCCAAGCCGGCTGGTTTTCAGGGCGTGGGATCAAGCCGGGCGAAGCTGTACAGGGGCTGGAGACGGTCGCGCCTGCCTCCCGATAGTCCTTCGATTTGGTATCGAGATAATTTTATATTTTGTTCTAAATCAATTAGATACGGTTATTTTATAATCTTAATTAGAATCTACTTTTAAGACGTTACCTTAAGTTTTTTACGAATCTGAATTGCTTGGCGACCGCTGTGCGTGCACTGCCGGCTGGCGCTGTAGGGGTGTGCTATACCTCTTCACGTTCTTGGCATAACACCTTGATTACTATTGAATCCAGGCCTCGACACGCCGGTTCTTTACTCGGCCATTGGGCGACAGTCCTGCAACGGGCAGCTGGTCGCCAAGAGAAAGCAATTCGCCGGCAAAGGCCTGCTGGTGACGCAACGCCGTGGCGACCGCGGTGGCTCGCAGGCGTGCCAGCAGGGAGGCGCGTGCCGGATCTTCAGTGGCATCGTTGAAGCCCACCAGAATCAGCTGCCGACCGGCATTTTCCGGCTGGCGCATGAAGGTGGCCAGCCGCTCGACATCACGCAGCGCCTTGTTGTCCAGGCGCGCGCTGCCGGCGGTGAAACGGAAGTTTACGGTGAGGCGCTGCGCCCGGCGCGCCAGTTTGCCGTAGGCCGGTGGCATGCCGCGGGTGCCGTCTATGGTCAGAGGCTCGATGCGCTGGGCGACAAAGCCGCTTTGTTGCACCACCGCCTGACCCGTCGGGGTCTGGCTGAATTCCAGCAGACTCTGCGCCCAGTCCGAACGCTGGGCAGGCGGCGCATAGAGGAAGAGGCGGCGGGCGAGCGGATAGTCTTCGGTGGCGATGCTGGCTTCGCTCGGCGCTATGGCGCGGCCTTCACCGTCGCGCAGGGCGAGCTTTGGCGACCCGGCAGCCGCCGCCAGGCTGGTGAAGCCTATGCCGGCGGGATCCTCGGCCACCCGCTGCGCCAGTTCTTCGTTGGATTCGAAGCGCCTGGCGGCAGCACTCAGGCGTTTGCCGGCAGGACTCAACACCAGCTCGCGAAAGGTGTCGTAGGTGCCCGAGCGATCATCCCGCGCATAGAGTCGGATCGGGCTGGCCTTGCCGCCCAGTTGCTGCCAGTCGCCGATGTCGCCGGAGAAAATCTGCGCCAGCTGCTGCAGATCGAGTTCTCGCAGCGGATTGCCGGGATGCACGATGATCGCCAGGCCGTCCAGGCCGATGACGTACTCCGCCTCCTTGCTGCGCAGGTCACCCAGGCCGGCCAGGGTGTTCACCTCGGCATCGGTGACCGGGCGCGAGGCGGCAGCGAGATCGGCAGTGCCCGCCGCCAGGGCGGTAAAGCCGGTACTGGAGCCATGGGCCGCGATCTGCACGGCCACGCTAGCGCCGTTCGGGGCGCGCGCCACCAGCTGCCATTCGTCCATCACCGCGGTGGGTACCACCTGGGGATCGCGGAAGCCGCGCTCGGCGAGCAGGGCCGCGACCAGGCGCGGACCCAGGCGGGCGTTGATGGTATTGGAGCCCTGCAGGCGCAGGCGGGTGGTTGGGGCGTCGTTGGCCAGCAGGGGGAGAGGCAGCAGCGGAAGCAAGGTCGCGAGCGCCGCTCGCCGCAGCAAGGCGCGACGGAATACCGGAGCAGAGCAGTTCATGGGTCGGCCTCGAGCCTAAGGCGAGGCCGACACCTTAGGGATGTCGCATGACGTCGATGTGACAGGACCTCACGTCAATTCCAGCCAGATCGGCGCGTGGTCGGAGGGTTTCTCCATGCCGCGGATGTCGTAGTCCACGCCGGCGGAGACGATACGCTCCTGCAGGATCCGCGAGGCCAGGATGGTATCGATGCGCAGGCCGCGCTTGGGTTCGTCTTCGAAGCCGCGACTGCGATAGGGGAACCAGCTGAAGCGGTCGTCGACCTCAGGGTGCAGCTGGCGGTAGCTGTCGATCAGGCCCCAGCCGAGCAGCCGCTGCATCCATTCGCGTTCTTCCGGCTGGAAGCTGCAGGCGCCGGTACGCAGCCAGCGCTTGGCGTTGGCTGCGCCGATGCCGATGTCGTGATCCTGGGCGGAGATGTTGAAGTCGCCCATGAGCAGCAAGGGTGTGTCCGGTGAGAAGCGCTCTTCAAGTAGATTCTGAAGATCCGCGTAGAACTTCCTCTTGCCTGGGAATTTTGTCGGGTGGGCAATGTTCTCGCCTTGAGGAAAATAGCCGTTCATGACCACCAGCGGCTGACCCTGGCGATCCGCGAAGACGCCATAGATGAATCTCTTCTGGGATTCTTCACCATCGCCCGGAAAGCCCTTGTGCAACTCCAGCGGCGCCAGGCGTGACAGCAGGGCCACCCCGTAGTGGCCCTTCTGCCCGTGGTAGTGCACGTGATAACCCAGGGCCTCGACCTCAGCCAGGGGAAACTGGTCATCCGCGACCTTGGTTTCCTGAAGACCGATCACATCTGGATCATAGCGTTCGATGATGGCGGAAAGTTGATGAGGTCTTGCGCGCAAGCCATTGATATTGAAGCAAACTACCTTCATGACACCCTCCCGAAACGTGGATGGCCCTAGCCTAGCAGAAAGCTTCTTGCCGAAACGGCCACCTGGCGAACCCTGGCCACTCCCGTTTGTCTCACAGCGCAACGCCCGTTAGCATCCCTGTATGAATAAGCCGAACGCTCTACGCCGCGCCCTGATTGGAATTTGTTGTCTGCACGGCGTGGCCTGGGCGGCACCGGCCGAAGTCAGCGTTCGCGTCCAACCCGCCAACAACGCGTTGCGAGACAACATCCAGGCCTATATCGGCTCGGTCGAGGGACGGGATGTCGCCGGGCTGCAGCGCCTGCGTCCGGCGACGGAACGGCAGGCCGAACAGGCCGCTCAGGCACTCGGCTACTACCACGCGCAGATCGAGACCCGGGTCGAGCCGGGGGAGACGCCACGGCTGGTGGTCGAGGTACGCCCGGGCGAGCCGGTCAGGCTGCGCAACGTCGATATCCGCATCGAAGGTCCGGCGCGCGAGTTGCGCGCCTTTCGCCAGCCGGTTCCGGCCGGGCTCAAGGCGGGCCAGCCGCTGAACCAGGGTCTCTACGAAGACGCCAAGAGCCTGATCCAGAACCAGGCGCAGCGGTATGGCTTCTTTCGTGGCACCTTCACCCAGCATCAGCTGCGTATCGATCCCGCCACCGGCTTTGCCGATATCGCCCTGGTGTTCGCCAGCGGGCCACGCTTTGTCCTTGGCAAGGTGTCCTTCGAAGGGGATGCGCCCTTCGATCCCGATCTGCTCCAGCGCATGGTGCCTTTCGCCCAGGGCACGCCCTACGATTCCGAGCTGATCGCCGACTTCCAGAGCAACCTGCTGGCCAGCGGCTTCTTCGATGGCGCACGGCTCGACACCTATCCCAAGCAGGAAGGCGCCGCCGAGGTGCCGGTGACGGTCACGCTGCGGACCCGCAAGCCACGGACCTTCGGCTTCGGCCCCGGCTATTCCACCGATGTCGGCCCACGGCTGAGATTCACCTGGGAAAACCACTGGCTCAATCCCCAGGGGCACAGCCTGGGTGCGGAAGCGGAGTTGTCGGCGCCACGCCAGAGCATTGCCACCTGGTACGACATTCCCGGGCAGGACCCGATCAATGACAAGTTCCGCTTCGCTGGCGGCTACCAGTACGAGCAGATCGCCAACGACGACTCCCTCAGCCAGTTGCTGACCGTGGGCCCCGAGTGGCATCGCAAGTTTCCCAACGGCTGGGAGCGGGTGCTCTCGCTCAAGTGGCGCAACGAAAGCTATCGGCTGGGTAATGACGAAGGCACCTCCAATCTGGTGATGCCCGGGGTGGATTTCTCCCTGCTGCGCAGCGACAACCGCATCGACCCCAATCGCGGCTACCGCCTGCAATTCGGCATGTCGGCGGCGAAGGAAGGACTGCTCTCGGATGCCAACATGATCCACGCCACGGCGCTGGCCCGTGGGCTGATCACCGTGGGCGACGGGCACCGCTTTCTCGGGCGCCTGCAACTGGGTGGCAACTTCACCAACGGCTACAACAAGGTCCCGCCGTCGCTGCGCTTCTTCGCCGGCGGCGATCAGAGCGTTCGCGGCTACGACTACCAGACCCTGTCGCCGGAAAACGATGAGGGCGACTACGTGGGCGGTCGCTACCTGGTCGCCGGTGGGGTCGAATACCAGTATCCCCTGCGGGACAAATGGCGCCTGGCGACCTTCATCGACCAGGGCAGCGCCTTCAACGACCTCAACAACTACGAACTCAAGACCAGCGTCGGCGTGGGCGTGCGCTGGGTCTCGCCGGTAGGACCGATCCGTGTGGACCTGGCCCACGGTCTCGACGAACCCGGCGGCATCCGCCTGCACTTTTCCATAGGGCCTGAGCTGTGAAGTCGGTAGGCGGTGTCATCCTCGGTGTACTGGCGGCCCTGCTGGGCGCCCTGGCCCTGATGCTGGGTAACGGCAGTATCGGCCGCCTGGTGCTGGATCACGTTCCTGGTCTGACCCTAAGCGATTTCCAGGGTCGCCTCGGTGGCCACTGGCAAGCCCGGCAGCTGGTGTGGGACGGTGGTGCTACCCGGGTGACGGTCGAGGCGCCCGAATTCGCCTGGCGACCCGGCTGCCTGCTCAGATTGCAGCTGTGCATCGATACCTTGGTCGCTTCGCGCATCGCCATCGACCAGGCGCCCAGTCCCGAGCCTACGCCCGAGCAAAACGGGCCCATCCAGTTGCCCAGCCTCGGCTTGCCGCTGGGGGTGCAGCTGGGCGAGGTGCGAATCGGCGAAATCCGCTACAACGGCGCCGAACAGGCTCGCGACCTGGCACTCCAGGCGCGCTGGCAGGCTGAGGGCATCGTCATCGAGCGGCTGGCCGGCCTGGCCCACGGCATCACCCTGGATATCCATGGCCAGCTGCAACCGAGTGGCGCCTGGCCGCTGCAGTTGCAGGGCACCCTGGGTCTGCCCGCGCCGGAGGCCGCGCCCTGGTCGCTGGCGCTCAAGCTGGACGGTGAATTGCAGAAGACCTTGCAGCTGGAGGCTGACAGCAGCGGCTATCTGCCCGGACGCCTGACCGGCACGGTGCAGCCGCTGGTGGAAAACGTCCCGGCCGACCTGCAGCTGGTGGCCGATGGCTTCAAGGCGGCCGCCAGCCTGCCCGATACCCTGCGGCTCAACGATCTCAAGCTGACCGCACGGGGCGACCTGGCCGCGGGCTACGCCCTGGTCGGCCAGGCCCGGTTGCCGGGCAAGGGCGGTCCGGTGGAGCTGAATCTGGATGGCCGCGTCGATGCCCAGGGCGCGCGGATCGCGGCGCTGCGCTTGCAGGCCGCGCCCGAACAGCGCGTGGCACTGGCCGGACAGGTCGACTGGCACCAGGGACTGGCCGCCGATGCCACGCTGGATTGGCGTGATTTCCCCTGGCGGCGGCTGTATCCCATGGCGGAGCCACCGGTGAGTCTGCAGCGCCTGCAAGGCGAGGTGGCCTACCGGGACGGCGCCTACCTGGGCAATCTCAAGGCCGCCGCCACCGGCCCGGCCGGCGCCTTCACCCTGGCCACCCCCTTCAGTGGCGACACCACCCAGCTCAATCTGCCATCGCTGGATCTCCAGGCTGGCCAGGGGCGGGCGCAGGGCAAGGTCAATCTGGGCTTCACCGACGGCGTCAGCTGGCAGGTGGCCCTGGACCTGAGCCGCCTCGATCCGGCCTTCTGGGTAGCCCAGCTGCCCGGCAGCCTGGGCGGTCCGCTGCGCAGTTCGGGCGCCTTCAAGGATGGGCGCCTGCAGCTGGATGCCGATCTGGACCTCAAGGGTCGACTGCGCAACCAGCCGGCCGTGCTGGCGGCCAAGGCCAAGGGCGCCGGCGAGCAGTGGCAGGTATCCGAGCTCGACATTCGCCTGGGTGACAATCGGATTCAGGGGCAGGGCGCCCTCGACCAGCGTCTGCGAGGTCAGCTCCAGCTGGACCTGCGCCGCCTGGCCCAGCTCTGGCCCGACCTTTCCGGAAGCGCCCAGGGCCGCCTGGACGTGGCCGGGACCCTCAAGGCCCCTGCCGGTCAGTTGCGCCTCAACGGTCGCCAGCTGGCCTATGCCGACAACCGCATCAGCAGCCTCGCGCTGGCCGCCAACCTGGATGATCGCCAACGCGGCACCCTGGACCTTACCGCCCAGGGGCTGCAGGCCGCTGGTCGTGATTTCGGTGTCCTGCGCCTGCAGGGGCAGGGTGATCGTCGTCAGCAGCAGGCGGATCTCTCGCTTAAGGGGTCGCAACTGAACCTGATGCTCGCAGCAGGTGGCACGCTGGCCGACAACGGGGACTGGAAGGGTCAGCTGGCGCGTGGCTCGGTCGCCGCCAGTGGCCAGAACTGGTCGCTGCAGAGTCCGGCACGCATCGAGCGCCTGGTCGACGGGCGCCTGGAGCTGGGCCGCCACTGCTGGCGTTCCGGTGCGGCCAGCCTCTGTGGCGACGATCAGCAACTGCTACCCGATACCCGCCTCGCCTGGCACCTGCGCGCCTTCCCGCTCGCCAGTCTGCAACCGCTGCTACCGCCGGAGCTGGCCTGGCAAGGCACCCTCGACGGCGACGTCGACCTGCGCCTGCCCAAGGCCGGACCCGATGGCGAAATCCGCCTCCAGGCCGGGCGCGGCAGCCTCAGGCTGCGCGACACTGCCGGTCAGTGGCAGACCTTCAGCTACGACAGCCTGGACGTCACCAGCGCCCTGAAGCCGCAGCAGGTCGACACCCAGGTGCACCTGGCCAGTGCCGATCTGGGCCGGCTCGACGTCCAGGCCCGGCTGGATCCCCGTGATCCGAGCCAGGCACTGACCGGTCGTTTCCAGTTGCAGGGCCTGAATCTGGCCCTGGGCAAGGCCTTTGTCGAAGGCATCGAACACCTCGAAGGCAAGATCAATGGCGCCGGCGAACTGGGAGGGACGCTGCTGCAACCGCGTGTCAATGGTCAGCTCCAGCTCAGCGGTGGCGACATCGGCGGTGGCAGCGTGCCAACGCGCCTGCAGGATCTCGGTCTGACCGCCCGCATCCAGGGCGATAGCGCCGTGCTCGATGGCGGCTGGCGCAGCGGACCCCCGGGGCGTGGCCAGATCCGGGGCAGCGTCGGCTGGGCCAATGGCCTGGACGTCAACGTGGCGGTCACCGGCGACAGGCTGCCGGTCAACGTCGAGCCCTATGCCCAGCTGGAAGTGGCGCCCAATCTCAAGATCCTGATGAAGGATGGTCGTCTGGCCCTGGCCGGCGAGGTGCGGGTGCCGCGCGGGCGCATCCGGGTCCAGCAGCTGCCGCCGTCCACGGTCAAGGTGTCGGACGATGCGGTCATCGTCGGCCAGGAAGCGCCCGCCAGGCAGCAGCCGATGCAGATCGCCATGGACGTCGATGTGCTGGTCGGTTCCGACAAGCTCACCTTCGATGCCTTCGGCCTGTCCGCCGAAATCGTCGGCAAGGTGCATATCGGCGACAATCTCGACACCCGCGGCGAGCTGAATCTACGCAACGGACGCTACAACGCCTACGGCCAGCGCCTGACCATGAGACGCGCCCGGCTGTTCTTCCAGGGCCCCATCGCCCAGCCCTATATCGACGTGGAAGCCGTGCGGGTGGTGCAGGAGAAAAATGTCACCGCGGGCCTGCGGCTCTCGGGCTTTGCCCAGCAGCCCCGTATCGAGGTGTTTTCCGAGCCGAGCATGAGCCAGGAGCAGGCGCTGGCCTACCTGGTCCTGGGCCGCCCGCTGTCCAGCGGCAGCGAAGGGGACAACAACGTGCTCGGCCAGGCGGCGCTGGCCCTGGGCCTGGCCGGCAGTTCCGGCACCGCGGGTGCCCTGGCGCAGCGGTTGGGCATCCAGAACTTCCAGCTGGATACGGCGGGTTCGGGGGACAAGACCAGCGTGGTGGCCTCGGGCAACCTGACCGACAGGCTGTCGGTGCGTTATGGGGTCGGGGTGTTCGCTTCGGCGAACACCGTCGCCCTGCGCTACCAGCTCACCCGGCGGCTCTATCTGGAGATCGCCAGCGGTCTCGCCAATTCCCTGGATTTCTTCTATCGCCGCGATTTTTGAAGCCGGGGCGCGTAACGCTTTGATCGCCTGCGGAAAACGTGTTTACTCCCTGTCCCGTCTCATGAGAAAGGAGCAGTTCATGGCAACCGTCAATTTGCGTGGCAACCCGGTCGACGTGCAAGGCAGCCTGCCGCAGCCTGGGCAACAGGCCCCGGCCTTCAGCCTGGTCAATGGTGATCTGCAGGACGTCACCCTGGCCAGCCTCGCCGGCAAGCGCAAGGTGCTCAACATCTTCCCCAGCGTCGATACCCCGACCTGCGCGACCTCGGTACGCAAGTTCAACTCCGAAGTCGACAAGCTGGATAACACCGTGGTGCTGTGCATCTCCGCCGACCTGCCGTTCGCCCAGAAGCGTTTCTGCGGCGCTGAAGGCCTGGAGAAGGTCGTGAACCTCTCCACCCTGCGTGGTGCCGAATTCCTCCAGGACTATGGCGTCGCCCTGGCCAGTGGTCCGCTGCAAGGCCTGGCCGCCCGCGCCGTGGTCGTGCTGGACGAGCAGGACAAGGTGCTGCACAGCGAGCTGGTGCCCGAGATCGGCCAGGAGCCGGATTACGCGGCGGCACTCGCCGTTCTCGGCTGATCGCCGACGACCCAACGCCCAGTGCGGTGGGTGCTTCGAAACGGGCAGGCGCCTCTCGTGCCTGCCCGTTTTGCTTTAGGTAAAAACGCAGTAAAGGGGCTGGTTAGCCGTCTCGCTACTGCTTATCTTCCGTCTTTCCCAGCGTGTACGTATTCTCGATGTCCGACTCTTCGCCTCGCTCTTCCTCCCGTCGCCGACTGGTCTGGCTGCTCGTCCTCGTGGCGCTGGCGGCCGCGGGTGGCTGGTATTGGTATCACCAGCACGGACAGAAGGGCGAGGCCGCCGCCGGCAAGGGCGCGCGCTCGCCCTTCGGCATGACCGGTCCGACTCCGGTACGGGTGGTGGCGGTGGAGCAGCGCAGCTTTCCCATCGTGCGCAAGTCCATCGGTACGGTGACGGCCCTCAATACCGTCAATGTGCGCACCCGGGTCGCCGGCGAGCTGGTACGCGTCGCCTTCGACGAAGGCCAGAAGGTCAAGGCCGGCGACCTGTTGGCCACCATAGATCCACGACCCTATCAGGTGGCGCTGCAGCAGGCCGAAGGCACCCTGCAGCAGAATCAGGCGCAGCTGCGCAATGCCGAGCTGGACCTCAAGCGCTACCAGGGTCTGTTCCGTGAAGACAGCATCGCCAAACAGACGCTGGATACCCAGGAAGCCCTGGTCAACCAGTACCGCGGCACCCTCAAGAACAGCCAGGCGGCGGTGGCCGATGCCAAGCTGAATCTGGCCTTCACCCAGATCAAGGCGCCCATCGCCGGGCGCGTCGGCCTGCGCCAGCTCGACGGCGGCAACCTGCTGTCCGCCAACGACAGCACCGTGGTGGCCGTGATCACCCAGACCCAGCCGATCTCGGTGGTCTTCACCCTGCCGGAAAGCCAGCTCGGCGAGCTGCTCAAGCGCGCCCGCGCCGGCCAGACCCTGGCGGTCGAAGCCTGGGATCGCGGTGGCTCGCGCAAGGTCGCCGATGGCACCCTGCAGAGCTTCGATAACCAGATCGACACCGCCACCGGCACCCTCAAGTTCCGCGCCCGCTTCGCCAACGGCGACGAGGCGCTGTTCCCCAATCAGTTCGTGACCGTACGGGTGCGCGAACAGGTGCTGGACCAGGCGCTGGTGGTGCCTTCGGCAGCCATCCAGTTCGGCTCCAATGGCACCTTCGCCTACGTGGTGGGGCCCGACAACAAGATCCAGGTGCGCAGCCTCAAGCTGGGCCCGGATGACGGCAGCCTGACCGTGGTTACCGAAGGCCTGGCCGCTGGCGACCGGGTGGTGACCGAAGGCACCGATCGGCTGCGCGAGGGCAACGAGGTGGAGGTGGTCACCGGGGCTTCGGCGGCGCCCAGCGAACCGGCCAAGCCGGCGGTACGCAAGCCCGGCAAGACCCAGGGCTGATCGGCCGCGATGGATATCTCGCGCCCCTTCATCCTGCGCCCGGTCGCCACCACCCTGTTGATGGTGGCGCTGCTCATCGCCGGTCTGCTGGCCTATCGTCTGCTGCCGGTGGCGGCCTTGCCGCAGGTGGACTATCCCACCATCCGCGTGCTCACCCTCTATCCCGGTGCCAGCCCCGATGTCATGACCAGCGCCGTCACCGCGCCGCTGGAGCGTCAGTTCGGCCAGATGCCGGGCCTGTCGCAGATGGCCTCCACCAGCTCTGGTGGTGCCTCGGTCATCACCCTCAGATTCAACCTGGAACTGGACCTGTCGGTCGCCGAACAGGAAGTCCAGGCCGCGATCAATGCGGCCAACAACCTGCTGCCCAACGATCTGCCGGCACCACCGGTGTACAACAAGGTCAATCCGGCCGATACGCCTATCGTCACCCTGGCGATCAGCTCCAGGACGCTGCCGCTGCCCACGCTCTACGACCTGGTCGACACCCGCATGGCGCAGAAGCTCGCCCAGGTGACCGGGGTCGGTATGGTCAGCCTCGCCGGCGGCCAGCGCCCGGCGGTGCGCATCCAGGTCGATCCGGACAAGCTCGCGGCCCACAACCTGACCCTGGCCGATGTGCGCAGCCTGGTCACCAGCGAGAACACCAACCAGCCCAAGGGCAGCTTCGACGGCCCCACCCG
Source organism: Pseudomonas sp. LA5 (assembly GCF_028640825.1). Lineage (NCBI taxonomy): Bacteria > Pseudomonadati > Pseudomonadota > Gammaproteobacteria > Pseudomonadales > Pseudomonadaceae > Pseudomonas > Pseudomonas sp. LA5. The sequence continues at coordinate 25,029 of NZ_JAQYZY010000025.1, forward strand.
GGTCGCCACCCTGGACGCCAACGACCAGTTGCGCGATCCCAAGGCCTATGGCGACCTGATCCTCAACTACGCCGACAACGGCGCCCTGCGCCTGGGTGACGTGGCCACCATCGCCCAGGGTGCGGAAAACGACCGCCTGGCTGCCTGGGCCAATCGCAGCGGTGCCATCCTGGTCAACGTCCAGCGCCAGCCGGGTGCCAACGTCATCCAGACCGTGGATCGCATCCAGGCGCTCCTGCCCAGCCTCAGGGAAAGCCTGCCGGCCGGTCTCGACATCGCCGTGCTCAGCGACCGTACCGAGACCATCCGCGCCGCGGTCACCGACGTCCAGTACGAGATGCTGCTGGCGGTAGGACTGGTGGTGATGGTCACCTTCGTCTTCCTGCGCCGGTTCAGCGCCACCCTGATTCCCTCGGTCACGGTGCCGCTGTCGCTGATCGGCACCTTCGGCGCCATGTACCTGGCCGGCTTCTCGCTGAACAACCTGTCGCTGATGGCCCTGACCATCGCCACCGGCTTCGTCGTCGACGATGCCATCGTCATGCTGGAAAACATCTCCCGGCATCTGGAAGAGGGCGCCACACCCATGGAAGCGGCGCTCAAGGGCGCCCGCCAGATCGGTTTCACCCTGGTGTCCCTGACCGTTTCGCTGATCGCGGTGCTCATCCCGCTGCTGTTCATGCAGGACGTGGTCGGCCGGCTGTTCCGTGAATTCGCCATCACCCTGGCGGTGGCCATCCTCATCTCCCTGGTGATCTCCCTTACCCTGACACCGATGATGTGCGCGCGGCTGCTCAAGCGCGAGGAGGCGGGCGAGCACCAACTGGTCTGGCTGGAGCGGCTGATCGCCGGCTATGGCCGCGCGCTGCGCTGGTCGCTGGCGCACCGGGCGCTGATGCTGCTGCTGGCGGTGGCGACCTTCGTGCTCACCGCGGTGCTCTACCTGCTGGTGCCCAAGGGCTTCTTTCCGGCCCAGGACACCGGCTCCATCCAGGGCATCACCGAGGCGCCCCAGTCGATCTCCTTCCGCGGCATGAGCGAGCGCCAGCAGGCACTGGCCGAGGTGGTGCTGCAGGACCCGGCGGTGGCGAGTCTGTCCTCCTACATCGGCGTCGACGGTGACAACGTCACCCTCAACAGCGGTCGCCTGCAGATCAACCTCAAGCCGCAGGGCGAGCGCGACGTCACCGCCCAGGAGGTCATCGACCGGCTGCGTCCCGCAGTCGCCAAGGTGGTGGGCATCACCCTCTACATGCAGCCGGTGCAGGACCTCAGTGTCGAGGACCGGGTCAGCCGGACCCAGTACCAGCTGAGCCTGGACTCGCCCGACGCCAGCCTGCTCGACACCTGGGTGCCGCGCCTGATCGAGGCGTTGCACGAGCGCCCGGAACTCACCGATGTCACCAGCGACCTGCAGAACAAGGGGCTGCAGCTGTACCTGACCATCGACCGCGACGCCGCGGCGCGGCTCGGCGTACAGGTCTCGGCCATTACCGATGCCCTCTATGACGCCCTCGGTCAGCGGCAGATCTCGACCATCTATACCCAGGCCAACCAGTACCGGGTGGTGCTGGCCAGCGCCGCCGCCGACAGCCTGGGACCGGATGCCCTCAGCCAGGTCTGGGTGAAGGCGGGCAGTGGCTCCTCGTCCAGCGGCAGCAGCGGCACCGGTACGGCCACCAACACCGAGACCACCACGGACACCAGTCGCGCCCCGGTGCGGCTGTCCAGCCTGGTGAAGATGGAGCAGCGGCCGACCCGGCTGGTGATCAATCACCTGAGCCAGTTCCCGGCGGTGACCCTGTCGTTCAACCTGGCCAGCGGCGTTTCCCTGGGCGCCGCGGTGGCGGCCATCGACGCGGCCAAGCAGGAGATCGGCCTGCCGGTAGGCATCAATACCCATTACCAGGGCGCGGCAGCGGCCTTCCAGGCGTCGCTGTCCAGTACCCTGCTCTTGATCCTGGCGGCGGTGGTGGTGATGTATATCGTCCTGGGGGTGCTCTATGAGAGCTTCATCCATCCGCTGACCATCCTCTCGACGCTGCCCTCGGCGGCCATCGGCGCGCTGCTGGCGCTGCTGCTCACCGGCAATGACCTCGGCCTGATCGCGGTGATCGGCATCATCCTGCTGATCGGCATCGTCAAGAAGAACGCCATCATGATGATCGACTTCGCCCTCGATGCCGAACGCCACCAGGGACTGCAGCCGGAGGAGGCCATCTACCAGGCGGCGCTGCTGCGATTCCGGCCGATCCTCATGACCACCCTGGCGGCGCTGTTCGGCGCGGTGCCGCTGATGCTGGCCACCGGCGCCGGCGCCGAGTTGCGCCAGCCGCTGGGCCTGGTGATGGTCGGCGGCCTGCTGGTCAGCCAGGTGCTGACGCTGTTCACCACCCCGGTGATCTACCTGGCCTTCGACAGCCTGGGCGAGCGCCTGGGTCGACGCAGGGCGGTCTGAGGTGAATCTCTCGGCGCCCTTCATCGCCCGGCCGGTCGCGACCCTGCTGCTGAGCCTGGCGTTGCTGCTGCTGGGCGCCATCGCCTTCCGGCTGTTGCCGGTGGCGCCCCTGCCGCAGATGGACTTTCCCACCATCACGGTCTCGGCGACCCTGTCCGGGGCCAGTCCCCAGGTGATGGCCTCCAGCGTCGCCACACCGCTGGAGCGTTCCCTGGGCACCATCGCCGGCATCAGCTCCATGACCAGCCGCAGCAGCCAGGGCTCGACGCAGATCATCATCCAGTTCGATCTGGACAAGAACGTCAACACCGCCGCCCGCGAGGTGCAGGCGGCCATCAATGCCTCGCGCAACCTGCTGCCGAGCGGCATGCGCCAGATGCCACGCTATCGCAAGGTCAATCCGTCCCAGGCACCCATCATGGTGTTCTCGCTGACCTCCAAGACCCTGAGCAAGGGCGAGCTCTACGACCTGGCGTCCACGGTGCTGGCCCAGAGCCTGTCCCAGGTCAGCGGCGTGGGCGAGGTGCAGATCGGTGGCAGCTCCCTGCCGGCGGTGCGCATCGAGCTGGAACCGCGCCAGCTGGAGCATTACGGGCTGGCGCTGGACGACGTCCGTACCGCCATCAACAGTGCCAACCAGCGCCGCCCCAAGGGCGCGGTGGCCAATGACGAACACAATTGGCAGATCCAGGCCAACGACCAGCTGTTCAAGGCCGCCGACTATGCGCCCCTGATCATCCGCTACCAGGATGGCGCGACGTTGCGCCTGCGCGATGTCGCCAAGGTCAGCGATGCCGTGGAAGACCGCTACAACGCCGGCTTCTACAACGACCAGAGCGCCGTGCTGCTGGTGGTCAATCGGCAGGCCAATGCCAACATCATCGAGACCATCGCCGCGCTCAAGGCGCGCCTGCCGGCGCTGGAGGCCATCGTCCCGGCCAGCGCGCGCCTGGAAGTGGCCATGGACAGATCCGGGGTGATCAAGGCCACCCTGCATGAAGCCGAACTGACGCTGATCATCGCCGTCTTCCTGGTGATCGGCGTGGTCTGGCTGTTCCTCGGCCGGCTGCGCAGCGCGGTGATCCCGGCCCTGGCGGTGCCCATCTCCCTGGTAGGTACCTTCGCCGTCATGTACCTGCTCGGCTTCTCGCTCAATACCCTGTCGCTGATGGCCCTGATCCTGGCCGCCGGGCTGGTGGTGGACGATGCCATCGTGGTACTGGAGAACATCGCCCGGCACATCGATAACGGCATGGCGCCGCTCAAGGCGGCCTACCAGGGCACCCGCGAGGTGGGCTTCACGCTGTTGTCGATGAACGTTTCCCTGGTGGCCGTCTTCGTCGCCATCCTCTTCATCGGCGGTATCGTCGAAAAGCTGTTCCGCGAATTTTCCCTGACCCTGGCCGCCGCCATCCTGGTGTCGCTGGTGGTGTCTCTCACGCTTACGCCCATGCTCTGCGCGCGCTGGCTCAGGCCCCACGATCCCGCCACCGAAAGCCGCCTGCAGCGTTTCAGCGAGCGGGCCCATCGCCGGCTGGTGGCCGGCTACGACCGCAGCCTCGGCTGGGCCCTGCGTCATCGGCGGCTGACCCTGCTGAGTCTGATCGCGACCATAGCGCTCAACGTGCTGCTCTATGTGGTGGTGCCCAAGACCTTCATGCCGCAGCAGGACACCGGCCAGCTGATCGGTTTCATCCGCGGCGACAATGCGCTGTCGTTCCAGGTCATGCAGCCGAAGATCGAGATCCTGCGCAAGTCGCTGCTGGCCGATCCGGCGGTGGCCAGCGCCTCCGGCTTCGTCGGCAGTTCCGGCTCCGGCAGTGGGGTGAACAACGCGGTGATGCTGATTCGCCTCAAGCCCATCGCCGAGCGCCAGCTGGATGCGCAAAAGGTCATCGAGCGCATCCGCGCCAACGCGCCCAAGGTGCCGGGCGCCCAGCTGTTCCTCATGGCCGACCAGGACCTGAGATTCGGCGGTCGTCAGCAGAGCACCTCGTCCTATGAGTACAACCTGCTCTCGGGCGACGTCGGGCTGCTGGAAACCTGGCAACCCAAGGTATTGGCCGCACTCAAGGCGCTGCCGGAGCTGACCGCGGTGGACGGCCGCGAAGGCAGCACCCAGCAGATCACCCTGCAGATCGACCGCGAGAAGGCCAAGCGCCTCGGCGTGGACATGGAGACCGTCGCTGCGGTGCTCAACAACTCCTTCGCCCAGCGGCAGATCTCGACCATCTACGAGCCGCTCAACCAGTACAAGGTGGTGATGGAGATCAATCCGCGCTATGCCCAGGATCCGACCGTCCTCGAGCAGGTGCGGGTCATCACCAGCAGCGGCGCCCAGGTCCCGCTGTCGGCCTTCGCCTACTACACCAACAGCCTCGCCGAGGACCGGGTTACCCACGATGGCCAGTTCGCCTCGGAGAGCATCAACTTCGACCTGGCGCCGGACGTCAGCCTGGAACAGGCGACCCGGGCGGTACAGCGCGCGGTGGCGGCCATCGGCTTGCCGACCGATGTCCAGGGTCGCCTGGGCGGATCCGCCAACATCTTCGCCAGCACGGTGTCGGGGCAACCGCTGATGATTCTCGGCGCCCTGGTGCTGGTCTATATCGTCCTAGGCGTGCTCTACGAGAGCTACGTGCATCCCCTGACCATCCTCTCGACGCTACCGTCGGCCGGGGTAGGGGCCTTGCTCGCCATCCAGCTCACCGGTGGCCAGTTCAGCCTGATTTCCATGCTCGGCCTGTTCCTGCTGATCGGGGTGGTGAAGAAGAATGCCATCATGATGGTGGATCTGGCCCTGCAGCTGGAGCGCCAGCAGGGACTGACGCCCGAGGAGGGCATTCGCCAGGCCTGTCTGTTGCGCCTGAGGCCCATCCTGATGACCACCATGGCCGCCATCCTCGGTGCCGTACCGCTATTGATCGGCAATACCGAAGGCGCCGAGATGCGCCAGCCACTGGGCCTGGTGATCGTCGGTGGCCTGGTCTTGAGCCAGATCCTCACCCTCTACACCACCCCGGTGGTCTATCTCTATTTCGAACGCCTGCGCCGCCGCGTCAATCGCTGGCGCGGCATCCGTACCGACGCTGCCCTGGATACGCCGCTATGACTCCAACCCTGCGCCTGCCGACGCTGACCCTGGCTCTGCTACTGGCCGGCTGTACCCTGGGCCCGGATTACCAGCGGCCGACCACTGCGGTGCCGGTCGCCTACCGTCATGCCGAGGGCTGGCTGGCCGCCGCGCCCAGGGATCTGGAGGTCCGTGGCGACTGGTGGCGCCGCTACGATGATCCGACCCTGGATCGCCTGATGGTCCAGCTGAACCAGCGCAACCAGAGCCTGGCCCAGGCCGAGGCGACCTATCGGCAATCCCTGGCCCTGGTCAGTCAGGCGCGGGCCGCGTTGTTCCCGACCCTGTCCAGCAGCCTGGGCGCCACCCGCTCCGGGCGCGGGGGCGGTTCGGGCAGCAACACCGTCATCCGCAACTCCAATGGCACCAGCAGCACCTTCAGCAGCGGTGGCACCAGCACCATCAGCAACGCCTACGACGCCAGCCTGGGGGTGAGCTGGGAGCTGGATCTCTGGGGGCGCGTAAGGCGCCAGGTGGAGGCGGATCGGGCTTCCGCCCAGGCCAGCGCTGCGGAGCTGGCGGCCACCCGCCTGAGTCTGCAGACGCAACTGGCGACCAACTATTTGCAGTTACGGGTGCTGGACGCCCAGCAGCGGTTGCTCGACGCCACCGTGTCCGCCTACGAGCGATCCCTGCGCCTGACCCAGAACCAGTACCGCGCCGGCATCGTCACGCCGGCGGATGTGGCCCAGGCGACCACCCAGCTGAAGAGCACCCAGGCCGACGCCATCGACCTCAGGTACCAGCGTGCCCAGCTGGAAAACGCCATCGCGGTGCTGGTCGGCGAAGTCCCGGCCAATTTCCAGCTGGGCGCGGTCAAGACAGTTCCCGAATTGCCGCCGCTGCCGAGCGCCGTGCCCTCGACCCTGCTGGAGCGGCGTCCGGACATCGCCCAGGCCGAGCGCCAGGTCATGGCCGCCAATGCCGCCATCGGCGTCGCCGAAGCGGCCTACTACCCGGACCTGACCCTGAGTGCCAGCGGTGGCTACAGTGCCAGCCAGTGGGGCAATCTGATCAGCACGCCGAATCGCTTCTGGTCGATCGGGCCATCCTTTGCCCTGTCGCTGTTCGATGGTGGCCTGCGCCGCGCGCAGGTGGAGTCGGCCGAAGCCAGCTACGACGCCAGCGTCGCCGGTTATCGCCAGACCGTGCTCGATGGCTTCCGCGAGGTGGAGGACTATCTGGTGCAGCTGCGCACCTACGGCGACGAAGCCGGCGTGCGCCAGGAGGCCCTGGATGCCGCGCGCCGCGCCCTGCAACTGGCCGAGAACCAGTACCAGGCCGGGCTGATCGGCTATCTCGACGTGGTCACCCTGCAGACCACCGCACTGAGCAACGAACGCACCAACCTGACCCTGCTGGGCAGCCGCCTGAGTGCCAGCGTCCAGCTGATCGCCGCGCTTGGCGGTGGTTGGGATGGCAACGTCACCCCACCGGCGCCGCCGCAGCGACCCTGACTTCGGGCACAAAAAAGCCGGGCGATTGCCCGGCTTTTTCATGACTGGCGCTTAGTTGGGGAAGAGTTCGCCCAGCTTCATGCTCAGCATCATGTTGCCTTCGACGCGCAGTTTGCCGGACATGAAGGCCTGCATGCCGTCGGTTTCGCCGCTGACGATGCCAGCCAGGGTGTCCTGGTCCATGATCAGGGTGCAATCCGGGTCGGCGGCGTCGCCTTGCTGGACGTCACAGGTGCCGTCCTTGACGACCACGTAGTAGTTGTCACCGCCCTCGACGTCGAATTGATAGGTGAGATCCAGGCCGGCCGCGGCGGAGGGGTCGAACTTGCTCTTCAGGGTGGCGATGGCTTCGGCTGCGCTCATGGCGAGGGTCCTTGTGGTCTTTTTCGATGAGGCCCACTCCGGCGGGAGGGGCAGGGCACTCGACCGAGGGTAGGGGGCGGCAGGAGGCCTGTCAACGGATATTCATACGCTTGTTTGAAAGGCGGGTACGTGCGCACGGCCCGATGGCCGCCAATGGCTAGCGGGTGCCGGAAGACCGCCCGTGAGTCGCCGAGTTTCTATCAGTCGGGCGACTCGGTATGCTGGGCAGGGCACTGCTGCCGCCATCCTAGGAGAGTCCGTGGAGTTTCTTGCCGACTATGCCAGTTTCCTGGCCAAAACCGTCACCGTGGTGGTCGCCATCATCGCCGTGCTGCTGTTCACCGTCGCCGTCCGCGGCCGCAACCGGCGCAGCTCCGCTGGCCAGTTGCAGGTACAGAAGCTCAATGACTTCTATCGCGATCTGCGGCTGAGGTTGCAGCAGAGCGTGCTGGGCAAGGAAGCCTTCAAGGCCCTGCGCAAGCGCGAGACCAAGGCCGAGAAGACCAAGCGCAAGAGCGAGACCGGCAAGTCGCGGGTCTATGTGCTCGATTTCCATGGCGACATCAAGGCCACGGCCAACGAACACCTGCGCAACGAGATCACCGCCGTCCTGACCCTGGCGACGCCCAAGGACGAGGTAGTGGTGCGGCTGGAAAGCGGCGGTGGCCTGGTGCACAGCTATGGCCTGGCCGCCTCGCAGCTGGCGCGCATCCGCCAGGCGGGAATTCCCCTGACCATCTGCGTCGACAAGGTAGCGGCCAGTGGCGGTTACATGATGGCCTGCATCGGCGACCGTATCCTCTGTGCGCCCTTCGCCATCCTCGGCTCCATCGGTGTGGTCGCCCAGTTGCCCAATGTCCACCGCCTGCTGAAGAAGCATGACGTGGACTTCGAGGTCTTCACCGCCGGCCAGTACAAGCGCACCGTTACGGTGTTCGGCGAGAACGACGAGAAGGGCAAGGAAAAATTCCAGCACGATCTGGATACTACCCATGTGCTGTTCAAGAATTTCGTCGCCCACTACCGGCCGCAGCTCAATATCGACGAGGTCGCCACCGGCGAGGTCTGGCTCGGCCAGGCCGCGCTGGGCAAGCAACTGGTGGACGAGCTGCGCACCAGTGACGAATACCTGGCCGAACGGGCCCAGGTGGTCGAAGTCTTTTCGCTGCGCTTCGTCGAGAAGAAGTCGTTGCCCGAGCGCCTGGGCATGGCCGCGAGCCTCGGGGTCGATCGTCTGGTGAGCACCTGGTGTGAGCGCCTGGCCGAGTCGACCCGCTGGCGCTGAGGTCCAAGGGACTGACGGCCCATAACAAGACTCCAATGGAGGTTATGCGATGAGCAATTTTCAGGCGCTCTGGGTGACGGAAGGGGCCCATGGTGCTTTCCGGCAAGAGGTGGTGACGCGCAGCCTGGACGACCTGCCCGCGGGCGAGGTGCTGATCCGGGTGCGCTACTCCTCGCTCAACTACAAGGACGCCCTGTCGGCCATCGGCAACCGCGGCGTGACCCGGCGCTATCCCCATACCCCGGGTATCGACGCTGCCGGGGTGGTGGAGCACTCCAGCGCTGGCGAATTCGCCGTGGGCGATGAGGTCCTGGTCACGGGCTACGACCTGGGCATGAGCACTCCCGGCGGCTTCGGCCAGTACATCCGGGTGCCGGCCGCCTGGGTGATCCGCCGCCCGGACAATCTCGGCCTGCGTGAAGCCATGGTGCTGGGCACCGCGGGGCTCACCGCGGCGCTGTGCGTCGAGAAGCTCGAACAGATGGGCCTGACCCCTGAAGCCGGTACCGTGCTGGTCACCGGTGCCAGTGGTGGCGTGGGCAGTCTGGCGGTCAAGTTGCTGGCACGCCTGGGCTATCACGTGGCGGCGTCCACGGCCAAGCTGGAGCGCGCGGAGTGGCTGCATCGGCTGGGTGCCCGGCAGATCCTCGACCGTGCCACCCTGGCCGATGGCGTCGGCAAGCCGCTACTGGACCAGCAGTGGGCCGGGGCGGTGGATACCGTCGGCGGCGACATCCTCTTCAACGTCATCAAGTCGCTGGAATACGGCGGCAGCGTGGCCTGTTGCGGCATGACCGCCGGCACCACCTTCGCCGCCGGGGTCTTTCCCTTCATCCTGCGCGGGGTGAATCTGCTGGGCGTGGATTCTGTCGAGTTGCCACTGATGGCCAAGGCCGCGCTCTGGGACAAGCTTTCGGTGCAGTGGAAGCTGGACGACCTGGACAGCCTGACCCGCGAGGTCGGCCTTGCCGAACTGCCCGACACCATCAGTCAGATCCTGGCGGGCAAGATGGTGGGGCGTGTGGTGGTCGATCTCGGTTGAGCGAAGGCCAGACAAAAAGAAACCCGCCGCGGCGGGTTTTCTTTTGCGTCCGCGGCGATCAGGCCTGGCGGCGGCGGAACAGCGGCTCGGCCTGGTCGACCGCGCCCTGATAGGTCACGCTGAAGTCGCGCAGACCGGCCAGGGCCGCTTCCGGATCGCGGTCGGCACGGACCACGTAGGCATCGAAGCCGCAACGCTTGAGGAAGAACAGCTGGTCCTGCAGGACATCGCCGATGGCGCGCAGCTCGCCGGTCCAGCCGAAGCGTTCGCGCAGCAGGCGGGCATAGGAATAGCCACGCCCGTCGACGAAGGCCGGGAAGTTGATGGCGATCAGGGCGAAGTGCGCGAGGTCGCCGGCAATGCTCTCCGGCTCTTCATCGCTGTCCAGCCAGATGCCCAGCTTGCCATCGCGGCAGGTGAGGGCATGGCCGTGCTCCAGCCACAGGGCGGCCGGGATGATCACGTCGTCGCTGTTGGGGACGTCTGCCAAGGCGACGTCCTTGGGCAGCAGATGCCAGTTGTCGGTGACCAGCTGGTCGCCCTTAATGATTCTTTGCATAGACGCGCTCCTTGAAGGGGTCGATACCGATACGGCGGTAGGTGTCGATGAAGCGCTCGTCTTCGGTGCGTCGCTCGACGTAGACGTTGATCAGCTTGCCGATCACCTCGGGCATCTGGTCCTGGGCGAAGGAGGGGCCGAGGATCTTGGCCAGGGTGGCGTCACGGCCGGCGTCGCCGCCCAGGGACACCTGGTAGAACTCCTCGCCCTTCTTGTCCACGCCGAGGATGCCGATGTGGCCGACGTGGTGATGACCGCAGGCGTTCATGCAACCGGAGATGTTGAGGTCCAGCTCGCCGATGTCGAACAGGTAGTCCAGGTCGTCGAAACGGCGCTGGATGGCTTCGGCGATGGGGATCGACTTGGCGTTGGCCAGGGAGCAGAAATCACCGCCCGGGCAGCAGATCATGTCGGTCAGCAGGCCGATGTTGGGGGTGGCGAAGCCATGCTCGCGCAACTCGTGCCAGAGCTCCAGCAGCTGGTCCTGACGGACGTCGGCGAAGATGACGTTCTGCTGGTGCGAGGTGCGCAGCTCGCCGAAGCTGTAGCGATCGGCCAGCTCGGCCATGGCGTCCAGCTGGAGATCGGTCACGTCCCCCGGCGCGACGCCGGTGGGCTTGAGCGACAGCGTCACGGCGACATAGCCCGGACGCTTGTGGCGGAAGGTGTTGCGCTGGCGCCAGCGGGAGAAACCGGGGTGCTCGGCGTCCAGGCGGGCGAGGGCGGCGTCCTGGTCCTGCAGCTCGGCATAGGGCGGATCGACGAAGAAGGCGGAGACCCGCGCGACCTCGGCGTCGGTCAGGGTGACGGGGCCGTCCTTGAGGTGGGCCCACTCGGCCTCGACCTTTTCGGCGAAGGCGTCGGCACCCAGCGCCTTGACCAGGATCTTGATGCGCGCCTTGAACTTGTTGTCGCGGCGGCCGTAGCGGTTGTAGACCCGCAGGGTGGCTTCCAGGTAGCTGAGCAGGTGCTGCCAGGGCAGGAATTCACGGATGAATTCACCGGTGTGGGGAGTACGGCCCTGGCCGCCGCCGACCAGCACGCGGAAGCCCAGCTCACCGGCCTCGTTACGCACCGCTTCCAGGCCGATGTCGTGCACCTCGATGGCGGCGCGATCCAGGGCGGCGCCGTTGACGGCGATCTTGAACTTGCGCGGCAGGAAGGCGAATTCGGGGTGGAAGGTCGACCACTGGCGGATGATCTCGCACCAGGGGCGCGGATCGATCAGTTCGTCATGGGCGACGCCGGCGAACTGGTCGGTGGTGGTGTTGCGGATGCAGTTGCCGCTGGTCTGGATGGCGTGCATCTGCACGGTGGCCAGCTCGGCGAGGATCTCGGGGACGTCTTCCAGCTCCGGCCAGTTGAACTGGAAGTTCTGCCGGGTACTGATGTGGGCGTAGCCCTTGTCGTAGTCACGGGCGATCTGCGCCAGCTTGCGCACCTGGGTAGTGTTCAGCAGGCCGTAGGGCACCGCGACCCGCAGCATGGGCGCGTAGCGCTGGATGTAGAGACCGTTCTGCAGGCGCAGCGGGCGGTATTCTTCGCCACCCAGCTCTCCGGCCAGGAAGCGGCGGGTCTGGTCGCGAAACTGGGCGACACGCTCTTCGACGATCCGCTGATCGTACTGATCGTAAACGTACATGGTCATCCTGCTGTCAGGCGGCGCGCACGGCTGCGCGTGATCGAAGTCCTGGGCACCCCTGGGGTGCTCTGGAGACTTTTCTAGGCCGTGCACGATAGCAGCAGGTCTATATGCTTAAAAGCGATGTTTCTTTATATATAAATCTATTCCGGCGATAAGCGAGAGCAGGGTGGGCGGCGCCGGATACCACTTATGAATACCGTGGTTGATAAAACGTAGCGAGCGGCTGTCAGGCGGGTGCGCGCGGCGCGCAGGAACCGGAGTGTACGAGCGGTACATGAGGATTCCGAGCACTGCACGCGCCCGTTTGGCGGACGCGCAGTAGTTTTAGCAGCCGCGGTTAGTTCAGGCCCAGCTTGCCGCGCAGGGTGGAGAGATCTTCCGCCAGGGTGTTGACCGGACCGACCAGGGCCTTGCGATCACGCTCGCTGACCTTGTCGTAGGTCTCGAAGCCGCCGTCCTTGGTCTTGTACTTGGCCAGGATCCTGTCGACCGTGGCGAAGTTCTTGTCGACCTTGGCGACGAAGGCCTGGTCCTGCTTCTCGATCTGCGGGCGGAACAGGTCGACGATCTTCTTGGCGCCATCGACGTTGGCCTGGAAGTCATAGAGGTCGGTGTGGCTATAGCGCTCTTCCTCGCCCGACACCTTGGTCGCCGCCACTTCCTCCATCAGCGCCGCGGCGCCACCCACCACCTTTTCCGGCGGGAAGGTCAGGCCATCGACGCGGGCCTGCAGGTCCTTGACGTCTGCCAGCAGCTTTTCGGCGAGGGGACCCTGGCCTTCGGTGGTGTTCTGGGTAAAGAGGGCGTGCTCCAGGCGATGGAAGCCGGTGAAGTCCTCGGATTTGACCCCCTGCTCGTGGTCGTCTTCGCGGGAGTCGATGGCGGCGTCGAGGTCGCTGAAGAGTTCGGCGATGGGCTCGACCTGCTCGTAGGAGACCCGCGTCAGGGCATAGAGCCTGCGCGCGGTGGCCAGGTCGCCGCGCTTGACCGCCGCGGTGAAGGCCTGGGTCTGCTCGGTGAGCTTGGCCAGGTTGTCGGTGACATAGATCTTGTAGTCGGAGATGGGGCCGACCAGATCCAGCGGCGAGTTGGCAGCGAAGGCCGGCGTGGCGAGGGCCAGACTGAGGGCAGCGGCGAGGAACGAGCGTTTCATTCGACTTCTCCTGTCGAGGTTTTAAAGCGATGCGGCGGCCAGCAGGCTGCGGCCGAGATAGTCCTTGGCATCGGTGATCCCCGGCAGGACGAAGAAGTAACCGCCGCCGATGGGCTTGATGTATTCCTCCAGGGGCTCGCCATCCAGGCGTTTCTGTACGGCGATGAAGCCCTGCTCCAGATCGGCCTGGTAGGCGATGAACAGCAGGCCCATGTCGAGCTGGCCGTTCTTGCGCACGCCATTGGAGTAGTTGAAGGGGCGGCGCAGGATCAGGTTGCGCTGGCTCTCCGGGGTACGGGGATTGGCCAGGCGGATATGGGCGTCCAGCGGCGTGACCTTGCCCTTGGGATCGCTGGCGTAATCCGGCACATCGGTCTCGTGACCGCCGGCCATGGGCGCGCCACTGGCCTTGCGCCGCCCGAAGATGGCTTCCTGCTCCTGCAGCGGGGTGCGATCCCAGCGCTCGACGAAATTGCGGATGATGCGCACCGCCTGGTAGCTGCCCTGGGCGGCCCAGGCGGGCTCGCCGCTGCCGGGCTGGACCCAGACGATCCGGTCCATCGCCTGGGCGTTGGTGGAATCGGGGTTGGCCGAGCCGTCGCGAAAGCCGAGGAAGTTGCGCGCGCTTTCCGCCGGTTGCCCGGGTGGCGGATCCTGCACCGGCACGCTGCCTTCCTGCTTCCAGCGGATCGCCAGCAGGTCGGGCAGATTCTTCAGGAGGTCGCGCAGGGCGTGGATATTGGTGTCCGGGGTATTGGCGCAGAACTGCAGGCAGAGATCGCCGTGGCAGCAGTCCGCTTCCAGGGCGTCGTTGGGAAAGCCGGTCATGCGCTGCAGCTGGCGCGGCTTTACCGCGCTCAGGCCGAAACGGTCATCGAACAGCGACTCGCCCACCGAGACGGTGATGGTGAGGTTGTCCGGCGTCACCACCGGACCGAGGATGCCGGAATCCAGCGGTGGCAATCTGGGATCGACCTCCGGCACCGGACCGCCCTGCATGAGAAAGCGGATGCGCTCGTCGAGGGTCCGCAGCAGGCGTTCCAGGTCCTCGCGGTCGCTGGCCAGCACATCGAAGGCCACGATCATCCCCGCCGCCGGCCGTGGGGTGACGATGCCGCTCTGGTGCTGGCCAAGGAACGCCTGGCGCTGGTGGGTATTGGCGCTGCCGGGGGCACGGGTCACCTCGGCGGTGCTGGCCGCCCGGGCGTGCATCGGGCAGAGCCCGGCACCGGCCAGGGCCACGCTGGCGGCGCCGAGGCCACCCAGCAGGCGGCGACGGTCGATATTGGGCTGATCGGGAGCGGACTTCTTCATGGCGTGGTCTTGGTCGCGGCCAGGCCCAGGGCCGGGGCGACTTGGTCGAGGGAGTCGGCCAGGGCCTGGGCCGCGGCGGCGATGCGCTGGCGGTCGTCAGGGGAAAGGGAAGAGTAGGGACGCTGAACATCGCCCAGGGCCGCGGCCAGGGCGTCGGCCTGGGTATCCAGGCTTTGCTGCAGCTCGGGATGCCCCTTGCCGAGCAGCGGGCGCAGCAACTCGATCACCTTGCGCGTGCCGTCCAGATTGGCGGCAAAGCCGGGCAGCACGAGCTGGCTGTAGCGTTCTTCCTCGCCCGAGATCCGGGTGTTGGCCAGGTTGTGCAGCAGGCGTGCGGCGTTGCCGCTGAGTTGCTCGGGCGGCAGCGACTGGCCAAGCAGGGCATCGCGCAGGGCGGCGGCGTCCTGTTGCAGGCGGGCAGCAACGGGTTCCAGGTCCCGGGTGCTGTTGCCGGCGAAGAGGCCTTGTTCAAGACGATGGAAGCCGCCGAAGGCCGGATCCTGTTCGCGCTTTTCGTAGTAGTCGGCGCGGGCATTGAGGCGATTGTCCAGTTCGGCGAAGCGCTGCGCGGTCGCCGCCAGGCGCTGGTAGGGCAGGCGGGCGGCGGCATAGGCGGCGCGCGCCTGCGCCAGGTCGCCCGCGGCCAGGGCCTGCTGGAGGGTAGTGAGGCCCTGCAGCAAGAGGCGGCTCTGCTGATTCAGGTAGACGCGGTATTCCGACAGCGGACCGACGAACTGGGTCAGGGTCGGGCCGGCCTTGCTGGCGGCTTCCGAGGCGGCGGTCGGGAGTACCTTCAGCGTGCCCCGAGGATTGCTCAGCAGACCGCAGGTGATGGCGTAGTCGCCAGGTGCCAGGGTGGCATTGATGACCTGGCTGAGACCGGGGGCGATGTTCTCGCGCTCCTCGACCACCAGGACGCCATCGAGGATTTCCCACTCCACCGCCCGATCCGAGCGGTTGACGATACGAAAGCGCGCCGGCCCGGCAGGCACTTCCAGGGCGTTGGGCTCGCAGCGATTGGCCAGGATATCGACCTTGATTTCGCCGTCGGCCACGGTGGCGTGACGCTCGCCTGCGGAGCGCGAGGCGTAATAGAAGGCGGCGGCCGCGGCGATCAGCAGGGTTGCCGAGCCGATCACGGCCAGGCGCATGGCCGTGGAGCCCTGCTTCGGCGAATGGGGGTTGGCGTTGTTCAAGACGGGCGCTCCAGCGAGGCGGGGGTGGTTACCACAGGACGCTGGGGCGGCGCCGGGGTGCGGAAGAACAGCGGCAGGGTGACCGCCAGGAACAGCAGATAGGCGCCGAGGGTGCTCACGGTCGGGGTGTCCTGGTAGCCGAACATGCCGGCCAGCACCGTACCCACCGGGCCGTCGGCGGGCAGCACGTGGCTCCAGTCGAACAGCACCTGCTGCAGCGAATTCCACAGGCCGGCTTCATGCAGGGCCTTGACCGAGTTGGTGAACAGGCC
Source organism: Pseudomonas sp. LA5 (assembly GCF_028640825.1). Taxonomy (NCBI): domain Bacteria; kingdom Pseudomonadati; phylum Pseudomonadota; class Gammaproteobacteria; order Pseudomonadales; family Pseudomonadaceae; genus Pseudomonas; species Pseudomonas sp. LA5. The sequence continues at coordinate 40,906 of NZ_JAQYZY010000025.1, forward strand.
GGCCGCGACGAAGAGGATGAATAGGCCGGTGAAGCGAAAGAACTTGCCCAGGTTCAGTCGCACGCCGCCGGTATAGAGGCCGTAGCCCACCGCGATGGCGATGATCAGGCCGAGCAGGGCACCCAGGGGCGCACCGGGGCCGGCGCTCTGCTGGAAGATGGCGAGCAGAAAGAACACGGTTTCCAGGCCCTCGCGGGCCACCGCCAGAAAGACCATGCCGATCAGGGCATAGACCTGGTTGCGCGAGGCGGACAGGGCGTTTTCCAGGGAGTCGTGGAGTTCGGTCTTGATCGAGCGCGCCGCCTTGCGCATCCAGAACACCATGGAGGTGAGGATGGCGGTGGCGGCAAGGCCGACTACCGCTTCGAACAGTTCCTGCTGACGCTGCGGGAATTCGGCGCTGGCCAGTTGCAGTCCGGCGCCCACAAACAGGGACAGGGCGGCGGCCAGCATCACCCCGATCCAGACCGCGGGCATCCAGTGGCCACGACCGGTGCGTTGCAGATAGCTGGCGATGATGCCAACGATGAGCGCCGCTTCGATACCTTCGCGGAGCATGATCAGAAAGGGAACGAGCATGAAAGCTATCACCGACGGAAGCTGAGGGCGCAGAGGCGCCCGGAGGTCGGTGATTTGTATCACAATGATTCGGATTGTTAAATGCGGATGATTCTCGTGCCTTGCGGATCCGCCGACTGGTTGGCAGCGGATCAGCGTGCAGGCGCGCGTCAGGCCTGGAAGACCACGGCGGTATCCGGAGCCTTGCCGGTGGCGAAGCGGCGGATCTCGCGCCAGTTGCGCAGGTCGACCACTGCCAGCTGATTATCTTCCAGCGCCGCGAACAGCCACTCGCCGCGGGGATCGAGGTTGAGGCCGGGCACCGCACTGCCCATGGGCAGATAGGCCACTTCGGCGAGGGTATCGGGCCGCAGCAGCGAAAGACTCTTGTCCGCCAGATTGGACACCAGCAGGCGGCCATCGGGCAGGGCGGCTACCCGTACCGCTTCGCCCCGCAGCTTGATCTGGCGGATCGGCGCCAGGTCGCGGGCATCCAGCGCATGGAGGATGCCGGCGAAACGGTCGAGTACATAGAAGGTACGCTCGTCCGGACTCAGGCAGCAGCCCTCCGGCGCCTGGCCGAGGTATTTCTTGACCGGCAGCACGGCGGGATTGTGCGCGTCCACCAGGATCACCAGGCCGCTCAGGGTATCCGCGACGTAGGCACGGCGTCCGTCACGGGTCAGGACGAAGTAGTGGCTGCGGGTCCCGCCGACCGGGACGATCTGGCTGGGCGATTCGGCGGTGGCGGGGCGATCGAAGCGGATGAGCAGCGAGTCGGTTTCGCTGAGCACATAGAGGCGACCCTGGTCGTCCAGGCGCATGCCGTGCAGGCGGTGATAGGGCGACAGGTCGATGGATCTCACCAGGCGGCGCTCGGCGAGATCTATCACACTGACCTGGTGGCCGCCCTCGCCAGGCGCCTGCCAGCTCTTGACCCCATACTGGCCGATATAGGCATAGCGACCCTGGCGGTCGGCGACGATCTCATGAGGTTGCTCCGGCAATTCCAGACTGCCGACGCGCTTGCCATCGGCCAGGCGATAGAAGCCGATGCCGGGGGCTTCCTTCTCGACCAGGGCGAGGTATTCATCGCCCGCTGCGAAGGCGCGGAGCGGATAGCCGCCCAGCAGGGGCAGGGCGGCACTGGCAGCCAGCAGGCCGAGGGTCTGACGGCGATTCAGGTGGGGCATAGGAGGTCTCCCAAGGGGCAAGCCTCCCTGCCAGGGTCAAGCGAATCCGTGCTACTCGAATAGACCCTTGAACCAGGTCCAAACTCCGAAGGAGTAGTCGGGAAAGATGTCGATGCCCAGCGCGGACTTGAGCAGATAGAGCAGCAAGAGGCCCACCAGGCCGCAGGCCAGCAGGATCACCGCCAGCACCGTGGCCTTGCCGAGCAGGGACAATTCCTGCTCCAGGCGCGAGAGTTGACGGTAGTTGCGACCGGCGAGGAAGACGAAGTAGTAGCGGCGGTGCCAGAACTTGACGGTGCCGCGCAGATCGACGCTGTGCTTGCCCCAGCTGCGGGTGCCGAACGCCAGCTTGAGGGCTTCCAGCTGCTCCTCGGTAAAGGATTCACGCAGCGCTTCGGGCAGGCGTTCCTTCAGACCGGCGATGAAGGGGTCGTGGCGTTTGATGCGATCCTGCATGGAAAAGCTTCCCTCTGAATGGTGCGAATGCACTCTGAGGGGGCGCCCGACCGGGCGTTCCGCCGCACCTGATGGGCGGGGCCCCGCGCAGGACGATCGGTCAGGCGCTGACCCGTACGGGGCGCAGCACCTCGGCCCGGGCGCGCAACTGGCCGCAACCGCCGTCGACATCCTGGCCCGCGGAATTGCGCACCTTGGTGAGCAGGCCGCGGCTGTGCAGGTAGCGCACGATCTGCACGATGCGCTCGCCGTCGGGGCGCTGGTAGTCGTCCACTTCCAGGCTGTTGTAGGGAATCAGGTTGAGTACGCCGTACTTGCCCTTCATCAGCCGCAGCAATTCGTCCATCTCGTCCTGGCCGTCGTTGATGCCGGCAAGCAGCGTCCACTGGTACTGGATCGGATAGCCGATCAGTCGGGCATAGGCTTCACCCTGTTCGATCAGCTCGCTGGGTTCGTAGCGGGGCGCCTTGGGCAGCAGGCGGGCCCGACGCTCGGCATTGGTGCTGTGCAACGACAGCGCCAATGCCGGCCTGACCGTCTGCTGGGGCAGTCGCTCGAACACCCGCGGATCGCCGACGGTGGAAAACACCAGGTTGCGATGGCCGATACCGCCGGCGGTGCCCAGCAGGTCGATGGCTTCCAGCACGTTGTCCAGGTTGTGCGCCGGCTCGCCCATGCCCATGAAGACCACCTTCTTGACCGCCCTGAGGCGTCGCGCCAGGGCGACCTGGGCGACGATCTCGGCGCTGCCCACCTGGCGCAGCAGGCCGGTCTTGCCGGTCATGCAGAAGACGCAGCCCACCGCGCAGCCGACCTGGGACGACACGCAGAGCCCGTCGCGCGGCAGCAGCACGCTTTCCACCGCCTGGCCATCGCCCAGGGTCACCAGCATCCGCGCCGAACCGTCGGCTCCCGGATGCTCCGAGGTCACCCGGGCCAGGCCTTCCAGCCGCGCGGTCAGTGCCGGGATGGCCTGGCGTACCTCCAGCGGCAGGAAGTTTTCCGCCTGCTGGCGCCGGGTGCCGGTATCCAGGGCCAGTCCCTGGCACCAGGCGCGCAGGATACGGGCACTGTGCTTGGGCTTGGCGCCGGCATCGGCGAGCAACTGGACGACATCGGAAATACGCATGGGAAAAGGGCAGGTCGAGGGCGGGCGGCGATAATAGGACAGGGCAGGGATGCTATCCTAGTCCTTTGCAAGACGAGGACCCGTCATGAAGTTCATCCACCAGCGCGAGCATCTCAACGAGGGCGATCTGGTCGTCATCCAGAGTTCGGGGGTGTGCAACATCCGCCTGATGAACGATGCCAATTTCCGCAGCTTCAAGAACGGCGGCCGCCACTCCTATCACGGCGGCGCCTTCGACACCTTTCCGGCGCGCATCACCGTCCCGAGCACCGGCTTCTGGAACATCACCCTGGACACCGTCACCAAGCGGCCGATCAGCGTTACCCGCAAGCCCGAGATCAAGCACTCGATCAAGATCGTCCGTCGCTCGCCTTCCGAGTTGCGTTGAGACAGCGGTCACCCGTCCCTGGGTGATCCTGCTGGCTATTTCGGCTGCAACTCCAGCAGCCGTGCGTTGGCGCCGTCTTCCAGTACCCAGAGGCTGCCGTTGGGACCTTCCTCGACGTCGCGGATGCGCGTGCCCATGGCATAGCGCTCGACTTCGCGTGCCTCTTCGCCCTTGAGTTCGATCCGCACCAGCGCCTTGGAAGACAGGCCGCCGATGAATGCATTACCTTTCCAGGCCGGGAAGCGGCTGCCCTCGTAGATCATCAATCCGGCCGGGGAAATCACCGGCGTCCAGGTGATCTTCGGCGGGATGAATTCCGGGCGGGTCGCGTGATCCGGGATCGGCTTGCCGCCATAGTGATCGCCATTGGAGACCTCGGGATAGCCGTAATTGCCGCCGCGCTGGATCAGGTTCAGCTCGTCACCGCCCTGGGGACCCATCTCTTGTTCCCACAAGCGGCCTTGGGCATCGAAGGCGATGCCCAGCGGGTTGCGGTGACCCAGCGACCAGACCTGCGCCGCTACGCCGCCCTGCTGGGCGAAGGGGTTGTCCGCAGGCGTACTACCGTCATCGTTGAGGCGGATGAGCTTGCCCAGGTTGCCGGTCATATCCTGGGCCGGGGTGAATTTCTGCCGCTCACCCGAGGTGATCCACAGCTTGCCGTCCGGGCCGAATCTCATACGATGGCCATAGTGACCATTGCCACTGACCTTGGGGGTCTGCCGCCAGATCACCTTGAGGTCACTGAGCGACCCGCTGCCATCTTCTTTCAAGGTCAGCTTGGCACGGGCCACGGCAGCACCCTGGGTACCGTCTTCGCCGGCTTCGGCGTAGCTCAGGTAGATCAGCTGATTGCTGGCGTATTGCGGATGCAGGATGACATCGCCCAGCCCGCCCTGGCCGGCGGCGACCACCTTGGGCACACCGCCGATGTCCTGCGCCTTGCCAGTCTGCACGTTCAGGTGCTTGAGGACGCCGCCTTTCTCGGTGACCAGCGCCGTGCCGTCCGGGAGAAAGGCGATGGCCCAGGGCGCATCCAGGGTGGCTCGTGACGTCGCGGTGAAGGGCCACTGAGCTTCACTCAGCGCCTGGGGTGCGGCATTGGCGTTCAGGGTGGCGAGACCGAACAGGAGACTGCCGGCGGCTAAGGTAAGGCCTTTCATGGGCACGCGGTCCTCGTCGATGGAAGTCCCTACACCCTAGTAGGGACGCCCGCGAAAAGGGCTGCGTTTTTGTTACCTGAGGCGTCTGCCGGGCTAGTTGTCATACCCCAGATTCGGCGCCAGCCACCGCTCCATCACCGCCAGCTCCTGGCCCTTGCGCTCGGTGTAGCTGCCTACCTGATCCCGGTCGATCTTACCCACGGCGAAGTACTGGGCTTCGGGATGGGCGAAGTACCAGCCGCTGACGGCGGCGGCCGGGAACATGGCGTAGTGCTCGGTGAGGAAGACGCCACTGCGACCGGCCTCGTTGAAGCTGGCCTCGGGGTCCAGCAGCTTGAACAGGGTGGCCTTCTCGGTGTGATCGGGGCAGGCCGGATAGCCGGGGGCAGGGCGGATGCCCTTGTACTGCTCGCGGATCAGCGCCTCGTTGTCCAGGGTCTCGTCCGCGGCATAGCCCCAGTGCTCCTTGCGCACCTGCTCGTGCAACCATTCGGCGCAGGCCTCGGCGAGGCGGTCGGCGAGGGCCTTGACCATGATCGAGTTGTAGTCGTCGCCCTTGCGCTCGTAGTTCTTGGCCAGTTCCTCGGCGCCGATGCCGGCGGTGACGATGAAGCCACCCATGTAGTCGGTCACGCCCGTCTCCTTTGGCGCGACGAAGTCGGCCAGGGACAGGTTGGGCTTGCCCTCGGGCTTGATGGTCTGCTGGCGCAGGTGGTGCAGGGTGGCCAGGGGCTGGCCGTCCTCGCCGTAGACTTCCAGGTCGTCGTCACGGACCTGATTGGCCGGCCAGAAGCCGAACACGGCGCGGGCCTTGATCAGCTTCTCGTCGATCAGCTTGCGGAGCATGGCCTGGGCATCGTCGAACAGCGCGGTGGCGGCTTCACCCACCACCTCGTCGCTGAGGATGCGCGGGTACTTGCCGGCCAGGTCCCAGGAGATGAAGAAGGGGGTCCAGTCGATGTACTCGGCCAGCACCGCCAGGTCGATGTCTTCCAGCACCCGGGCACCGGTAAAGGTCGGTTTGGGTGCCTTGTAGCCGAGCCAGTTGAAGGCCGGCTTGTTGGCCACGGCCTTTTCGTAGGACAGGCGTTCGGTGCGGGCGCTGCGGTTGGCGGTGCGCTCACGGACCTCGACGTAGTCGGCGCGAGTGCGCTCGACGAAGCCGGCCTTGAGTTCCTTCGATAGCAGCTGGGTAGCCACGCCCACCGCACGGGAGGCGTCGGTGACATAGACCACGGCATCGTTCTTGTACTGCGGCTCGATCTTGACCGCGGTATGGGCCTTGGAGGTGGTGGCACCGCCGATCATCAGCGGCAGGGTGAAGCCCTGGCGCTGCATTTCCTTGGCGACGTGGACCATCTCGTCCAGCGAGGGGGTGATCAGGCCGGACAGACCAATGATGTCGCACTTCTCGGCGATGGCGGTCTGCAGGATCCTTTCCGCCGGGACCATGACGCCCAGGTCGACGATGTCGTAGCCGTTGCAACCCAGCACCACACCGACGATGTTCTTGCCGATGTCGTGGACGTCGCCCTTGACCGTGGCCATGAGGATCTTGCCCTTGGCCTCGGGCTTGTCGCCTTTTTCCGCTTCAATGAAAGGGATCAGGTGCGCCACCGCCTGCTTCATCACCCGGGCGGACTTGACCACCTGGGGCAGGAACATCTTGCCCGAGCCGAACAGGTCGCCGACCACGTTCATGCCACTCATCAGCGGGCCTTCGATGACCTCGATCGGGCGCGCGCACTGCTGGCGGCATTCCTCGGTGTCCTCGACGATATGGGTGGTGATGCCCTTGACCAGCGCATGCTCCAGTCGCTTGCCCACCGGCAGGCCGCGCCATTCCTCGGTCTCGGCTTCCTTGACCGCGCCACCGCCCCTGTAGTCGTCGGCGATGGCCAGCAGGGCGTCGGTGCCGGCCGGGGTGCGGTTGAGCACCACGTCCTCGACGCGCTCGCGCAGCGCGGCCGGGATCTCGTCGTAGATCTCCAGCTGGCCGGCGTTGACGATGCCCATGGTCAGGCCGTTCTGGATGGCGTGGTAGAGGAAGACCGAGTGGATGGCCTCGCGCACCGGGTTGTTCCCGCGGAAGGAGAAGGAGACGTTGGATACGCCGCCCGAGGTCAGGGCGTAGGGCAGGTTGTCGCGGATATAGGCGCAGGCGTTGATGAAGTCGACCGCATAGTTGTTGTGCTCCTCGATCCCGGTCGCCACGGCGAAGATGTTGGGATCGAAGATGATGTCTTCCGGCGGGAAGCCGACCTGGTTGACGAGGATGTCGTAGGAGCGCGCGCAGATCTCGTTCTTGCGCGCCTCGGTGTCGGCCTGGCCGTCTTCGTCGAAGGCCATGACCACCACCGCCGCGCCGTATCTCTTGCACAGCCGGGCGTGATGGATGAAGCACTCGACGCCTTCCTTCATGGAGATGGAATTGACGATGCCCTTGCCCTGGATGCACTTGAGACCGGCCTCGATCACCTCCCACTTGGAGGAGTCGATCATGATCGGCACCCGGGAGATGTCCGGCTCGGAGGCGATCAGATTGAGGAAGGTGACCATGGCCGCCTTCGAATCCAGCATGCCCTCGTCCATATTGATGTCGATGACCTGGGCCCCGGCTTCCACCTGCTGCTGCGCCACTTCCAGGGCCTCGGCGTAGTTCTCTTCGCGGATCAGGCGGGCGAACTTGGCCGAGCCGGTGATGTTGGTGCGCTCGCCGACGTTGACGAACAGCGACTCGCGGCTGATGGTGAAGGGCTCCAGGCCGGAGAGGCGGCAGGCCTTGGAGATATTCGGCAGCCGCCGCGGCGCATGGCGGGCGACGGCTTCGGCGATGGCCTGGATATGCGCCGGCGTCGTGCCGCAGCAGCCACCGACGATGTTGAGCAGGCCGCTGGCGGCGAATTCCTCGACCACCGCCGCCATCTGCTCGGGGCTTTCGTCGTATTCGCCGAAGGCATTGGGCAGGCCGGCATTGGGGTGGGCGGAGACGAAGGTGTCGGCCTTGGTTGCCAGCTCCTCGACGTAGGGCCGCAGTTCCTTTGCCCCCAGCGCGCAGTTGAGGCCCACGGAAATCGGCTGGGCATGCCGCACCGAGTTCCAGAAGGCTTCGGTGGTCTGGCCGGAGAGGGTGCGGCCGGAGGCGTCGGTGATGGTGCCGGAGATCATGATCGGCAGCTCGATGCCGACCTCCTCGAACACGCCCTGGACGGCGAAGATCGCGGCCTTGGCGTTGAGGGTGTCGAAGATGGTCTCGATCAGGATGAGGTCGGCGCCACCTTCGATCAGGCCACGGGTGGCCTCGGTGTAGTTCTCCACCAGCACATCGAAGGTGACGTTGCGGTAGCCGGGGTTGTTGACGTCTGGGGAGATGGAGCAGGTCCGACTGGTCGGGCCGAGGACCCCGGCGACGAAGCGTGGCCGATCCGGGGTCTCCAGGGTCTTGGCATCGGCCACCTCGCGGGCGACCCGGGCGCCGGCCAGGTTCAGTTCGTAGGTGATCTCCTCCATGCCGTAGTCGGCCTGGGAGACGCGGGTGGCGTTGAAGGTGTTGGTCTCGAGGATATCGGCGCCGGCGTCCAAATAGGCCTTTTCGATCTCGGCGATGATCCGCGGCTGGGTCAGCAGCAAGAGGTCGTTGTTGCCCTTGACGTCACTTGGCCAGTCGGCAAAGCGCTCGCCGCGGTAGTCCGCTTCTTTCAGCCGATAGCTCTGGATCATGGTGCCCATGCCGCCGTCGAGGATGAGGATGCGCTGCGCAAGGGCGTGGCGGAGGGCGGCGAGGCGAGAGCTGCGATCGGTCATGGGCATTCCACAGAGATGAAGAGACGCTGGACAAAGGGTGGCAGCATAGCAAAAGCCGGCGCCCGCCTCGGTATCGGCAGTGGTCCATGATGAGCAGCGCTCATGAAGGGTCGGCGAGTCTTTCATGCCAGGGATATTTGGCGATCTAGAGCGGCCGGTGGGCAAGCCCTCGAAGTGCTGCTTTACTGACAGATGACCGACGTTTACTGTGCGTCAAAACTGCGTCATGGAAGGTGGCCGTGATTCCTCTGGTGATATGCGACGACTCGAACATGGCGCGCAAGCAGCTGGTTCGCTCCCTGCCCGAAGGCTGGGCGGTATCCATCACCCAGGCCACCCATGGCGAGGAAGCCCTCACGGCGCTGCGCCAGGGTCTGGGCCAGGTGATGCTGCTTGACCTGACCATGCCGATCCTGGATGGCTATGGCACCCTGGCGGCCATCCGCAACGAAGGCCTGGCGGTCAAGGTGATCGTCGTCTCCGGCGACGTCCAGGAGCAGGCGGTGGCCCGGGTACGTGAACTGGGCGCCCTGGACTTCCTGCGCAAGCCCGCCGATCCCGCCGAACTGGCCGCGGTGCTCGCACGCCACGGCCTCTACAGCCCCAATCCGGCGGTGCCGGCGGAGCCCGTCCCGCGCCCCGAGCTGGAGGTCAGTTTCCGCGATGCCTTCCGCGAGGTGGTCAACGTTTCCATGGGCCGTGCGGGGGCGCTGCTGGCCAAGGCGCTGAACGTCTTCGTCCAGCTGCCGATTCCCAACGTCAATATCCTGGAAGTCAGCGAGCTGCACATGACGCTGGTGGACGCCCAGCGTGAGGATCGCCTCAGTGCGGTCTGCCAGGGCTACATCGGCGAGGGCATCGCCGGCGAGGCGCTGCTGATCTTCCATGATTCCGAACTCGGCGACATGGCCCAGCTGGTGCGCTGGCGCGAGGCGGGGGAGTCCGGCGACATCGAGATGCTGCTGGACCTGTCGAGCATCATCATCGGCGCCTGCCTGGCCGGCATCGCCGAACAGTTCGACATCCGCTTTTCCCAGGGCCACCCGACCATCCTCGGTCACCATGCGTCCATCGACGAACTCATCGTCGTCAACAAGACGCGCTGGAAGAAGACCCTGGCGGTCGAACTCAGCTACAGCCTGGAAGGCCATAACGTCCACTTCGATCTGCTGCTGCTGTTCACCGAGGATTCGGTGAAGCGCATCACCCGCAAGATCGGCTACCTGATGAGTTGAGCATGGCCGCACAGATCGATATCAACGAACTCCACTGGTTGCTGGACATCGTGCAGAACATCGATGTCGGCGTGGTGGTGCTGGATCTCGACTACCGTATCGAGGTCTGGAACAGCTTCATGGAAAACCATTCCGGGCGGATCCTCAGCGAGGTCAGCCAGCAGTCGCTGTTCGCCGTCTTCGCCGAGATCGACGAAGCCTGGTTTCGCGCCAAGGCCGAGAGCGTGGTGCTGCTGGGCACCCGGGCCTTTTCCATCTGGGAACAGCGACCCTACCTGGTCCACTTCAAGAGCTACCAGCCGATCACCGGCGTGGAAGCCTTCATGTACCAGAACGTGACCCTGCTGCCGCTACGGGATTCCACCGGGGCCATCGCCCATATCTGCGTGGTGATCTACGACGTCACCGATGTCGCCATCAACAAGCGGCAACTGGAGCTTTCCAACGACAAGCTGCAGGAGCTGTCGCGCACCGATCGCCTCACCGGGCTGGCCAATCGCGGTTACTGGGAAGAGCGGCTCACCGAGGAATTCGCCCGCCACCAGCGCTATGGCGGCCGCCTGGCGCTGATGATGCTCGACATCGACCACTTCAAGCGCATCAACGATACCCACGGCCACGCCGTGGGTGACCAGGCGATCAAGGCGCTGGCCGGGGTGATCAAGACCCATGTGCGCAATGCCGACATCGCCGGGCGCTACGGTGGCGAGGAATTCGGCGTGGTGCTGCTCGACACCGGCGTGGAAGGCGCGCGGCTGCTCGCCGAGCGCCTGCGCGAGGCAGTGGAGGCCATGCGTCTCGATATGCTGGGAACACCCATCGCCTTCACCATCAGTATCGGCCTTACCGATCTGTCGGTGCCCCTGGGCAATCACGAGCAGATGATCCAGCAGGCGGACAAGGCGCTCTACGAGTCCAAGCACGCCGGGCGCAACCGGGTGACCAGTTTCGTGCAGCGGCTCGATTGAGTCGATTATCCGACTGTTTCACTAGGGCTTTCGTCGCGGGGTGGGGTGGCGTAAACTTGGGACACCTGTTGAGGAGTGACCATGAGCGCCATCACGATTACCGACGCGGCTCAGGATTACCTGGCCGACCTGTTGGAAAAGCAGAACACCCCCGGGATCGGTATCCGCATCTTCATTACCCAGCCCGGCACCCAGTACGCCGAGACCTGCATCGCCTATTGCAAGCCTGGCGAAGAGAAGCCCGATGATCAGCCCGTAGGGTTGAAGAGCTTTACCGCCTACCTCGATGCCATCAGCCAGCCCTTCCTCGAAGATGCCCTGGTGGACTACGCCACCGACCGTATGGGTGGCCAGCTGACCATCAAGGCGCCCAATGCCAAGGTGCCCATGGTCAACGAGGACAGCCCGCTCAACGAGCGTGTCGACTACTACCTGCAGACCGAGATCAATCCGGGGCTCGCCAGCCACGGTGGCATGGTCAGCCTGGTGGACATCGTCGATGACAACGTGGCCGTGCTGCGTTTCGGCGGTGGTTGCCAGGGCTGTGGCCAGGTCGATCTGACCCTCAAGGATGGCGTCGAGCGCACCCTGCTGGAACGGATCCCCGAGCTCACCGCCGTGCGCGACGTGACCGACCATACCAACCGCGAAAACGCCTACTACTAGAGATAGCGCGTTTTGCGGGTACGAAGGGCTATCGACCGGTTCGATAGCCCTTCGGCGTTTCAGTGGCGCGCGGCGTCAGCCGGCAGGGCCATCAGGCGCTGTTCCTGCGCCCAGTCGAAGACCTCGCCGCGGGATTCCGCCTCGTGACGACGCTCGTCCAGTCGCTGATAGAGCGCCAGCTCTTCGTCCGGCATGAAGTGCAGGCAATCGCCGCCAAAGAACCACAGCAGGTCGCGTGGTACCCGGTGGGCGATCTGCGGATAGCGGCTGAAGACCTGGCTGAGCAGGTCCTGGCCGAGATAGGCGTATTCTTCGGGCGCCTGCGGCAGGCCGGCGACCAGTTCGTCGAAGCGGTCGAGGAACAGCGCGTGATTTTCCGACGGCACCTGCTCGGCCGTGCCGACGTCGGCCAGGAGCGCACGCAACTGGGCGAGGAGGGCAACGTGGTGGTCGAGATAGGAAGTGGCCATGGGTGTCTCCTGAAAAAGCGGCTGCGCAGTATAGGGGCACTGTCCGACGTTGTCTGGTTCGACTAGGATCGAACCTTTGCCCTCTGCCGGGGTTATAGGAAGTAGCACTTTTCTTTGCGAATCAGTTCTTGCCGGGAGGCACATGAGTCTAGCTCTCTCCATTCGCGGTCTGACCAAGACCTACAACAACGGCTTCACCGCCCTCAAGGGCATCGACCTCGATGTGGTCGAAGGTGATTTCTTCGCACTGCTCGGTCCGAACGGAGCGGGCAAGTCGACCACCATCGGCATCCTCTCGACCCTGGTCAACAAGTCGGGCGGTGAGGTGTCGGTGTTCGGCAACGACCTGGACAAGGATCCGGCGGGCCTCAAGCGCTGCCTCGGCGTGGTGCCCCAGGAATTCAATTTCAACCAGTTCGAGAAAGCCTTCGACATCGTGGTGACCCAGGCGGGCTACTACGGCATCCCGGCACGCATCGCCGGTGAACGCGCCGAGGAGTACCTGACGCAGCTCGGGCTGTGGGACAAGCGCGATACGCCGTCGCGCATGCTCTCCGGCGGCATGAAGCGCCGTCTGATGATCGCCCGCGCCCTGATCCACAAGCCGCGCCTGCTGATCCTCGACGAACCCACCGCCGGGGTCGACATCGAGTTGCGCCGCTCCATGTGGAGCTTCCTCACCGAGCTGAACAAGCAGGGGACCAGCATCATCCTCACCACCCACTACCTGGAAGAGGCCGAGCACCTCTGCCGCAACATCGCCATCATCGACCATGGCGAGCTGGTCGAGCACACCAGCATGCGCAAGCTGCTGCAGAAGCTCAACGTCGAGACCTTCATCGTCGACGTGGTCCAGCCGTTGACGGCAGCGCCGCAGCTGGACGGCTATCCGGCCAAGCTGTTGGGCGATCACTCCTTCGAGGTGCAGATCGACAAGGCCAGTGGGGTCAACGCCCTGTTCCGCCAGCTGGACGCCGCCGGCATCCAGGTGCAGAGCCTGAGAAACAAAGCCAATCGCCTGGAGGAGCTGTTCGTCTCCCTGGTGGAAAAGAATCTAGCCAAGGTCGCCCGATGAGTACCGAATTCCAAGCCAACATGGTGGCGCTGCGGACCATCGTCCATCGCGAAGTGCGCCGCTTCACCCGCATCTGGGCGCAGACGCTGCTGCCCCCGGCGATCACCATGGTCCTGTACTTCGTGATCTTCGGTAATCTGATCGGCAATCGCATCGGTGGCATGGGTGGCTTCACCTACATGCAGTACATTGTGCCGGGCCTGATCATGATGTCGGTGATCACCAACGCCTACAGCAACGTGGTCTCCAGCTTCTTCAGCAGCAAGTTCCAGCGCTCGGTGGAAGAACTGCTGGTCTCGCCTGTGTCGCCGCACGTCATCCTCATCGGCTATGCCATGGGCGGCATCCTGCGCGGCCTGGCCGTGGCCGCCATCGTCAGCGTGCTGTCGCTGTTCTTCACCCACATGCAGGTGCACCACCTGGGCATCATGCTGCTGGTGATCATCCTCACTGCAGCGATCTTCGCCCTGGGCGGCTTCATCAACGCCGTCTACGCGCGCAACTTCGACGACATCTCCATCGTGCCGACCTTCGTGCTGACGCCGCTGACCTACCTGGGCGGGGTCTTCTACTCCATCGACCTGCTGCCGGCCTTCTGGCAGAAGGTGTCTTTGATCAATCCGATCCTGCACATGGTCAACGCCTTCCGCTATGGCATCCTCGGGGTGTCCGACATCCGCATCGGGGTGGCGATCGCCTTCATGCTGTTCGCCGTGGTCGTGCTTTATCTGGTCAGCATCCGCCTGCTCGTGAGCGGGCGCGGCATGCGTCATTGAGTGTCAGAGCTTCATGCATAGCGTAGAACAATCGCCCTTGGGCAAAAGCACCGAGTACGTCAGCCAGTACGCGCCGACGCTGCTGTATCCGATCCCGCGCGCGCCCAAGTGGGCGGAGCTGGGCCTGGACGGGCAGGACCTGCCGTTTCACGGGGTGGACGTCTGGACCTGTTACGAGCTGTCCTGGCTGCTGCCGTCCGGCAAGCCGGTGGTGGCCATTGGCGAATTCGCCATCCCGGCCGATTCGCCGAACATCATCGAGTCCAAGTCCTTCAAGCTGTACCTCAACTCCCTGAACCAGTCGATGTTCGCCAGCCCGGCCGAACTCGAAGCCGTACTGGTCAAAGATCTGAGCGCCGCAGCCGGCGGTACCGTCGGTGTCAGCCTGGTATCCCTGGATGACTGGACGGCACGGGGTGTGCGACGCCCCGCTGGCCAGTGCGTCGACGATCTGGATATCAGCCTGGATCGCTACGCCCACCCGCAGGTTGAACTGTTGAGCGTGAGTGAGGCGCGGGATAGTCAGAGGTTTTACAGCCACCTGCTCAAGTCGAACTGCCCGGTCACCGGCCAGCCGGACTGGGGCACGGTGGTGATCGACTATGAAGAGGGGTTGGCGCTGGACGCGGCCAGTCTGCTGCGCTACCTGGTCGCCTTCCGCCAGCATGCGGATTTCCACGAGCAGTGCGTCGAGCGCATCTATCTGGATCTGTGGCGGCTGCTCAAGCCGGCGAAGCTAACCGTGTTCGCCCGCTATGTGCGGCGTGGCGGACTGGACATCAATCCCTACCGGAGCAGTGACGCCATCCAGCCCGCCGCGGAACGTTACGTCCGGCAGTGATCAGATGCCCATGCTGCTCAGGCTGTTCATGATCGAGCGGAGCGTGCCGGCCATGGTCGGGTGACTGACCTCGAAGCGCTCCACCGCCAGATTGACGCCTTCCACCAGGCTGCCATCCCGGGTATGGGTGGCATCTTCGTTGGCCAGCTGGAATTCGATATCCCGGATCAGCAGTTCCAGTTCTTCCCGGTCCTCGGGCGAGGCGGGCGGATCCTGGTCCAACTGGTGGCGGAGGTGGTCGAGTTGTTCCTGCAGATGAGAGGTGGTCATAAGGCGTTTCTCCTGTGTTCGGATTCTTTGACCGCAACCTTGGGTCAAAGATCGAGTCACAGCGCCGGGCCCTAAGCCAAACTGGCAAAGCTATGACTATAATCGGCGCCTTTCAGGCGTCTGAGTGCAACGAGGAGAGAAGCGATGACGGTCGAGCGACGTGGTTCCAAGGTTTGGGGAGCGCTCCTTGCAACGGCCCTGACGTTTGCCGGTCAGGCGATGGCGGCCGAAGCCGAGAATCCCGATCCCTGGGAAGGCTTCAACCGCAAGATCTTCGTGTTCAACGATACCCTGGATACCTATGCCCTCAAGCCGGTCGCCCAGGGCTATCAGCGCTTCACGCCCGGCTTCGTGCAGACCGGCGTGAGCAACTTCTTCAACAACCTGGGTGACGTGCGCAACCTGGCCAACGATCTGCTGCAGGGCAAGGTCGAGCACGCCGGGGTCGATACCGCGCGCCTGCTGATGAACACCACCCTGGGTGGCCTCGGCCTGGTCGACGTGGCGACCAAGGCCGGTCTGCAGCGCAACGACGAGGATTTCGGCCAGACCCTGGGCAAGTGGGGCGCCAACAGCGGTCCCTACCTGGTGTTGCCATTCTTCGGTCCCAGCAGCGTGCGTGACGGCCTTGGCCGCATTCCGGACAGCTACACCAGCGCCTATCCCTATGTCGACGATGTCGCCGTGCGCAACAGCGCCTTCGCCCTCAGCACCGTCGACACCCGGGCCGGTCTGCTGCAGGCCGAGCGCCTGATCACCGGCGACAAGTATGTTTTCATCCGCAATGCCTACCTGCAGACCCGCGAATTCAAGGTCAAGGATGGCCAGGTGGTCGACGACTTCTAGTCGCCGTCCAATAAAAAAGGCAGCCTACGGGCTGCCTTTTTTATTGGGGATCGGAGCCTCTAGCGCATTTCCAGTACGGACAGGCCGAGCAGCTGCTTGCCAGAGTCCGTCGCCTGGACGCGCAGGACCTCGGTATCGGCTTCCAGGCCGGGGAGTTCGGCATGGCTGGAGGGGATGAGCACGGTCACCTTGTCGCCGATCTGCAGGCTGGTGGCGGCCTCGATCTGGAAGCCGGTGCTGGACAGATCGACGCAACGCGCCTCGAAGGAGGCGTCGCCGACCTTCAATAAGGCCTTGGAGTCGACATGCATGCGAATGAAGTCGCGCTTTTCACTGTAAGAACGGTCGATGGTACTCATGGCAATCCTACTGCTTGGGAGGATGGATGACGGGTTGCTGGAGGTATAAACTCCATAACGGCACCCTGTAAAGAAATTCCATCCGGTTGGCAAGCTTGAACGCCCCGGTGGATGGGAGTAGTGTCTCCGCCGTGTCGTAATCACCGTGGCCCGTGTCGGATAGTGTCCGCCGGTTTGCCGTTCGGGTGCATGCCTGGATCCTCTATGTCTAATTCGCCTGCCACGCTCTTGATCATTGACGATGACGAGGTGGTTCGCCTCAGTCTCGCCGACTATCTCGAAGACAGTGGCTTCAACGTCCTGCAGGCCAGCAATGGTCAGCAGGGCCTGGAAATATTCGAGCGCGAACAGCCCGACCTCATCATCTGCGACCTGCGCATGCCGCAGGTCGACGGGCTGACGCTGCTGCGCCGCATCAGCGAGTTGTCCATCGATACGCCCGTGCTGGTGCTGTCCGGCGCCGGCGTCATGAGCGACGTCGTGGAAGCCCTGCGCCTGGGCGCCGCCGATTACCTGATCAAGCCGCTGGAAGACCTGATGGTGCTCGAGCACTCGGTCAACCGTGCCTTGGATCGCGCTCGTCTGCGTCTGGAAAACGATCGCTACCGGGTCAAGCTGGAAAACACCAATCGCGAGCTGCAGGCCAGCCTGAGCCTGCTGCAGGAAGATCAGAACGCCGGACGCCACGTGCAGATGAACATGCTGCCAGTGACGCCCTGGGAAACCGAAGGGCTGAACTTCGCCCACGAGATCATTCCGTCGCTGTATCTGTCCGGCGACTTCGTCGACTACTTTCGCATCGACGAACACCGTGTTGCCTTCTACCTGGCCGACGTCTCCGGCCATGGCGCGTCCTCGGCCTTCGTGACCGTGCTGCTCAAGTTCATGACCACGCGCCTGCTCTACGAGTCCAAGCGCAACGGCACCCTGCCCGAATTCAAGCCCTCGGATGTGCTTGGCCACATCAACAGGGGTCTACTGGATTGCAAATTGGGCAAGCACGTGACCATGCTGGGTGGCGTCATCGACGAAACCACGGGTACCCTGGCGTACAGCATCGGTGGCCATCTGCCGCTGCCGGTCCTGCATACCCCGGAAGAAACGCGATTCCTGGTCGGCAAGGGGCTGCCGGTCGGCCTGTTCCAAGAGGCGACCTACAATGACCACCAGATGGATCTGCCCGAGCGTTTCAGCCTGACCCTCTTTTCGGATGGCATCTTCGACCTGCTGCCGGGAGACAATTTGAAAGAGAAAGAACACAGCTTGCCCGACTACGTCCGCCGCGCCGGCGGTACACTGGCAGGCCTGAGCGAAGCCCTGGATCTGGCATCCGTCACCGAGATGCCCGACGATATCGCTTTGCTGGTGTTGAGCAGGAACCTGGCATGAGCACCGGAAAAATCCAATTTGCCGAGCAGGATGGAACCTTCGTCCTGAAGTTTACCGGCGAGGTGCGTCTCACCCTGTGCTCGGCGCTGGACGCGACCATCGAACACATCTTCTCGTCGTTGAATTTCTCCTCCATCGTCATCGACCTGACCGAGACGCAGAGTATCGACAGCACCACCCTGGGCCTCCTGGCCAAGCTGTCGATCCTGTCGCGGCAGCGCATCGGGCTGCTGCCCATGCTGACCACCAACAACCCGGACATCCTGCGCCTGCTGGATTCCATGGGTTTCGATCAGGTGTTCAACATCGTCGAGACCGTACTGCCTTGCCCGGATTGCCTGACCGACCTGCCACCGCAGGACCAGTCCGAAGCCGAGGTGCGCAGTCGCGTGCTTGAAGCCCATCGGGTGTTGATGGGCCTCAATGAATCCAACCGCAATGCCTTTCGCGATCTGGTCAGTGCCCTCGAAAGGCACTGACCGAATGATCCTTTAGCGCTTGCCGGGCAGCAGCACTTCCAGCTTTTCCTGATCCCGCGCGAACTGGCGAATGCCTTCAGCCAGCTTTTCGGTGGCCATGGCGTCTTCGTTGTGCGCCCAGCGGAAGGCGGCCTCGTTCAGCTGCTGCTTGGGCTCGCCACCGGTGCTGTCGGCGTTCAGCACGCGCGGCAGGTCGCCCTGGGCTTCCGACAGCTGCTGCAGCAATTCGGGGCTGATGGTCAGGCGATCACAGCCGGCCAGCTGCTCGATCTGGTTCAGGTTGCGGAAGCTGGCACCCATCACCACGGTGTCGTAGCCATTGGCCTTGTAGTACTGGTAGATGCGGGTGACGGACTTCACGCCCGGATCTTCCGCGCCTTCGTAGTCACGGCCTTCGGCCTTCTTGTACCAGTCGTAGATGCGACCGACGAAGGGCGAGATCAGGAATACGCCCGCTTCGGCGCAGGCGGCGGCCTGGGCGAAGGAGAACAGCAGGGTCAGGTTGGTCTGGATGCCTTCCTTCTCCAGTTGCTCGGCGGCGCGGATGCCTTCCCAGGTGGAGGCGATCTTGATCAGCACGCGGTCCTTGCCGATACCGGCCTTCTCGTACAGTTCGATCAGGCGATGGGCGCGATCCAGGGTGGCGGCGGTGTCGAACGACAGGCGCGCATCCACCTCGGTGGAGATGCGACCGGGGATCAGCTTGAGGATCTCGCCACCGACGGCCACGGCGAAGCGATCGCAGGCCAGACCGATGTCACCCTTGGCGCCGCTGAAGGCAGCCTGCAGGTGTTCTTCGTAGCGGGGCAGGGCAGCGGCCTTGAGCAGCAGCGAGGGGTTGGTGGTGGCGTCGTAGGGCTTGAGGCGGGCGATGGCGTCCAGATCGCCGGTATCGGCGACGACCGTGGTGTATTGCTTGAGTTGTTCCAGCTTGCTCATGGCAGGTCTTTCCTTCGGTTAACGAATGGACATCGTGGAGACGTGACTCAGTGGCCCCTGAGAAGTTCAGTGGCCTCGTCATACAGGCGCAGCGGTTCAGGGCTGCGATGCAGATCGGTGGACAGCAGTTGACGGAAGCGCCGCGCGCCGGGAAAGCCCTGCGCCAGGCCCAGGATATGGCGGGTGACGTGATGGATGAGCCCACCCTGTTGCAGATGCGCCTCGACATAGGGCCGCAGCTGCAGCATGACCTCATGGCGGGTCAGTTGCGGGCGGTCGCAGTCGTAGAGCGCCGCGTCCACTTCCGCCAGTAGGTAGGGATTCTGGTAGGCCTCGCGACCCAGCATCACCCCATCGAAGACCTCCAGCTGCTCGCGGCAGGTGTCCAGGGTCTTGATCCCGCCATTCAGGATGAATTCGAGATCCGGAAAATCCTGCACCAGCTGCGCGGCCACGTCGTAGCGCAGCGGCGGGATCTCGCGATTCTGCTTGGGCGACAGCCCTTCGAGGATGGCGATGCGCGCGTGCACGGTAAAGCTGCGGCAACCGGCCTCGGCGACCTGGCCGACGAAGTCCCGCAGGGCCTCGTAGCTGTCGCGCCCGGAGATGCCGATGCGGTGCTTGACCGTCACCGGGATAGCCACGGCATCGCGCATTGCCTTGACGCTGTCGGCCACCCGCTCGGGATAGGCCATCAGGCAGGCGCCGATCATGTTGTTCTGCACCCGGTCGCTGGGGCAGCCGACATTCAGGTTGATCTCGTCATACCCCGCCTGCTCACCCAACCGCGCCGCGGCGGCCAGCTCGGCCGGCACGCTGCCGCCCAGCTGCAGCGCCAGGGGATGCTCGGTCTCGTCATGGCGCAGAAAGCGCTGGGCATCGCCATGCAACAGGGCACCGGTGGTGACCATCTCCGTATAGAGCAGGGCATGCTGGGACAGCAAACGATGGAAATAGCGGCAATGGCGGTCCGTCCAATCCATCATGGGCGCCACGGAGAAGCGGCGGGACGGCTCAGGGCGCGTGGTTGCTGGGTTTGAGGCGGTTTCGGCAAGCATCTCGGTACGTCTGTGTGGAGCTGGTTTGCTACCTTTCAGCCGCTTCAGTAGAGCTGTAGCTGCAAGGTCGCAAGCGTAAGGAGCATGAGTTGAATCGGAAGGGGAACGCTAACGTCTCACTGCCAAAAAACGGCAGAACAAGCGTAGAAATCCGGGTCTGCAGCATGCTGGGGTTCAGGGTTGAGTCTATCAGGAAAGCCAGGCATCCGATTGGAAGCGGACCCTTTAAGTATCGATGAGAAAGTGAGATATGGCGCGTGTCCAGAGCACAACGTGGGCTTCCTCAATTCCAACTACAAGCTCTACGCCGACGTCTCGAACCGGGTGGTGCGGACCATCCAGGGGATGGTGCTGGACGTGGAGGCGTATTCGATCAACAAGTGCTGGGCGGACCTCATCGGCCTGCTTGGCGTCCTGGGGCTGGACCGTAAGAGCCTGACGCGAGTGCATATGCCCATCGGCGTCGGGATATCCAGCACCAGAACGCTGGCGCTGGTGAGCATCCAGACCGGGCAGCATGAGCTGGAGGAGCGCCGCTACTACCGCAGCCTGTGTATCCCGCTCGCGCACCCTATCGATTACACCCGCCTCCTGGTGCAGGTCGTTCTGGCCGGCTTGGACCCCATTTATCGCGAGGGCTACGCCTACTCGAAGTGCGCCGGGGTGCTGGGCAGCATCGTGCAGACGGACGAGTTCACGCCGGATCTCTTCGCCCCGGCCTGGCAGGGGCGGCCCAGCGAGCGGATGCGGGTGGTGGACCGGATCAATGCGCGATACGGGCGGGCGGCGCTACACGTGGGGCGGGTGCCCGCCGATCCGGGGTGGCAGATGCGGCGGGAGCTGTTGTCGCGGGGGTATATGACAAGGTGGGGGGGAGTTACCGCAGGCTGGCTAGATTATGCAATCTAATCCGCTATGATTGGTTAATAACAATTTGCCTGTTAGGAAAGTGCGAGCATGGAAGGTTCTGCTGACATTGAAAAACCACCCCGCCGAATCATCGAATTTGGGGCAATTATAACGACTCTTACACTTGTCACGTATGCTCTGGGCTATCTAAAGCTAGCAGTCCTATATGCGGTTCTGGATTGCACGTGGGTTCTTAGGTTTCATGGGCCACAAGACTTTATAGCGAATGGCGCTGTTGGGGTGGCAGCGGCGTTTGTCTCGGCAGTAATATTTAGCTTTACAAAATGGCGAGAGAATTCGCTTCAGAATGCTCAGGTTATCCTAGGGTTGATAGGGTTGGTCTCCCTCTTGATCGCTGGCGGGCTTTCGAAATTATTCTCCAAATCGTCAGTGTTTTTTGACCCCGTAATGGAGGTGTTCCCTTACGTTTATATGGGGCCAATATTTTATGATTTATTTTTTTCCATATATGAGAAGCGTGAGGCGAAGAATCTTTCAATTTACTTCATGGGGGTTCCTGTTCTACTTTTTGTATTAATTTATATAGCTACAGATTCGAAATATAAGGAAGTTGCTAAAGGGCTGGGTTCTACTTATATGGTGTCTAGGCTCTCTGGAGCTGATAAATCAATATTGGTGGGCTCTGTGAATGGTAAGTATTTGGTACTGCCTTGCGAACCTCGCCAAAGGTTTTCCATTATTGATCCAGGTAGTGAGTGGGTTGTTTCTCCATTGGCTAGTGCCTCGGACTGTCAGCCTGCTCTACCGCGTTAGGTAGCCAGGTCAGTTTCTTTCAGCTTTTTCCACTCCCTTTCCACGGCCCGCTTCGCCGTCGCCTTGGTGGCGTACAGGTGCCTGAGCCGCCGCGGCTTGCTCTGGTCGCCCTCGGTGAGGGTGTGCTCCTTGCCGGTCTCGGGATCTCGGTAGTAGGCGATGATGCCGGTGTAGTCGCCCTGGATCTCGTCGACCAGGTCGGCGACCAGGTCTTCCGGCAGCTTGGCTTCCAGCTCGAGGCGCGTGGTGTAGCCGCCGTCCGCCGTGAGACTGTGCTGCACGTTCCCGCCGTACCAGATGATGGCGTCGATCTCGGCCTTCACACCCTGCAGGGTGTAGGCGGGTTCGGGCATGAGCTTCGGTCGGGCCAGGGCGAGCGGGTAGGCAAGGGTGGCGGTAGTGCGCGGAAAATGTCGTGTGGCGTAGGCTGAAAGGGGACTCTGGCGAGACGCAGCAAGTTGAGGACTGGAAACGCTACGGCCTTGTGCCCGCCGATCCGGTGGTAGATGCGGCGGGAGCTGCTGTCGGGGGGTATACGACGCGGTCGGGGAGTTGCCGCGGACAGGTTGGAAGGCCGTCGATCAGATCGAGCGCTGATTGACCCGCGCTGAAAGTGCTTCTGCGCTCTCCTTGCGCTCGGAGTAGCGATCAACCAGGTAGGCGTCCCGGCCTCTGGTGAGAAGCGTGAATTTCATCAGCTCCTCCATGACGTCCACCACCCGGTCGTAGTAGGCCGAGGGTTTCATGCGACCCGCTTCGTCGAATTCCAGGAACGCCTTGGGGACCGATGACTGGTTGGGGATGGTCACCATGCGCATCCAGCGGCCGAGGATCCGCAGCTGGTTCACCGTGTTGAACGACTGGGATCCGCCACTGACCTGCATGACAGCGAGCGTCTTGCCTTGGGTAGGACGTACCGCGCCCAGCGTGAGCGGAATCCAGTCGATCTGCGCCTTGAATACCGCTGACATCGAGCCATGGCGCTCGGGGGAGCACCACACCTGCCCTTCGGACCAGAGCACCAGATCGCGAAGCTCCTGAACCTTGGGATGCTCTACCGGCGCGTCGTCAGGCAGCGGCAGGCCGGTTGGATTGAAGACTGCCGTCTCGGCGCCCATGAGCTGCAGGATTCGGGCTGCTTCCTCAACCAGCAGCCGGCTGAAGGAGCGCTCCCGATTCGATCCGTACAGCAGCAGGATGCGCGGCTTGTGCTGAAGCTGTTCCGGCTCGGAGAGCTTATCGACGGTAGGGACGTCGAATAGCGATTCGTCCAGGTTGGGGCTGGTTTCGAGAGTGGCGCTCATTGGATCTCTCCGATCTCATCGAGCGCCTGCTTCAGTTGCGCTGGGCTCAATGCGTTCGGGTCTAGACGGAAAAAGGCGTCCAGTCTTCTGCGGATCTGAGCCACCGTTGCATCGAACGCGGCCTGGACCTGGTCATTATTGCCGACAACGTCAGAAGGATCCGCCAAGCCCCAGTGGCTTTTTATCGAGGGACCAAAGAAGACCGGACAGGGCTCGCCTCCCGCCTTGTCACAGACCGTGATGATGATGTCTGGCGGGTTGCCTTCAAAGGTCTCGGACCCTTTGCTGTAGAGGCCGGAAGTATCGATGCCCAGGCCCTCCAGCGTCTGGACCGCGATAGGGTTCAACCGTCCGCTGGGAAAGCTGCCTGAGCTCACGGCAGAGCAGCCAGCAGGTGCAAGGTGGTTGAAGAGACCTTCAGACAGAACGCTGCGGCAGCTATTGGCCGTGCACATAAAGAGGACTTTCATGGCTTCTCCTACGGATGAATGCTGAGGCGCACGGCCAGGGCGGCGAGGGTGGCGATCAGGATGGGAAAGGTGAGCACGCAGCCCACTCGGAAGTAGTAGCCCCAGGTGATGCGGATGCCTTTCTGGGCCAGGACGTGGAGCCAGAGCAGGGTGGCCAGGCTGCCGATCGGCGTGATCTTCGGACCCAGATCGCACCCGATGACGTTGGCGTAGATCATGGCCTGCTGGACGACCCCGCTGGCCTCACCGCCCTGGATGGACAGGGCGCCGATCAAGACGCTGGGCATGTTGTTCATGATCGAGGAGAGCAGCGCAGCGGTGAGGCCGGTGCCCAGGGTTGCCGACCACAGGCCATGACTGGCGAAGGTGTTGAGCAGGGAGGAAAGGGCCTCGGTGAGCCCCGCATTGCGCAGGCCGTAGATCACCAGGTACATGCCCAGCGAGAAGAGCACGACCTGCCAGGGGGCCTTGGCGAGTACCTGGCGTGTGGAGATGACCGATCCCTTGCCGGCGATGATGAGCAGCACAGCTGCACAGACCGCTGCCACTGCACTGATCGGAATCCCGAGCGGCTCCAAGGCGAATAGCCCGACCAGGAGGAAACCCAGGATCCACCATCCCGCCTGGAAGGTAGCGCGATCGCGAATGGCGTTCTGCGGCTGTTCGAGCGCGTGCGGGTCGTAAGACGCCGGGATGTCCTTGCGGTAGAACAGCCACAGCATCAATAGCGTCGCGGCGACGCTGACGATATTGACCGGCCACATGATCGAGGCGTATTCGCCGAAGTCGATCTGAAAGAAGTCAGCGGAAACGATGTTGACCAGGTTGGACACCACCAGTGGGAGGCTGGCCGTATCGGCGATGAAGCCCGCAGCCATGACGAAGGCAAGCGTCGAGGCCGGACTGAAGCGCAGCGCTACCAGCATGGCGATCACGATGGGTGTCAGGATGAGGGCTGCGCCGTCGTTGGCGAACAGGGCGGACACGACGGCGCCCAGCAGGATCATGTAGGCGAACAGCCTGCCTGATTTGCCGCGTCCCCAGCGGGCGACATGGAGCGCTGTCCACTCGAAAAAGCCCGCTTCATCCAGTACCAGGCTGATGATGATCACGGCGATGAAGGTAGCCGTCGCATTCCAGACGATGTTCCAGACAACAGGGACGTCGGCCAGGCTGACGGTGCCCGTCAGTAGCGCCAGTACCGCACCGCCCGCTGCGCTCCAGCCCACGCCAAGCCCTCTTGGTTGCCGGATCACCAGTACCAGGGTCAGAAGGAAGATCGATGCAGCAATCAGCATGACGCGGTCTCCACCGCGCCTGGCGGGCAGCAAGCAGCCTGCCTGGTAGGCCGGCTGTCCATTGCGGCGAGGCGATCCATCTGAGGCTGTACCCACGGCAGGTTTGCCCCGAGCGTCAGCTCCAGAACCTCCCGGGCCCAGGCAGGCAATTGGGGGTGCAGCCGGTAGTAGATCCACTGTCCTTGGCGCCGATCCTCAAGCAATCCGCAGGCGCGTAGCTGCGCAAGGTGGCGTGAGACTTTCGGCTGGCTGTCGTCGAGCGCGTGGATGAGTTCGCACACGCACAATTCCGCTTCGGCGCAGAGCATGAGCATGATGCGCCCGCGCGTATCGTCAGCGAGACATTTGAAGAAGCTGGTGGGGGACATAGCCAGAGCCTTGAATATATGAAAATCCGCATATGCGAAAATACATATGTATCAACTGGCGGTCTAGCTTCCGGCAGCTTGGCTTCCAGCTCGAGGCGGAATTGGGTAGCCGCCGTCCGCGGTGAAGCGGTGCTGCACGCTTCCTCCGTACTAGATTCTCGGCCTTCACGCCCTTGCAGGGTGTAGGTGAGTTCGGGCATGAGCTCAGGGCGGCCCAGGGCGAGTTGGTAGGCGTAGGTGTGGCCCAGGTCCTTCACGTTGTCGCCACCGCCGGCAATGGCCTCCTGCTTTTTAGCGCTGTAGATGTCGTGGAAGAAGGCCCGCAAGGCGTCGTAGCTCTCGTGATCAGCCTTGCAGTTAACCGTGCTGGTCGTCGTCTTCGTAGATCAGGCTAGCGCCTTCTGTTCTTTCGAAAATCCTGACAGGGCCAGGTAGGCCACACCTGCCATGATCGCTACGTCCGCGAGGTTGAAGACGCCTGTGTGGAGTGAGCCCAGGTTCAGGACCAGGTAGTCGACAACGTGGCCATCGCGAAAGAATCGATCGATGAGATTCGAACCGCCTCCAAGAGCGATCAGGTACAGAGCCGCCGAGCGACCTGGGGACTGCTGCCAACGCGAGAGCGCCCAGTAGCTTACGCCTGCGACAGCTGCCAGCGCGCAAAGGAAAATCAGTGATTTCACTGTCGATGGCAGATCCTGACCGATGCTGAGGAAGGCGCCAGGATTCAGACTCAGGACCACATCCATCCATAGGCTGGAGGTGCCAAGCCGATAGGAGATTGCGGCAAGCTGAGCCAACGCGGCGAGCTTAATCAGTTGGTCTATCGCTACAAAAGCCAGTCCCGCCCCTACAATAGCCCAGAGGGTCCAGGTGCTCCGCTTCATCGAAATCTCCATCTATGTACGTTAGTCGGCGGCATGATCGTATCAAAGCTGCCTTTTAACTTCGCAGATGGTTATGTCGTCGAGCATCCAAGAGGTACGGGAGCCGGGCGCGTCTCGCGTAGCTGACTTGCCTAAATTCGGTCTCGTATGGCTCTCGACGGAAGAGGCAACCGCCCCACGGATCGCTACCCAGTAAAAGCGGACACCCCTCACAGGTGTCCGCCCGCCGCCTGCCCGTTACTTCGGCATCAGTACGGTATCGACCACGTGGATCACGCCGTTGGACTGCATCACGTCGGCGATGGTGACGGCGGCCTTGCCGCCCTTGGCGTCGACCAGCCAGAGTTTGCCGTCATGCAGCTTCACGGTGAGGTCTTCGCCCTGGACGGTTTTCAGCTTGGTCATGCCGCCATGCATCTTCGCCTCGGCCATCAGTTGTTTGGCGGTGTGGGTACCGGGCACCACGTGGTAGGTCAGGATCCTGGTCAGGTCGGCCTTGTGCTCGGGCTTGACCAGGGTATCGACGGTGCCGGCCGGCAGCTTGGCGAAGGCTTCGTTGGTCGGCGCGAAGACGGTGAAGGGGCCGCTGCCATTGAGGGTGTCGACCAGACCCGCCGCCTTGACGGCCGCCACCAGCGTGGTGTGGTCCTTGGAGTTGACGGCGTTCTCGACGATGGTCTTGGACGGGTACATGGGCGCGCCGCCGACCATGACGGTATCGGCGGCGAAGCTGAGCGGGGCGGTGGCACCTAGGATCGCGAGACTGGCTACGATGGCGATGCGCTTGAGCAAGGTGTGCATGGTGCGTCTCCTGAGTTCTTCGGCCCTCCGGATGAGGGTGATGAATGTACGGAGCGGCCCGGCAAACGGATGCATCAAAGCGCGATTATTTTTCCCTGGGCGATGACCGGCCCCGTCGGCGCGCCTGTCGGCGAGCCGGTCCGCGGCTCGAGGGAGACCGCCAGTACCGCCCCTGGCGTCAGTGCCGAAGCGAGTCCCGCGGGAACGGCCAGGGTCACGGCCGTAGCGTCGTCGAGCAGGCCCAGGGAATGGGGTCTGCCATCCGTCGTGATGATCCAGGCCTCGGCGCTCCTGTCTGGCCAATCCGGCTTGCCGGTGGGCACGAACAGCAGCTGCCGGCCGTTCCCCTGCAGGGTGACGCTGAATGCCAGGCTGCCATTGCTCTGTTCCAGGCGGGCGAGCAGGGCAGGTGTCGCGACCTGGACCGGGCGCAGCAACACGAGCAGCGCCAGCACGAGGGCAGCGACCAGCGTCAGCCCGGTCGTCCAGCGCCACAGGCGCGGATTGTTCCAGCGGCGGATCGGCTCGGGTGCCGGTTCCTCTGTCGGGAACAGCCGTTTCTGGATACCGTGCCAGACGTGAGCCGGCGGTTCGACGACCGGAAACTCATCGAGCCACTCGGCGAAATGCCGCTGCCAGGCCGCCAGTTGCGCCTGGTAAGCAGGCTCCCGCCGCACGAGTTCTTCCACCTCCAGGCGTTCTTCGGCGGACAGTACGCCCAGGGCGTATTCCGCGATGAGCAGCGCCTGTCGGTCGGAAGGGGGGATCTCCTTGTCGTTCATAGGCCCAGGCACGCGCGCAGTTGCAGGAGGCCACGCCGGATCCAGCTTTTCATCGTGCCGAGCGCGATACTGTGGCGGGCGGCCAGTTCGGCATAGGAATAGCCCTCGAAGAAGGCGACCCGGATATAGGTCTGCTGGTCCTTGCCCAGGGTTTTCAGGCAGAGCTCGATCTGGCGACGCTGGCGATGGGCTTCGAAGTCTTCGGCGACGGACTGGGTTGCCGGCCACTCGGCCAGGCTGTCGAGCGGCTCGTGTCGATGCTGGGCGCGGCGTCGATCGATGCCCTTGTGGCGCGCCAGGGTCGCCATCCAGGTCAGGGCGCTGGAACGTGTGGCGTCGAAGGTGCCGGCCTTGAGCCAGATGGCGGTATAGGCCTCCTGCAGGACCTCTTCCGCCTCCGCGCGATCCCCCACGTACTGCAGGCACACGCCGAACAGTTTGCTCGCGGTCACGCGGTAGAGCGTTTCGAAGGCCAGGCGATTGCCCTGGCCGCAGGCCTGCAGCAGGACATTGAGCGCAACGGGCTCCGGGTTCGTTTCAGGGCTGGCCGATACGGCTGATCTGCTCGTCAAGGATGGCGTTCCGAAAGGAGGCGCAACAAAGGTAGCTGGGCGTCAGCCCTATCGGGGCCGAGCAGCAAGAGGCCCGGGATTGCGGTGCTTGATGGCTTCACCGCCTCGGACGACCGCAGCAGCGAGGGGCGATCTGTCCGATTTACCATCGAACGGGCGGCTTCGCAATCGCGATTACCCTCGTGCGCTAATGCTTGCTCGGGTGGCTTAGGGCGCGCGGGCCTGCCGGCTCCCTCTCCGTATCCGCTCCTTGACCACCTTTACACAAGGCTACATGCCAGGCCGTAGCTGCCTCGCGGGCTGAGCGGCTAGCATGCACGTCCAGATCGTCCGACTGTTCAGGTAGCCCCGATGTCGCTGTCATCCGAATCCCCGCGCTGGACCTCGCGCATCCTGCTAGTGGATGACGATCCGTCGATCCGCGAGTTGATCTGTGGCTATCTGGCGCGTTTCAGCATCAATGCCCGGGGGGTGGGTGACGGCCTGGAGATGCGCCGGGCGCTGGCGGAGGAGGCCTTCGATCTGGTGGTGCTGGATCTGATGCTGCCGGGGGAGGACGGGCTTTCCCTCTGTCGTTCACTGCGGCGCGACAGCGGCATTCCCATCCTGATGCTGACCGCCCAGTGCGAGCCGGCGGATCGCATCATTGGCCTGGAGCTGGGCGCCGACGACTATATGGCCAAGCCCTTCGAGCCCCGGGAACTGGTCGCGCGGATCCAGTCGGTGCTGCGCCGGACCCAGGATGGCCGCGTGCCCCAGCGCAAGGCGCCGCGGACCAGTGTCAGCTTCGATGGCTGGAAGCTCGATGGCATCCTGCATCAGCTGCACTCGCCGGCCGGGGTGATGGTACCCCTGTCCAATGCCGAGGTGCGGCTGCTGTGGGTCTTCATCGAGCAGCCGCGCCAGGTCCTGAGCCGCGAGCAGTTGCTCGACGCCACCCGCGGCCGGGCGATCGAGGCCTTCGATCGCAGCATCGATCTGCAGGTGTCGCGCTTGCGCAGCAAGCTGGGCGACGATCCCCGCGCGCCGCAGTTGATCAAGACGGTGCGCGGCGAGGGCTATCTGTTCGATGCCAGGCAGATAGGGCACTAGCCGTGCGCCGCCTGGATACGCTGTTCGCCCGCCTGTTCGCGGTCTTTCTACTGGCCATCCTGCTGGGCCATCTGCTGGCCTTTTTCTGGTTTCGGCATGGACTCGGCGAGCGACCGCCGCCACCGCCGCCACCCATGGAGGGTGAAGCCGCCTTCGATCGGCCACCGCCGCCCGGGCCTTTCCCGCACCGGGAGCCCGGCGTCTGGCGGCGCATCGAGTGGTTTCTCGGCGGCCCGCTGATCTTCCAGCTGGGCTCGCTGGTGATCGCCGCCTGGCTCGGTGCGCGATTGCTGACGCGGCCGCTACGCCAGCTGACCGA
Source organism: Pseudomonas sp. LA5 (assembly GCF_028640825.1). Lineage (NCBI taxonomy): Bacteria > Pseudomonadati > Pseudomonadota > Gammaproteobacteria > Pseudomonadales > Pseudomonadaceae > Pseudomonas > Pseudomonas sp. LA5. Next base: position 70,544 of record NZ_JAQYZY010000025.1, read on the forward strand.
GACCGCCGAACACCTCAGCCATAACCTCGACGGTTCGCCCATTCCGGTCACCGGCCCCTGGGAGACCCGGGAAGCCGCGCGGGCGCTCAACCGCATGCACCAGCATCTGCTCGAACAGCTCCAGCAGCGCGGGCGCATGCTCACGGCCATCTCCCATGACCTGCGCACGCCCCTGGCGCGGGTGAAGCTGCGCATCGAGGACATCGACGATCCGCGCCTGCATGCCCGGGTCAGCCAGGACGTGGATGACATGATCGAGTTGCTCGACGGCACCCTGAGGTATCTCCGCGAACAGCACCGCCAGGAGCGTCCCATCCTCTGCGACGTGCAGGCGCTGGTCGAGGCCATGGCCGAAGATGCGGCGGAGGAGGGCGCCCAGGTCGCTGTCGAGGGCAGCTGCCAGCCGTTGAAGGTGGCGCCCATGGCGTTGCGCTCCTGCCTGGGCAATCTGCTGCAGAATGCCCTGCGCTACGCCGGCCAGGCGGAGATCTGCCTGAGCGAGCAACCGGAGCGGCTGCTGATCTCCATCCTCGACCGCGGGCCGGGGATACCAGCCCAGTATCGGGAAGCGGTGTTCGAACCCTTCTATCGCCTGGAGGGCTCGCGCAATCGATCCTCGGGTGGGACCGGGCTGGGGCTGGCCATCGCGCGGGAAGCGGCGGCGCACATGGGCGGCGAGCTGACCCTCGGGGAAACGCCCGGCGGCGGCCTGACCTGCCAGGTGGTGCTGCCACGCCCCTGATGTATCGCCGGGCATACAAAGTGACCAAATGGCTGACATCTACCCGGCGGATACTGGGCGGTGCGGAACACTGATGTCCGCATTCCCGGGAGAGACATCCATGATCAGCGGAATAGGCAGTGGCTACTCCAGCTACTACAGCAGTGCCAGCGCGATCAAAGGCACAGGCACGACAGCGTCCGGTAATAGCGTCAGCGGCAGCGAAGACGGCAATCCGTTGCAGAAGCTGTTCGGCAAGCTCGACGCCGATGGCGACGGTTCCATCAGTAAGAGCGAACTCGCCACCGCCGCCAGCGCGGCGAGCGATACCCAGACGGATACCGACCAGAGCGGGGCTATCGACGTCGACAAGCTGCTCGGCATGCTCGACCAGGATGGTGATGGCAGCGTCGGCGAAAGCGAATTCGCTTCGGTCTTCGCACCGCCTCCCGTTGGTCCCCAGGGGCAAGGGGGCACCGAGGATTCCGGCGATTCCAGCGTCGCCGGACCAGGTGGTTCGGCGCGTCCGCGCATGCCGCCGCCACCGCCGCAGGAGGCGAGCGGGCAAGGGGACAGCGAGGCCGATTCCAGCGCTCAGACGTCGTCGAGCCCCTACACGCAACTGGTCCAGGCGGTATTGCGGCAGTACCAGAGCATTGGCAGCAACGGCAGCAGCACCGCCACGGGCAGCACCTTGAACGTGGCCGCCTGAGCGGAGATCGGCAACACAGGGCAGGGCGGCCAGCGGCCGTCCGGTCTGCGCAATCACCTTGCACTCGATTCCCTTCTTGCCACCAGCTCCCTTCAGGGGCGAGTACCTTGGCTTACGGCTAATCGGACTGGACCTCATCGCCTGCCGCCGCTCCGCGAAAAATTCTCCAGCTGTTTCAAGATGTTGCTATCGCAGGTAGGGCTTGGCTTGTTGCGAAAACGTTATGATATAACGTGCGCCTTCATTGGTTTGGCCGATGCTCGGCTGTCAGCTGCGGGTATCGGCGCTTTCGCTCTGCTAAGGACTGTTATGCCTGTATCTCGCACCCTCCGGTCGGCGCTGACCGCTTCGGCGTTGGCGACCCTGGTCGCCTTCGTGCCGCCGCTTTCCAGCGCCGAGGAACGCGTCTTCGACGTGGTCGGCCCCTTCGAGATCGGTGGGCTGGATCCGTCGATTTCCGGCTTCGTCTTCCAGCGCATGCAGATCACCGAGACGCTGCTCGAAGCCGATGCCCAGGGCCAGCCAGTCCCTGGCCTGGCAGTGCGCTGGACCGAATCGGCGGATGGCCTTACCTGGCGGCTCACCATTCGCCAGGGGGTGAAATTCCATGACGGCAGCGTCCTCACGGCAGAAGCCGCGGCCGCTGCCCTCAATGCGGCACGGGGCAAGCCCGGGGTGCTCAAGCAGGCGGGCACGGAATCGGTCACTGCCGAGGGCAACGAGGTGGTGATCCGCCTGACGAAACCCTTCAAGCCCTTGCTGGCGCTGCTGGCGCATTCCTCCACCAATATCCTGGCGCCGGCCGCCTACGACGGCGAAGGCAAGGTACAGCAGATCATCGGCACGGGGCCGTACCAGCTGACCCTGCTAGAACCCCCGCAACGCCTGGCTGCCAAGCGCTTCGCGGGCTACTGGGGCGCCCAGCCGGAGATCGCCAGGACCTCCTACTTGGCCGCGGGCCGCGGTGAGACCCGCACCCTGATGGCCGAGAGCGGCGATGCTGAGCTGGTGTTCCAGCTCGACCCGCCCAGCATTGCCCGCCTCAAGCGCTCCAGCAGTCTCAAGGTGCTGATCGAGCCAGTCCCGCGAGTGGTGCTGCTGACCCCCAACTCCGGTGCCGGCGCCACCGCGCCGGTGGAAGTACGGCAGGCACTCAGCCTGGCCATCCAGCGCGAAGGCGTCGCCGCCGCCGTGTTACGCGCGCCGGGTACCGGGGCGACTCAGCTGTTTGCCAGGAATGTGCCCGCCTGGCACGACCCCGAGCTGGCGCCGCTCGCCTACGATCCGGCGGCATCGCGCAAGCTGCTGGCCGGGCAGGGCTGGACACCGGGATCCGATGGCATCCTGCAAAAGGACGGCACGCCGCTCAGGCTCAAGCTGCTGACCTATTCCGACAGACCCGAGCTGCCGCTGATCGCCACCGCGCTGCAGGCGCAGTTGCGCGAAGTGGGCGTGGACGTGGAGGTCGCGGTGCAGAACTCAAGCGCCATCCCGGCCGCGCACAACGATGGCTCGCTGCAACTGGCACTCTATGGCCGCAACTTCGCCCTGGTCCCGGATCCCCTGGTTACTCTGCTCAATGATTTCGGCCACGGCGGTGCGGAATGGGGTCCGTTGGGCTGGAAGAACCCGGTCTTCGACCATGCGCTGGCCGCGCTGCTGGCCAGCGACGATCCGGCCGAGCAACAGCGCCAGCGCCATGCCGCCATGGCCCAGGTGCAAAAGGACCTGCCGGTGATTCCGGTGGCCTGGTATCGCCAGACGATGGCCGTGTCCAATGCCGTCGAAGGCGCCGCCATCGATCCCTTCGAGCGCACCTTCGGCCTGAGCAAGCTGCGGTGGACCCCATGACCCGCTTGCTTGCCTTTCGCCTGCTGCAGGCGGGGCTGGTCGCCCTGCTGGTCGGCGGTCTCACCTTCCTGTTCATGAATCTGCTGCCGGGAGACGCCGCCTACCGCATCGCGGCCGCGCGTTACGGCTATGATCTGGTGGATACCGCCGCAGCTGCGGCGGTGCGGGCCGAGCTGAATCTGGATCAGCCCCTGCTGTGGCGCTTCCTCGCCTGGATCGGCGATCTGCTGACCCTGGATCTCGGCCATTCGCTGGTCTCCGGCAAGCCGGTGATGGATGTCGTCGCCCATGAACTGGGCAGCTCCATCCGCCTGGCCATCGGCGCCGTCTGCCTGTCGCTGCTGCTGGGCCCGCCGCTGGGCGTGGTGGCCGGTCTGCGTCCGGGGAGTCTGCTGGACCGCGGCCTGCTGGTGCTGACCACCGCGATCCGCGCGCTGCCGCAATTCGTCCTGGGCGTGATCTTCGTGCTGCTGTTCGCCATCTCCTGGCAGCTGTTCCCGGCGGCCGGTCACGGTACCTTCTGGCACAGCGTCTTGCCCACGCTGACCCTGGCCCTGGGGCTGGCCGCGGTGTCGTCGCGGGTCGCCCGGGACGCCACGGTGGAGGTCGCCGCGTCCGCCTACTACCGCTTCGGCCGCCTCAAGGGCCTGAGAGGCGCCAGCGTCTTCCTGCGCCATGGCCTGCGCAACATCGGCGTGCCGGTGGTGACCTACCTGGGCGTGCAGCTGGTGTATCTCATCGAGGGCGTGGTGGTGGTGGAGACGCTGTTCGCCTGGCCGGGCATCGGTCACGGTCTGGTCCACGCCATCGTCCAGCGCGACGTGCCCATGGTGCAGGGCACCGCCCTGGCGATGGGGCTGCTGTTCGTCATCCTCAATACCCTGGTCGATCTCGCCAACCACCTGATCGATCCGCGCGGGAGAAACGCATGAATCTCGACGCTACCCTCGCTGCGGCGGCGCCTCCGGTCAAATCCTCCGCGCGCGGGCTCGGCCTGGGCCTGCTGGCGACACTGATCGCCTTCGCCGTACTCACCCCGCTGCTCTGGCCGGGCGATATCGCCCGTCAGGACTATGAGGCGATCCTCGCGGGGCCCAGCAGCGCCTATCCGCTGGGTACCGATCACCTGGGCCGCGACATGCTGGCGCGGCTGTCGGTGGCCATCCGCTTCTCGCTGGGGCTGGCCTTCATCAGCGTCTGCACCGCCGCCATTCCCGGCGTGCTGCTGGGCATCCTGGCCGCCTGGAAAGGCGGACTGGTCGACAAGCTGCTGGGCGGCCTGGCCGAGCTGTTCCTGGCCTTGCCGGGGTTGCTGCTGGTGCTGCTGATCGTCGCGGTGTTTCCCGGCTCCTTCGTCGCCCTCTACAGCGCCGTGGCCCTGGTGCTCTGGGTGGAGTATTTCCGCATGACCCGGGCGCTGGCGCGCACCGTGCTGGCCTCGCCGGCGGTGGCCGCCAGCGGGCTGCTGGGCTTCGGCCCCGTCTACATCATCCGCCGCCATCTCTGGCCGCAGATGGCGCCGCTGCTCCTGACCATCGCCGCCTTTGGCGCCGCCTCGACCATCATGGCCATCGCCGCCCTGGGTTTCGTCAGCATCGGCGTGCGCCCGCCCACGGCCGAGCTGGGCCTGATGATCACCGAGTTGCTGCCCTATTACGCCGAGGCACCCCTGGTCATGGGCCTGCCTATCCTGGCGATCTTTCTAACCGTGCTGTCGCTACTGCTCATCACCGGAGGGCGCAAGCCATGACCGCCTTGCTCACGACCACGGCGCTGGAGATCCGCACCGCCGAGGCCCGATTGGTGGAACCGCTGTCAATCCGCCTGGCGCCGGGGCAGGTGTTGTCGATCATCGGCGAGACCGGCTCGGGCAAGAGCCTGTTCGCCCAGGGCGTCGTCGGCAACCTGCCGGCGGGGCTGCAGGCCCACGGGCAGATAGGCCTGGCGGACGGCTTCAGCGAAGAAGGCCGCGAGGCCGGTCGCCGTAAGCACTGGGGCAGGGGGCTGGCGGTGCTGCCCCAGGAACCCTGGCTGAGCCTGGACCCGACCATGCAGGCACGCTCCCAGGTCGCCGAGACCTACACCCAGGTCGTCGGCCTCGCCCGTGCCGAAGCCCGCGACCGGGCCAGCGCGGATCTGGCGCGGCTGGGCCTGGCCGGCGCCGAGCGCAAGTATCCCTTCCAGCTGTCCGGGGGCATGGCCCAGCGCCTGGCCTTTGCCGCCACCCATGCCGGTGGCTCGCCAGTGCTGATCGCCGACGAGCCGACCAAAGGGCTGGATCGCGACCGCATCGACGAGGTCATCGACCTGCTCAAGGCCATGCTGGCCGAGGGAGGCAGCCTGCTCATCATCACCCACGACCTGGAAGTCGCGCGCCGCCTGGGCGGCGAGGTGATGATCATGCTCAAGGGACGGGTCATCGAATCCGGTACGGCCGAGCAGGTGCTGCGCCAGCCGCAGCATGCCTATACCCGTGAACTGCTGGCCGCCGATCCCGCCCAGTGGCCGAAGCGTACCTCGCGAGCCATTACCGACGAAGCCGTGGTGACGGTGGAGGACCTTGCCGCCCAGCGCGGTGGCAAGCAGCTGTTCGAGGGATTGTCCTTTGGCGTCCGGCCTGGGGAGATTCTCGGCGTGACGGGACCGTCTGGCTGCGGCAAGTCGACCCTCGGCGACATCCTGCTTGGCCTGGCCGCGCACAGCGCGGGTGCGATCCGCCGCCAGCCGGGTCTCGGTCGCTTCGCCTTCCAGAAGCTGCACCAGGATCCGGTGGCTGCCTTCGCGCCCTCGGTGACCATTCGCCAACTGCTGGCGGATCTGGTGCGGCTGCATCGGCTGGATACAGCGCGGATTGGGCGGCTGATGCAGCGCCTGCGCCTCGACGAGCGTCTGCTGGATCGACTGCCCGGCAACATCTCCGGAGGTGAGTTGCAGCGCTTTTCCCTGCTGCGCGTGCTGCTGCTCGACCCGGCGCTGATCTTCGCTGACGAGCCCAGCTCGCGGCTGGACCTCATTACCCAGAAGGAGATGATCGAGCTGCTGGTCGAGACCGCCGAGGAATCCGGAACCGCCATCCTCCTGGTCAGCCACGACGAGGACCTGGTGGGCGCCGTCGCCGATCGGCGCATCCACCTGACAGATCCGGCGGCGCCGATGCGCAGTCAGGCGGAGTTGAACTCCCGGCCTGAGGCGCCGGAGGTGGTTTTCGCCGCCCACGACTAGGATTTTCGCCGGTATCCCTCAGTACCGGCAGCACCCTTCCAGCTAAGCGACTCGTCTGACATGCGATGGCAGCGGTCACGTGCTGGGCGCAACAAACGTCCAGTGAGGTTCGCTGCGCGCTGAAAAAAGCGTCGGGTATCCAGGCCCTGCTCCGAAAGCGGCAGGTTTCAACTTGGTATTACTTTACCAAGAATTCTTGGTAGTGATTTTTGGACTGGTTAGAAAGAGATCCTGGGTTGGCCAAGCAAACTTGCACAGCTCCTGAGTCGAAACTTCCTGAGCTTGGCGCACTGAGCGATGGGATCGATGTTTTTCCGTCTGTATCTGTTAGATGAGGGACAAGGCGTGGGCTTCGTGAATCGCGCTAGAACATTCTTATAATATGTCCGTCTTTTTATAGTAGGTGCTCGATTTCTATTGGAGATATAGGAGGTGAGCTGCGGTAAAAAACCTTAATAACTTAAATATCCAAATTTGAATTTTAGGTGAAAAGACGCCGTAAACCTTGACGCCTGGCGATAGGAAAAAGCAGCATTACGCATCCCGTGTCGACGTGCCCTTGCTGCCAATCGACTGCACTAGTCGATTGCGCGGCAGTGTCTGCACGTAAGTAGAAGCTGCCCGCGAAGTTCATGTGACAACTGATTTCTACTTCTTTGACTGTGTGCGAGATTTTCAGCGGTTTTATCCGGCTAGTTTCGGCGTGGCAGTGAGTTATATCGAAAGATTGAACAGGCAGGCTTGCAAGTCCGTTGTTTTCGAAAATTAAGAGATCGAGTAACTCCTATGTCCGCTTTGTTTTCTTTCTGGTAGTCGATTCGCCAGCACTATGACCTGATTTCAGAGCCCGTACTGGGGAGTGCGGGCTCTCTTCAACGCGCATTTCAAGCCACGCCGGTGCGGCTCTGCTGTCCGGTGCACGTCTGGCTGCGCGTCTTCAACCACTAGTAGTCGCCGACAATGAATAGGGGAAGTTATGCAAAGCACGCGTAATCAGAAAGGAGCGATATCCAATACCCATTTGACCAGTTTCAGCCGACTCCTCGGCCGCTGGACGTTTGGGGTGGTGGGCGGCTGTACGCTGCTGCTTGGCTGCAATGCAGCCTTCGCGGAGGGCTTGGTGGACGACAGCAAACTGGTGCTGACGGTACGCAACTTCTACTTCAACAGTGACCGCGCCAACGGACGGGCGAATCAGGAAGACTGGACCCAGGGTTTCCTGCTGGACTATCAGTCAGGGTTCACACCGGGTCCCGTGGGTATTGGGGTCGATGCCTTCGGCTATCTGGGCCTCAAGCTCGATGGCGGCCCCGGACGCCGTGGCACCGGTAACTTGCCCGTTCATGCCGGGAATGAGCCGGCTGATGAATATTCCCGTGCCGGTGCTGCGCTGAAGCTGCGGCTGGGCAATACCGTGGTGCGCTATGGTCAACAGGCGCCCACGGCGCCGGTCTTCGCCATCAGCACCAGTCGCCTGCTGCCGCAGACCGCCACGGGGTGGAGCGTGCTCAGTAGCGACATGGCGGATCTGTTGCTGGAAGCAGGGCATTTCACCTCTTCCACCGATCAGGTCAGCACTAACCGCGATGGCGATCTCTGGGCCGGATACGCGCGGCAGCGCGCCGATCACATCGATTTCGCCGGTGGCAAGTACAGCCCGGTCAAGGGGGTCAGCCTGTCGCTCTATGCGGCGCAGCTAGATGACATCTGGAACCAGTACTACGGCAACCTGAATCTGGTAAGGGCGCTGTCCAGCACCCAGGCACTCACCTTCGATGCCAATCTCTATCACACACGGGATACCGGAGCGGCCAAGGCTGGCCCGATCGACAATACGTCCTATAGCCTCGCCGCTGCCTTCAGCCAGGGACCTCACACCTTCACGCTGGGCTGGCAGCAGATCGATGGTGATACGCCGTTCGACTACGTGGCCTTGGGCGACAACGATCGCCTCGGCGGCGGTATCCTCCTGGGCAACGCCGTGATGCTCTCCGACTTCAATGCCCCTGGCGAACGCTCCTGGCAAGCGCGCTACGATCTCAGCTTCAAGACGCTCGGCGTGCCCGGCCTCAGCCTGATGACCCGCTACCTCGAGGGCTCCGGTATCGATGGTCGCGAGCTGCCGGTCAACAGCGCCTATCGTGGGCTCTACGGCGCAGACGATCACGAGCGGGAAGTCGACCTGGAGGGTCGCTACGTCCTGCAAGCGGGAGCGGCCAAAGGACTGTCGATCCGGGTCCGCCAGGCCTGGCACCACGGCTCGCCGTCCACCGGCGGTTCGGTCAATCAGCTGCGGGTCATCCTCGACTATCCGCTGCAATTGCTCTGACGCTCGCGTAATCCCCAATGGACGCCGCGACCGCTGGCAAGCGGTTCGCGGCCGTCCGTCGTCGCTGGCTTAAGCGGGCCCCGCTGCGCCGATAGCCCTAATAGTCATTTTATTAGGGATAACCCTCATGAGTCTTCGCAGCCTCAACGTCGCGCCCCGCGCCGTGCTGTTCTTTTCCGTCATCGTCCTGATCGTCTTCGCCCTCGGTGGCGTCGCCGTGGTGCAGATGGGCAAGCTCTTCGAGGCGGAGCAGGAAGTGGAGACCAACTGGCTGCCGGGCAACCAGCTGGCGGCGAAGATGAGTGGCGGATTGCTGCGGCTGCGCCTGGAAAGTCTCAGGGCCACCACCACACCGGATCCGCAGCTGCGCGCCCAGACGGTCGCGGCCTTTCCCGGTTATCGCGATGCCTTCTTCACGGCGGTCAAGGACTACGAAAAGACCCTGGCCAACGCTGAAGACCGCCAGTTGTACGGCGCCGTGGTCAAGGGCGCCGAGAGCTACCGGACCCTGCTGGATGCCTTCGAGCCCAAGCTGCGCGCGGGTGACAACGAAGGCGCCATCGTCCTGATCAACACCTCGATCCGTCCGCTCACCAACGCGCTGGAAAAGACCATTGCCGAACTGAGCGCCTTCAACGAGCGCGGTGCCCAGGCTGCGGGGCAGGCGGCGGGCGCCACCTATGCCAACGGCCTGTTCTGGGTCTATGGGCTGATCGGCCTGACCATAGCGGCCACCGTCGTGCTTGCGGCTCTGCTGATCCGCAGCATCACCCTGCCGGTGGGTGAGGCCTTGCGCATTGCCCAGCGGATCGCCCGCAAGGACCTTACCGAACGGATCACCGTGGTCGGTCGCGACGAAGCGGCCGGCATGCTGCAGGCCCTGGCCCAGATGCAGGGCAATCTGCGCGACACCGTTTCCCATCTCGGCGACAGCTCGACCCAGCTGGCCTCCGCCGCGGAAGAGATGACCGCGGTGATCGACGAAGCCAGCCGCGGCTATGTGCGGCAGAACGACGAGGTCAACCAGGCTGCCAGTGCCGTCACCGAGATGAGTTCGGCGGTGGAGGAGGTCGCGCGCAACGCCGCCGATGCGGCCAGCACTTCGCTGCATACCCAGAACCTGACCAGCGACGGCCTGGACAAGGTCACCCGCACAGTGCAGTCGATCGAGGCGCTGGCGCAGAACGTGGCCAGCACCAGCGAGCAGATCCAGGCCCTGTCGTCCCGCGCCCAGGACATCAACGCCGTGGTCGAGGTCATTCGCGCCATCGCCGAACAGACCAACCTGCTGGCGCTGAACGCTGCCATCGAGGCGGCCCGGGCGGGTGAGCAGGGCCGGGGCTTCGCCGTGGTCGCCGACGAGGTACGGGCACTGGCCCATCGTACCCAGCAGTCGACTCGCGAGATCGAGCAGATGATCGGCGCCATCCAGAATGATTCATCCCAGGCCGTCAGGGCCATGGCCGAGAGTCAGCAGCTGGCCGGTGAATCCACCTCGGTCGCCCAGCTGGCCAATGTGTCCCTGGAGCAGATCGCCGAATCCATCTCCCAGATCAACGATCGCAATGCGGTCATCGCCACCGCCGCTGAAGAGCAGGCGCAGGTGGCGCGGGAGATCGATCGCAACATCACCAGTATCCGTGACCTGGCCACCCAGAGCGCGACCGGCGCCACCCAGACCGCCAGCGCCAGCGCCGAGGTCTCCAGGCTGGCCAGCGGATTGAATCGCGTGGTTCGCGAATTCGCCGTCTAGGAGGAGGGCCTTGAGGCCTTCTCGCCACGCGGCGGCGGGAAAGCGTCCTTTGCGACTGGCTCCAGGTTCGTCGCGGCAATAGAAAGACTAACAAGGGCTCTGGGGCATTCGCCCGTGCGACTGCGCTGCGCTGGCACGCCTGCTCGCCGCTGGAATGCCCGCCCGACAGTCTTTAGTATTCCGTTACATCGCCTCTGGCATCGGGTAGAGAACGAATCGGCGCTTGGCCTGCCTAAACAGTGTCCAATCAACCCGGAGTCCTACCATGAACGCGAAGAAAATCTCTGCCTTGATGTTTGCTGGTCTGATCGCTGCCAGTGGCGCTGCTTTCGCCACCGAAAGTGCAGGCAATCCGCCAAAGGCCAACAGCGCTGGTATGGGCACCCCGGCTGGTCAGAAGACCGGTGAAGGTGCAGGCGCCGCGACCGGCGCCGGCAAGACCACGCTCAACGAGCAAGGCCAGAAGCAACAGCAGTAATGTCCAGGGGGTCGCCGGCACGTCTGGCGCCCCCTAAATCTGCGTCTAGAATGGAACTTTGCAGGCCTCTTGTGTCCAAGGGGGCCGAGCGTGTGGGTACAGGGGTCAGATGGTGAGTGCGGAACAGAGCAAGGTTGTCCTGGTCGTCGAAGATGAGCCGCAGATTTTGATGATTCTGGCGGATTATCTTTCCGAACTGGGTTACACCGTCCTGCAGGCGCCATCGTCACTCGAAGCCTTTCGCATCCTGGCCGGTCGGCCACGCCTGGATCTGCTGATCACCGACTTCCGCCTTCCCGACGACGTCTCTGGCGTGATGATCGCCGAGCCCGCGCTCAAGTTGCGCCCCGATCTCAAGGTGCTCTTCATCAGCGGCTACCCAGCCGAAATCATCGATACCGGCTCGCCATTGCTGGGCAAGGTCCCCTTGCTGACCAAGCCATTCTCCCTCGAGCGTCTCCACCTGCAGGTGCAGAAGCTGCTCGGCGCCTGATCCGCTCCCTCGCCACAGATCGTTTTTCCGCCGGCACAGTCTATCTGTCAGGTGCGACCAATCCGGTCGCCTCAGGTTGGAGATAACGGCGCCCATGGCTATCAAGCATTTCAATCATCACGAAGCGATTTCCTCCGCCGTTCCGGCTGAACAGGGTTTCGAAGCGGTCATCGCCGTCAAGGCGCGGCGCGAGGATGCCCATCCGACCTTTCACAAGGTCGCCACCGAGCGTCATTTCGATCTGGCCTCCGAGGCGGAGGAGGCCGCCGATGCCGCGCTCAATCGCGTGACCGAGATCGGCGACGACGATGAACTCCTCTGGGACGAGCGGGCCGTCTGATGAAGAGAGACCAGGAACAGGGCGAAGAACCCCGACAGCGGCATGAATCCGGTCCGGACGACCCTGAACTGAGTCGCGAGGAAGAAGAGGACGTCGACGAGAACCAGCTGCCACGCGCCGTGGTGCTGCACGAGATCATCCGTACCCAGGGTGATCACGAACTCGAACGAACGATCGCGGCGCTGTTCTGGTCGGCGCTGGCCGCCGGCCTGACCATGGGTCTGTCGTTGATGGCGATGGGGCTACTCAATGCCAATCTGCCCGAGGGTGGCTACAGCAAGGCCATCGCCAGCTTCGGTTATTCGGCTGGCTTTCTGGCGGTGATCCTGGCGCGTCAGCAGCTGTTTACCGAAAACACCCTGACGGCGGTACTGCCGGTGATGAGCGAACCCACGCTGCACAATTTCGGTCGCCTGGGGCGGCTGTGGGGTGTGGTACTGGTGGGCAATCTCATCGGGACCATCCTAGTCGCCTACGTGATCCTCAATCTGCCGCTGTTCGATGCCAAGGCCGACGCCGCTTTTCTGAAAATCGGTACCAAGGTGATGGAGAACGATGCCTCGGCGATGTTCGCCAAGGGCATCGTATCCGGCTGGATGATCGCCACCATGGTCTGGATGCTGCCCGCTGCAGAGCACGCCAGGATCTGGATCATCGTGCTCATCACCTACCTGATGGCCCTGGGGGACTTCACTCACATCGTGGTCGGCAGTCTGGAGGTGGCTTACCTGGTGTTCGCCGGAGAGGCGAGCTGGGGCGATTTCTGGCTGACCTTCGCCGGGCCGACCCTGGCCGGCAACATCGTCGGGGGCAGTCTGATCTTCGCGCTGATCAGCCATGCCCAGGTGCGCAGCGACACCTGAAAGCGGAAGGGCCGGCAAATTGCCGGCCCTTCGCGGTGATCAGGTAGCTGCTTCGATCACTCGTCGTCGTTGAGCTGACCCATGGCGGTAGTGTTGAAGCCGCCGTCGACATAGAGGATCTCGCCGCTGATGCCCGATGCCAGGTCGGAGCAGAGGAAGGCACCGGCGTTGCCGACTTCGTCGATGGTCACGTTGCGACGCAGGGGCGTCTGACGCTCGTTGGCGGCCAGCATCTTGCGGAAGCTCTTGATGCCCGATGCGGCCAGGGTGCGGATGGGACCGGCGGACACGGCGTTGACGCGGGTGCCTTCCGGGCCGAGGCTGCCGGCCAGGTAACGGACGCCGGCTTCGAGGCTGGCCTTGGCCATGCCCATGACGTTGTAGTTCGGCATGGTGCGCTCGGCGCCCAGGTAGGACAGGGTCAGCAGGCTGCCGTTGCGGCCGCGCATCATCTCGCGACCGGCCTTGGCCAGGGCGACGAAGCTGTAGGCGCTGATGTCGTGGGCGATCTTGAAGCCGTCACGGGTGGTCACGGCGGTGAAGTCGCCGTCCAGCTGGTCGCCGGGGGCGAAGCCGACCGAGTGGACGATGCAATCCAGGCCATCCCACTTCTTCGCCAGCGCGGCGAACACGGCTTCGATCTGGGCGTCGTCGGCAACGTCGCAGGGGAAGCACAGCTCGGGATTGGAACCCCAGCCGGCGGCGAATTCTTCGACGCGACCCTTGAGCTTCTCGTTCTGGTAGGTGAAGGCCAGCTCGGCGCCTTCGCGGTGCATGGCCGCGGCGATGCCGGAGGCGATGGACAGCTTGCTGGCGACGCCGACGATGAGAACGCGCTTACCGGCGAGAAATCCCATGGTTTTTTCCTCTTCTGTGTTGAATCCCGGGCAGCAGCCAGGGGCTGAGGTCCGGGTTGGGCAGGGCTCTGCGCAGGTCAGAGCGAGATCTTGGCCTGGCTCCGCTAGGGGTCAGGCACGGGTGGGGCGGTAAGGTAGCAGGTCGATACCCGGGACAAAAGCGCTGGTTGACCGCTGCGGTGCGCGGTCGCGCCTCAGTTGAGGAACAGCGTCAGGGTCTGACCAGGGGTCAGGGCGGAAGCGCTGCGCGGATTCCAGTCCTGCAGCGCCTGCACGCCGATGTTGTAGCGCTTGGCGATCTGATAGAGGGAATCGCCGGCCTTGACCCGATAGTAGGTGGGGGCGGCCTTGGTCGTTTTGGCCGTCTTTACCGCCGGCTTGGTGGTCTTGACGGTATAGGAGGCCGGCATCGCCACGGCCGTGGCGGTGCTGCTGCCCGTGCCATGCAGCTTCAGCGTCTCGCCGACCTTGAGGCCACGCTTGCCGAGATCGTTCCAGCGCTTGAGGTCACCCAGTTCCACCTCGTTGGCCCGAGCGATGGACCAGAGGCTGTCGCCAGTGCGCACCCGGTAGGTGCGCACCACGGGTTCTTCGGCCACGGCGATGGTTTCCAGGGGCGTCGTGGTCTTGCCGGTCTCGCGCCGCGGGATCATCAATTCCCGGCCAGCGGACAGGCGGCTGCTGCTGCTGAGCTTGTTGAGCGCGGCGAGTTGCTCGACGCTCACACGATTACGCTTGGCCACGCTGCGCATGGTATCGCCGCGGCGCACCTGGTATTCCTGCCACTGCACCACGGCATCGGAGGCGATGTTGGGCAGGGTCGCGACCAGGCGCTTGGCTTTTTCCGCCGGCACCAGCAGATGCTTGGGGCCGTCCATTGTCACGCGCTGGGTGTAGGCGGGATTCAGGCGATAGAGTTCGTTGGCATCCAGATCCGCAAGTTCCGCCACCCGGGCCAGATCCAGGTGCTGCTTGATGTCCACGACTTCGAAATAGGGCTCGTCCGGGATGGATTCCAGGGCCAGGCCGTAGGCGTCCGGATTGCGTACGATCTGGGAGACGGCGAGCAGCTTGGGCACGTAGTCCTGGGTTTCCGGCGGCAGCGACGACAGATTCCAGTAGTCGGTGGGCAGGCCGAGCGACTGGTTGCGCTCGATGGCGCGGCTGACCGTGCCTTCGCCGGCATTGTAGGCAGCCAGGGCCAGCAGCCAGTCGCCACCGAACATGTCGTGCAGCTTGCTCAGGTAGTCCAGGGCGGCGTTGGTCGAGGCGGTGATGTCGCGGCGACCGTCATAGAAGCGGGTCTGGCGCAGATTGAAATACTTGCCGGTGGTGGGGATGAACTGCCACAGACCGGAGGCGGCGCTGCGCGAGAGGGCGTTGGGATTGAAAGAGCTTTCCACCACCGGCAGCAGGGCCAGTTCCAGCGGCATGTTGCGTTCTTCCAGGCGCTCGACGATGTAATGCAGATAGGGCGCGCCGCGGCTGCAGGACTGCGCGAGGGCAGCTTCGTGGCTGGCGTACCAGAGGCGCTGACGATCGATGCGCGGGTTGGTGCCGTTATCGCCGGCCCCCTGGAGCTGATAGCCGTCCCGCACCCGGTCCCAGATGTCGCCGCTGGTGGCCGCCGCGGTCGGTGCCTTGCGCAGCCATTCCGGCGGACGCTGCATCTTGCTTTGCGTCATGTGCAGATCGGCCTGATAGGCACGATTGTCTGGCTGCTGATTGCTCTGGCAGCCGGCGAGGAAGACGGCGAGGCAGAGCGCCGAGACTTTGAAGGAGGTGGCCAGCACGTCTGGTTCGCGGGTTTTCGGCGTCGCTGGCGGCATCGGTCTGGGCTTTCCGGGAGCTGGAGGATGGGCGATTCTAGGAACCGCATCCCGGGGGGTCAAGGAACAAGCCCTTGGCCTGTGACCTGTACGACGACCGCAAGCCCTGGCTTACAGCGTGCTGAAGGGGTCTGGGCAATAGGTGTCAGAACGTGTCCTTCCAGCCTCTCAAGGCCGCGAAATAGGTATCCTCCGGCGCATCTGCCGCCACCCCGCGCTCCTCTTGCAAACGCAGACGTACGCTGCTTTCGGCGGTACGCAGGAAGGGATTGATGCGGCGTTCGCGGCCCAGGCTGGAGGGCAGGGTGGGACGCTGGGCCTCCCGCAGCTGCTGCGTCGCGGTCAGGGCCTGCTGCACCGCGGGGTTTTCCGGTTCTACCGCCTGGGCGAAGCGCAGGTTGCTGAGGGTGTATTCGTGGCCGCAGTAGATTTCGGTGGCGTCCGGCAGGCTGGCCAGGCGTTGCAGGGAGGTCAGCATCTGGCTGGGCGTACCTTCGAAGAGCCGGCCGCAGCCGGCCGAGAAGAGGGTATCGCCGCTGAACAGCAGGGGTCGCTCACCCGCGACATGGAAGGCGATGTGGCCGGCGGTATGGCCGGGCACCCGCAGGACCTCGAAGGGAACGCCCAGCACCTCCAGGCGCTGGCCGTCCGCCAGGGGGAGGTCGACCGCGGCGATGCGTTCGTCAGCCGGCGCACTGACCCGGGCGCCGCTGCGCTGCTTGAGCGCAGTGATGCCACCGGTGTGGTCGTTATGGTGGTGGGTGATCAGGATATCGGTCAGGCGCCAGTCCGGATTGGCATCGAGCCAGGCCAGGACGGGGGCGGCATCGCCCGGATCGACCACGACCGCCTGTCTTGTCGCGGCGTCCTTGATTAGCCAGATGTAGTTATCGTTGAAAGCGGGCAGCGGAAGAATGTCGAACATGGACGAGCTCTCTGGTCGGACTGCAGGCCCCTAGGGTAGCAGTGGGTGGTAGGGCTAAGGCTTCAATATGAGAGGACCAGACGATGCACGATGAATTCTCCGCCCAGGTCGATCCGCGCTGGCTGAGGCTGATGAGCTCGGCACGGGACTGGCTGGCCGGTCCACTGGGCCAGCTGCTGCTGGAGCAGGAGCGCGTGTTGATCGACGAAGAGCTCAAGCGTCACTTCGGCAGTTACCTGATCCATTACGGTCCGCACCCCGAGGCGCCGGCCAATTGTGGTCAGCTCCGCCATGCGGTGCGCATAGGGCCGCCGCTGGGTGATGTGGACATTGTCTGCGAAGAGGGTGCCTGGCCCCTGGGCGAGCACGCGGCCGACGTGGTCCTGTTGCAGCACGGTCTGGATTTCTCCCTGGCGCCGCATCGGCTGTTGCGTGAAGCGGCACTGAGCGTGCGCCCGGGCGGGCACCTGGTGGTGGTGGGCATCAATCCCTGGAGTCTCTGGGGCGTGCGCCATTACCTGGCTCGGGATGCCTTGCGCAAGGCCCGTTGTTTCGGCCCCAGCCGGGTCGGCGACTGGCTGTCGGTGCTGGGCTTCGCGCTGGAGAAACGGCGCTTCGGGTGTTATCGTCCGCCGCTTTCATCCCCCAAGTGGCAGCAGCGGCTGGCCTGGATGGAGCAGGGTGAAGCCGAACCCAACTGCGAGCAGGCAGCGGGCGCGGGCTTCTATCTGCTGTCGGCGCGCAAGCTGATGTTCGGCCTGCGCCCCGTGCCCCAGGCGCGCAAGGAACCGCGCGGCAAGCTGGTGCCCATGCCGGTGGCCAAGATCAGCCGCCGCGAATCGAGTGAATCCAATGAGTGACGACATCGTCGAGGTCTTTACCGACGGCGCCTGCAAGGGCAATCCCGGCCCCGGTGGCTGGGGCGCCTTGCTGAAGTTCAAGGGTGCGGAGCGAGAGCTCTGGGGCGGCGAAGCCAACACCACCAACAATCGCATGGAGTTGATGGCGGCCATCCAGGCCCTGGCGGCGCTCAAGCGCCCCTGCCAGATCCGCCTGACCACCGACTCCGAGTACGTGATGAAGGGCATCACCCAGTGGCTGGTGAACTGGAAGAAGCGGGGCTGGCAGACCGCCGCGCGCCAGCCGGTGAAGAACGCCGAGTTGTGGCAGGCCCTGGACGAACAGGTTCAGCGCCACCAGGTCGAGTGGCGCTGGGTGCGCGGCCACACCGGCCACCCCGAGAACGAGCGAGCCGACCAGTTGGCCAACCGCGGTGTCGACGACGTCCGGCAGGCCAAGCAGGCCGCCAAGGCGTAACCAGGCAAGAGGTTAGCGATGAGATACGTAGTTCTGGATACCGAAACCACCGGCATGCCGGTGACCGATGGCCATAGGGTCATCGAGATCGGCGGGGTCGAGGTCGTCGGCCGGCGCCTGACCGGGCGGCATTTCCATGTCTACCTCAACCCGGATCGGCAGATCGACGAGGGCGCCATCGCGGTCCACGGCATCACCGATGATTACGTCGCCGACAAGCCGCGCTTCGCCGAGATCGCCGACAGCTTCTTCGAGTTCATCGAAGGTGCCGAGCTGGTCATCCACAACGCGCCCTTCGACGTGGGCTTCATCAACATGGAGTTCGCCCGGCTGGGTGTCCATCCCGAGCGCGCCGACATCTCCCAGCACTGCTCGGTGCTCGACACCCTGGTCATGGCCCGCGGCCGGCATCCCGGCCAGCGCAACAGCCTGGATGCCCTCTGCAAGCGCTATGGCGTAGACAACTCCAACCGCGAGCTGCATGGCGCCCTGCTGGACGCCGAGATCCTCGCGGACGTCTACCTGGCCATGACCGGTGGCCAGACCAGCCTGTCGCTGGCCGCCCACGGCCAGGAAGGCAATGGTGACGGCAATTACGTCATGCCGATCAGGCGGTTGCCGGCCGATCGCCCGCGGACACGGGTGATCAGCGCGACCAGCACCGATCTCGATGCCCATGCGGCGCGCATGGCGGCCATCGAAAAGAGCTGCGGCCGGACCCCCCTTTGGCTGGCCGGCGCCGACGCCGAATAGCGCCTTTCAGCGCTCGCCGGACGCCCGCTCGGTCCGGGAGCGGGCGTTCGCGTTCGTCTGAATAAGCTGAAAGACCTCACAATTTTCAGCTATTGTTCAACTAAGATGCTGCAGGCTGGTCATTTGAGCCCGCATGAAGCCTCGAATTTCGAATTGCGCGGAACTTTATTTGTTCCTCAAAATCATATGACGATTCGGAATTATCGCTTCGCTGTTGTGGATTTACAGGTCTAGCGTTCCAGAGCAAGGTTCTTTGGCGTGGCGAGTAGTCCCATACCCGTCCGCCTGGAATGATTAGTGTGACCCGGTCAGGAAGACGCAGGTACCTAGGCTCCAGTTGGAATAGCAAGCCTTTTTTCCCGTTTTAAAATGGCGTTGGCGAGGTTGTAATGGCGCAGGAGGCGTAAGGCACCATGGTGACCGGAGCAAGAGCTTTGAGCTTGGTCCGCGAACAGCTGTTCGCGACCATCGAGGAAGCTGAATCCCATCTCGAGCGATTCATTGTCGAACGGCACTGCAGCAGCCTGTTGCAGCGCGCGGTCGAGAGCATCGGCCAGATTCGTGGCGCCCTCACGCTGATAGAGCTGACTGGCGCCCAGTTGCTCGCCCATCAGACGCTGCAGATCGCCAACGACATTCCTGCCGGCGCCGGTGCCGAACATGACGAGCATCTCATGGCGATCTGTCGTGGACTGCATGTGCTGCGCCGCTATCTCGAACAGCTTCGTAGCGGTCAGGACGAGATGCCCGAGCTGCTGCTGCCGGCGATCAACGCCCTGCGACTCGCTGGCGGCGAACCCGAACTCCCGGAAAGTTATTTCTTCAGTGTCCGCCTCGATCAGCGTCCCCTGATCAGCGAGACCACTAGTCTTGGCGTGCGTGAGCGTCAGGCCCAGGCGCGCCGGATGCGTCAGATGTACCAGGTCGGCCTGCTGGGTTTCCTGCGCGACGTCAATGGCGTGGCCAGCCTCAGGCTCATGGCCAGGGCGCTGGAGCGCTCCGCGGCGCTGCTGCACGATCATGTCGGCGGCTACCTGCCCTGGGTCGCCGCGGCCACGGTCGAGGGCTTCGCTCAGGGCCGCCTGACGGCCACCCGTGAACGCAAACAATTGTTCGCCCGGGTCGATCGCGAACTGCGCCAGATGCTGGGCAACGAGCTGCACGAGCCGGCCCGCAGCACCCTCAAGGAGCTGCTCTATCTGCTGGCGCTGGCCGGTGTCGAAGGCGCCCATCCGCAAGAGGTCATGAACGCCTACGGCTTCGAGCGACTCGGCTTTACCGATGCCCAGCTCGAAGCCGGCAAGAAGCGGCTCGCCGGTCCCGGTCATGCGGTGATGCATTCGCTGTCCGCGGCGATCCGCGAAGAGGTGGAGACGGTCAAGGACCTGATCGACCTCATCGAGGCCGAGTTGCGCACCGGCGCCGAGCAGAATCGCCTGCCTCGCTCCGATAATTTCTCCCGGCTGTATGTCCAGGTCGGCCTGCTGGGCAAGACCCTGGAGATGGTCGGGCAGGAGAACGCCGGTCAGGTGCTGCAGCAGTGCCTGCCCAATATCTCCCAGTTCCGCGACCGGACGGTCGTGCTGGAGGACCTGGCGCCCCTGGCCGATGCTCTGTTGCTGGTGGAAAGCCTGCTGGGCCAGCCCGAAGGGCAGGGCTCGCTGATCGACGTGCCGCTGGAAGCCGAGGGTGTCCAGGTCAGCGTCGCCAACTATCAGCTGGGCGAGGCCCAGGCGTTGCTGCACCGGGAGGCCTACAAGGGCCTGACCGACGCCAAGCGCGCCATTGGCGCCTTTCTCGATTCCCGTGGCGATACCCTGCACCTGGCCACCGTGCCGGCGCTGCTGGATACCGTCCGCGGTGCCTTGTTCTTCCTGGGTAATCCCCGCGCGGCCGAGCTGGTGCGGGCCTGTACCGGTTACATCCAGCGCTGCCTGATCGAAGGTGGTCAGGCCTGCGAGTCGGCGACCCTCGAAGTGCTGGCGGATGCCCTCAGCAGCATCGAGTTCTTTGTCGAAAGCGGTGGCACCGAGAGCCAGGACGGCACCCCGGAGATTCTCGATATCGCGGCGCAGAGCATTCGCGCCCTGGGCTGGACCTCGGCTGCGGCATGAGTGTCTGGCAGCCTGGCTGGTTCCAGGCCGCCCAGCCCTCCGGTGGCTGGCTGGTCGTCCACAGCGGCCAGGCGTTTCTGACCTCGGGCACCGAGGTGCTCTTCGCCCTGGATGATCCGCGCGTCCAGGGCTTCGAAGGGGAGCGCCATGGGATGGGGCAGTGGCAGGCGCAGCCGGTCACGCTGCTCGAACTGGATACGCCTGAGGATATCGATGGCTGCCTCTGGCAGCCCTTGCGGCCGTTGATGCTGCAATCGCCCCATGCGCTGTTCAAGTTGCTGGGCTATGCCAACCAGATCGGAACCTGGGCGCGGCAGCATCGCTTCTGCGGCCAGTGCGGTACCCGGACCTTCGCGCTCGATGGCCAGCGCGGCCTCAAGTGCCCGAATTGCCAGCTCACCCAGTACCCACGGCTGTCGCCCAGCATGATCGCCCTGGTCACCCGTGGCGATGAGGTGTTGCTGGCGCGATCGCCCCGTTTCGCGCCCGGCGTCTTCAGCACCCTGGCGGGCTTCGTCGAGCCGGGCGAGTCGGCGGAAGCTTGCGTGCACCGGGAGATCATGGAAGAGGTGGGCGTTGCGGTCACCAACCTGCGCTACCAGGGCAGCCAGAACTGGCCGTATCCGCATTCCCTGATGCTGGGTTACCACGTCGATTATCTGAGTGGCGACATCCGTTGCCAGCCGGAGGAAATCGAAGACGCCCGCTGGTTCCATCTGCGCGAGTTGCCGACGCTGCCGCCGGCCTTTTCCATCTCGCGCTTTCTGATCGATCGCTATCGCGTCGAGCGGCTAGGCGGCGCTGAACCAGTGCTGCCAGATTAGCTTGACGGTCAAGGCCAGCACGACGCAGATGAACACCGGGCGGATGAACTTGGCGCCGCCGGCGATGGCGCTGCGCGCGCCCAGATAGGCACCCAGGGTCAGTGACAGGCCCATGGTCAGCCCCAGTACCCAGAGCACCTGCCCCAGGGCGATGAACATCACCAGGGCGACGCCGTTGCTGACGAAATTCATGGTGCGGGCCACGCCACTGGCCTTGAGCAGGTCCAGCGGGTAGAGCAGCAGGCTGCTGACGGTCCAGAAGGCGCCGGTGCCCGGTCCGAAGAGGCCGTCATAGGCGCCCAACGTCAGGCCCTGGGGCCATTGGCGCCGCTGCGGCACGGGCGCATCGCTGAGCACCGGCGCCTTGGGCGTACCGCCGAACAGCAGATAGAGGGCACAGCTGAACACCACGACCGGCAGCAGCTGATTGAGGAAGTCCGCGGAAAGATGGTGGGCGACCAGGGCGCCGATCCCCGCACCGATGGCGGTAGCCACCAGGGCATGCCGCCACTGACGGGGATGGAACAGCTTGCGTCTATAGAAGGTGTAGGCGGCGGTGGCGCTGCCAAAGGTGGAGCTGAGCTTGTTGGTGCCGATCGCCAGGTGGGGCGGCACGCCGGCCATCAGCAGGGCCGGCACCGTGAGCAGGCCACCACCGCCGGCGATGGCGTCGATGTAGCCGGCCAGAAAGGCGACCCCCGCCAGCAGCGTCAGGGTCATGGGGTCCAGGGCGAATTCGAGCATGGGGTAGGGCGCCAGATGGAACGGGGGCGCCATCATGCATCAGACGCGCAGCCGTCACCACCTGTCGCCGCCCCTGGTCAGTCCAGTGCGGGGAAGGGCAGTCCGACGTAGTTTTCCGCGATGGTCGTGCGACCCGCTCTGGAATCGAGCAGCGCCTGGAGTTCGGCGTCCTGCACCCGCTGGGTGAAGGCGTCGGTATCCGGAAAGCGGTGCAGGGCGGTGGTCATCCACCAGGAAAAGCGCACCGCCGCCCAGATGCGTTTCAGGCAAAGCGTCGAATAGCGTTCGAGGCAGGCGGCATCGCCGGTGCGATAGGACTGCTCCAGCAGCAGATGCAGATTGCGCACGTCGCCCAGGGCCAGGTTGAGCCCCTTGGCGCCAGTGGGCGGGACGATATGGGCGGCATCGCCGACCAGGAACAGGCGGCCGTACTGCATGGGCTCGACCACATAGCTGCGCAGTGGGGCGATGCTCTTTTCCAGGGACGGACCGGTCACCAGCTGGGCCGCCGTCTCGGCTGGCAAGCGGGCCTTGAGTTCCGCCCAGAAGCGCTCGTCCGGCCAGTTCTCCACCGAGTCCCCGGCTGCCACCTGCAGGTAATAGCGGCTGCGAGTCGCCGATCTCATGCTGCACAGGGCGAAGCCGCGGGGGTGGTTGACGTAGATGAGTTCATCGGCGGCGGGCGGGGTATCGCTCAGCAGTCCCAGCCAGCCGAAGGGATAGACCCGCTCGTATTCGGTGAGCACACCGTCCGGGATGCTGCGGCGCGAGACGCCATGGAAGCCGTCGCAGCCGGCGATGTAATCGCAGTCGATGCGCAGGGTCTCACCGGCAACCTGGCAGGTGACATGGGGGCGCTCGCCCTTGAGCTCATGGGGCTGGACATCGCTGGCCTGGTAGAGGGTAGGGGCGCCGCTGGCCTCGCGGGCGGCCATCAGGTCGCGGGTGACCTCGGTCTGGCCATAGACAGTGACGCAGCGTCCGCCCAGCAGATCGTTCAGGTCCAGCCGCTCGCGCTGGCCATGGATGGCGAACTCGACCCCCTCGTGTACCTGGCCTTCCTGTTCCAGCCGCTCGGCGACGCCGGCCTTGTGCAGCAGATCGACCGTGCCCTGTTCGAGCACGCCGGCGCGGATGCGGCTGAGGACATGATCGGCGCTCTGGCGCTCGACGATGACATTGTCGATGCCCGAACGGGTGAGCAGTTGACCCAGCAGCAGCCCGGATGGGCCCGCGCCGATGATGACGACTTGGGTACGCATGGAGTCTGTCCTCTTGTCTGGCGTGATCGCCGTCTTGTTATAGGGCTCCGGTATTTTTGGACGATTTTGGCTGGTATCGGCAGGGACCTTTCCGATACTTTCTGGTACTTTTCAATGATTCGTGCGGCTATCGCCCAGGGACTGACGATGACCAACGCCTTTCCACCCATCTTCAAGCTGTATGGCGAGGCTCAGGCCTGGCCGGCACCGGATCTGCTGCATTGCGAGACCATCGAGAGTCGCAGTCGGCTGCATGCCTGGCATATCGACACCCATCGCCACGCGGATCTCGCGCAACTGCTCTATGTGCGCACCGGTGGGGTGCGCCTGCAGCTGGAAGACTGGCAGGGGGAAAGGCGCGGACCGCTGCTGGTGGTGCTGCCGGTGCTGTGCGTCCATGCCTTCGACTTCGATCCGGCGGTCGAAGGCTTCGTCATTACCCTGCCGGTACCCCAGGTGGAGCGGCTGAAGCAGCGCTGCCAGCGAGCCGGTCAGGGATTGTTCCTGGGGGCCGAGTGCCTGGACCTGGCAGCGCCCGATGCCCTCTGGATCGATCAGTTGATCGGCCAACTGGTCGCTGAATACGAAGGGCACAAGCCGGGTCGCGAGATAGTGCTCGAGGCCCTGCTCGACAGCCTGGCGATCTGGCTGCTGCGGCAACATCGCCATGAGCAGGGCACGGCCTTGCCGCGGCGTGCCGAACAGCACCTGGGACGTTTCCTGGCGCTGGTCGAGCAGCATTATCGCGAGCACTGGAGTCTGGGTCGCTACGCGACGGCGCTCGGTATTTCAGGGGTACACCTGAACGGTCTGTGTCGGCAGCTGGCCGGTGCCTCGGCGCTAGCCATCGTGCACCAGCGGCTGCTGCTGGAGGCACGCCGCACCCTGAGCTACACCCAGGCGTCGGTGGGCGAGATCGCCGATGCCCTCGGCTTCGCTGATCCGGCCTACTTCGCGCGCTTCTTTCGCCGCGGCACCGGCCAGAGCCCGCTCAGTTATCGGCGTCTGGCGGGCCAGCAACGGCAGGGCTGACGGCTGCCAGGGTTTCGCCGACCCGCGCAGCCAGGGCGTCGAGGTTGAAGGGCTTGGTGATCAGCGTCATGCCGGGGTCGAGATAGCCGTCCAGATGCGCCCCTTCGGCATAGCCAGTGGCGAACAGTACCCTGAGGCCGGGCCGGCGCTGCCGCGCGATCTCGGCCAGCTGGCGACCGTTCATGCCCGGTAGCCCGACGTCGGACAGCAGCAGATCGATGGGACGTCCGCTTTCCAGCAATGGCAGGGCGCCACGGGCGTCTTCGGCCTGCAGGGTGGCATAGCCCAGCTCCCGCAGCAGATCCACCACCATCTGCCGGACCACGGGTTCGTCCTCCACCACCAGCACGGTCTTGCCCGCGCCCTGGGGCGTGACGGTGGGCGACGTCAGCCGCGGCGGCTCGACATCGGCGCCCAGGTAGCGGGGCAGATAGAGGCCGACGGTCGTACCCTTGCCGGGCAGGGAGTCGAGTCGGACATGGCCCTTGGACTGCTTGGCGTAGCCGTAGATCATCGACAGCCCCAGGCCGGTCCCCTGCCCGATGGGCTTGGTGGTGAAGAAGGGGTCGAAGGCGCGGGCCATGACCTCGGGCGGCATCCCGGTACCATCGTCCACTACCAGCAGCGCCACATAGTCGCCGGCACTCACGGCGTCCAGGCCGTTGCCGCTGTCGGTCAGATAGACATTGCGGGTCTCGATGCGGATGGTGCCACCATGGGGCAGGGCATCGCGGGCATTGATGACCAGGTTGAGCAGGGCGCTCTCCAGCTGGTGGGCATCGGTCAGTGCCTGCCAGACATCCTTGTCGAGGTCGAGGACCAGCGCGATGTCGCCGCGCAGACTGCGCAGCAGCAGCTCCTCCATGGAGCGCACACTGTCGTTGACATGGATGGGCTGCAGATCCAGCGCCTGGCGCCGGGAAAAGGCCAGCAGACGCTGGGTGAGGGCGGCCGCGCGCTGGGCCGAGGTCAGCGCCGAATGCAGATACTGGTCGAACTTGTCCTGCCGGCCGGCCTTCTGTTGCCGCTGCAGCATGTCGAGGCTGCCCATGATGCCGGTCAGCAGGTTGTTGAAGTCATGGGCGATACCCCCGGTCAGCTGACCCACAGCTTCCATCTTCTGCGCCTGGCGCAGCTGTTCCTGCAGCTCCTGCTGCTCGGTGACGTCACGCCCCACGGCGTAGATGAGATCGTCCTCGGCGCTGGCGGTCCAGTCGAGGATGCGATAGCTGCCATCGCGGGCACGCACCCGCGCCCTGAGATTCGCCGAGCCCTGCTGGCGGCCCAGGCAGCGTAGCGTATCGAAGACCTGGCGCTGATCGTCCGGATGGATCAATTCGGTGAGCTGGACGGTCGCCAGGTCGGTTTCGCGTCGTCCCAGCAGGCGAGTGGCGGCGCTGTTCACCGTCTTCACCTCGCCGTCGGCGCGGCAGATCACCATGAGATCATGGCTGATACGCCACATCCGATCCCGCTCGCGGGTGCGCAGCTCGATCTGCTGTTCCAGTTCCTGGCGCGAGCGGGTGAGCACTTCCCGGGCGTCGACAATGCTCTGGATGTCGGTGCAGGTGCCGAACCACTGCTCGATGCGCCCCTTGGCGTCACGCACCGGCTGCGCTCGACCGAGCACCCAGCGATAACGGCCCGAACGATGTCGCAGGCGGTATTCGATATGGTAGGGCTCACCGGTGCTGAGGCTGTGGTGCCAGACCTTCCAGGTGCGCTCCTGGTCGTCGGGATGGAAGACGTTGGCCCAGCCTTCGCCCTCCGTGGAGCCTTCCGGCACCCCGGTGAATTCGTACCAGCGATCGTTGAAATAGAAGTGGTGGCCATCGGGGCGGGTGGCCCAGACCATCTGGTCGATGGAGTTGATGATGGCGCGCAGCTGCGCCTCGTTACGGGCCAGCTCCTGGGCCTGGCGCCGGTGACCACTGATGTCGATGAAGAGTACCGCGAAGCGATCGCCCGGCAGCTTGTGGGCGCGCACCTCGTACCAGTGTTCGTGCTGCAGGTGCAGCAGGATGTCGAACTGGGTGAATTCGGCATCGCCGTTCATGAAGTCGATATAGGCGGGCAGCAGATCGGCTTCCAGCTGCGGCAGGGATTCGCGCAGCGTCCGCCCCAGGACCTGATCCAGGGGGATGCCGGTCAGGGTGGCGAAGACCGGATTGACCTCAAGGAAACGGAAGTCCTCCATCCGGCCACTGGCATCGCGGATCGCCTGGGCCATGTAGAAGCCTTCGCGCATGCCGTGATACAGCTCCTGCAGCCAGAGATCGCGCTCGGTGATGGCGGCTTCGTTGAGCTTGCGCTCGGTGATGTCGTAGCACACGCCCAGGTAGCGGCCATTGCCCTGGCTGGTCATCAGCTGGCCGCGGCGACCGAGCCAGCGCTCCTCGCCGGTGTCGGCCCGGCGGATGCGGTATTCGAGATAGTCGAGGGCGTCGTCGTCCGGCGCGGCAGTCAGGGTTCGCAGGCTGGCGACATCGTCGGGATGCAGCTGGCGGACCAGCTCATCGAGGGAATAGCTGCGGCTGACCGGTAATCCCCACAGCTCGCAGAACCCCGAGGACACCAGCAAGCGGGCCTCTCCGGGCAGCAATTCGAAGGTGCCGACGCGACCGACGTCCTGGGCCAGGCGTACTCGCTCCTCGGCCATCAGCTGTTCGGTGCGGTCCTGCAGCACATGCACGAAGCCGAGTACGGTATCGGCGTCCTTCAGGGCCGTGGTGGCGATCTCCACCCAGCGCGGCGTACCGCCCTCTACCGTGATCCAGCCGGCGCCCTGGCCATGTTCATCGACCAGCGCCTGATGCTGAGCCGTGGTCAGGAACGAGATATCCCGATCGGGCGCCAGCAGGTCAGCGAAGCGCTGACCGCGGGCTTCGTTGGCTGGCCAGCCACACAGCAGTTCGGCGCCCCGATTCCAGCGCTCGATGCACCCGTGGTGGTCGGTGATGACCAGGGCGTGGGACGTCAACTGCAGAAGCGCCTGCTGTTCGAGCAGCGAGATCGACATGCGTAGATTCCATTCAGCGAGCGGGCGTGTGGCTAGCGATTCCTAGGCTTCGATACCCTCGCTCAGCTGGACGTTCAAACTGCGCAGGGCATTCCAGTACTCAGGATAGGTCTTGCCGACGCATTCGGGGTCCAGAATGCGGATACCCGCCACTTTCAGGCCCGCCAGGGCGAAGCACATGGCGATCCGGTGGTCGGCGTGGGTCTCGATCACGGCATCGGTCCGGGTACCGGCCAGGGCCGGGTCCGCGGCTACCAGCAGGTCGTCACCCTCGACGCGGGCAAGGCCGGTGCGAATGGCGTTGAGGCCGTCGTGCAGCGCCGCAACCCGGTCGCATTCCTTGACCCGCAGGTTGGCCAGGCCGACGAAGCGCACCGGCGTCTCGTTGAAGGCGGCAAGAACGGCGAGGGTAGGGATGGCATCCTGCATCTGCGAGCCGTCGATGACCGCCGGCAGCCGCGGGAAGGCGGCGATATGGTCGCGGGCCTTGGCATCGGGCTGGGTGAAGGCGTCGTCGGCCACACCCAGATCGATGGCGCCGCCGGTCAGGGCCTGGGCCGCCCAGAGATAGGTGGCGGCGGAAGCGTCCGGCTCGATGAAGTAGTCCCGGGCGACATAGCCGGTCGGGGCGACGCGCCAGGTGGCGGCGTCCAGCTGCTCGACCTGGGCCCCGAAGGTGCGCATCGCCTCGACGGTCAGATCGACATAACCACGGGCGCCGATGTCGCTGCCGCGCAGGGCGACGTCCACCGGTTCGCTGCCCAGCGCGGCCAGCATCAGCAGGGCGGAGACGTACTGGCTGGAGAGACCGGCATCCACCTCGAAGCGGCGAGCGGTGAGGCGGCCCTGGCCGGTGACGGTCACTGGCGGGCAGCCGCTAGGGGCGTCCACCTGGATGCCATTGGCCTTCAGGGTTTCCAGCAGGGGACCGATGGGGCGCTTTTGCATATAGGCGTCGCCGGTCAGGGTCACGGCGCCCGCGACGGTTGCCACCGCCGCGGTGAGAAAGCGTACCGCCGTGCCGGCGTTGCCGAGGAACAGCGGTTGAGCCGGCTGCTGCAGGCGACCGGAGCTGGTCACCACGAAGGTGGTGGCATCGGGCTCATCGACGGTGACACCCATCTGCCGCAGGGCCTCGGACATGTGCCGGGTGTCATCGCTCTTGAGGGCGCCGGTCAGGCGACTGGTGCCCTTGGCCAGCGCGGCCAGGAGCAGCGCCCGATTGGTGATGGACTTGGAACCGGGCGGGGCGATCCGTCCGTGCAGCGCGACGTTGGGCGGGGTGACGGTGATAAAGGGTCTGGCGGACATGGGGGCTCCAAGCAACTTCGCGACGGCCGTGACGGCGGTTCGTAACAGGGGCGCCATGATGCCATTTCGGGGAGCCAGGCCAAAGCGCCTGTTGGTTAATACCACCCCTATAGGGCAGGAAGGGTTTATCTGATACCTCTGATGTCATGAACAAGTAATCAAGGCGGGGTAGTGCTAGCGGTTTTCCAGCAGAGGCCAATGCCATGTCCCTTCTTCGTCCTGATCGTCGTCGTGTCCTGCAAGGCCTGGGTGCTTCGCTTCTGTTACCGGCCCTGGGGCAAAGGACCTGGGCCGCGCCGGCCGGACGTCCAGCAATACCCGACGGTATCCAGGCCGGGGATGTCACTGACGGCCGCGCATTGATCTGGAGTCGCACGGACCGGCCCGCCCGGTTGCTGGTGGAGTGGGATACCCAGGAGAGCTTTCGCTCGCCGCGCAAGGTGGCCGGTGCCGTCACCACGGCCGCGCAGGACTATACGGCGCGTATCGACCTCGCCGGATTGCCGGCCGATCAGCACATCTTCTACCGTGTCCGCTTCGAGGACATGGACAGTGGTGCCCTCAGCGAAGCTGTCGCCGGTCACCTGCGCTCGGCACCGAGTCAGCGTGGCGGTATCCGTTTCGTCTGGGGCGGCGACACCGTGGGGCAGGGCTTTGGCATCAATCCCGATATCGGCGGCATGCGCATCTACAACGCCATGCGCGAGCGGCGACCGGACTTCTTCCTGCACAGTGGCGACACCATCTATGCGGACGGGCCGGTGCCGGCGCAAATGACGGTGGAAGAAGGGCGCATCTGGCGCAATATCACCACCGAGGCCAAGAGCAAGGTGGCGGAAACCCTGGACGAATTCCGCGGCAACTATCGCTACAACCTGATGGACGACCATCTGAAGCGCTTCAACGCCGAAGTCCCGCAGGTATGGCAGTGGGACGACCACGAGACCACCAATAACTGGTCGCCGAGCAAGACGTTGGACGAGCGCTACCAGGTCAAGGACATCGCTGTCCTGAGTGGTCGGGCGCGCCAGGCCTTCCTGGAGTATGCGCCCATGCGTGGCGTCTCGGCAGACGGGGCAGGGCGCATCTACCGCCGCATCGCCTACGGCCCCTTGCTGGATGTCTTCGTGCTGGACATGCGCAGCTATCGTACCGGCAATGACAGCAACCTGGGTGACGAGGAGGGCGGTCAGGGTGCCTTCCTCGGTCAGGAGCAACTCGACTGGCTGAAGAAGGAGCTGCAGGCGTCCAGGGCGACCTGGAAGGTCATCGCGGCCGATATGCCCATCGGGCTGCAGGTCCCGGATGGCAAGGACGCACAAGGGCAGGCCCGCTGGGAGGCTATCGCCAATGGCGATCCGGGCGCCCCCAAAGGACGGGAGCTGGAAACGGCCGACCTGCTGAGCTTCATCGCGAGGCAGGGGATTCGCAATACCGTCTGGCTTACCGCTGATGTGCACTACTGCGCCGCGCATCACTATCACCCGGACAGGGCGGCGTTCCAGGATTTCGAACCCTTCTGGGAATTCGTGGCAGGCCCGCTCAATGCAGGCAGCTTCGGGCCCAATCCACTGGATGCCACCTTTGGTCCCGAGGTGGTGTTCCAGAAGGCGCCGCCCCAGGCCAACACCTCGCCGCTGAGTAACTTCCAATTCTTCGGCGAGGTCGAGATCGACGGGAAGACCGCCGAGCTGCAGGTCACCCTGAGAGATCAGGACGGCCATCCGCAGTTCAGCCAGAAGTTGCAGTCGGTCTAGATCAATACCACCCCCATATAGGTGCTACTGCTAGGATATCCCTCTGCAAGGTAATCAATAAGAAGGGTGAAGTTCGTGCAAATGCTACAATCTGGTAGATATCAGGCTGGAGTTGGCTATGCACGAAGACATCAAGAACACGTTCGAAGAGCTGAAGCGGAGCATCGCAACCTTCAATGAGCGCTGGCCCAGCAAGGTGATAGCCGCCCGGGTCTGGCGGCTGCCTTTGCTGGCGCAACAGCGGGTGCCGGACCACATCGCCGCGGAGTCCTTCGAGGGTAGCGCTGCGGTGGAGCTTACCCGTGATGCCTTGCTGGCCTTCCACCTGCAGCCCGGCCAGGCGCCGGGTACCGTCAGCCGCCTGCCAGGCTATATCGCCCTGACCGAACCCCTGATGGAGGAGATCCTGGCCATCAACACCTGCAAGGCGGCCTTCAGTGCGGCCATCGAACAGACGCGCCTGGAGCTGGAACTGGCGCCCGAGGCGCGGCCGCGCATCATGCGCAAGGCCCTGGGCGGCGCCTTCAATACCAAGCAGCTGATCCGCAAAGTCCATGGCTTTCCCGATCCGGTCCGGCAGCTGACCTTTACCTGGGCCGGCCATACCGCCGGAGGAGAGCGGGTCAAGGTGTCCAAGGTACGCGAGCAGCTCAAGACCCTCGCCATGGCCCGCGCCGATCGGGAGCGGACCGCCCTGGATCGCACGCCGGAATGGCAGGAGCATCAGGCACTCAATCGCATGGCGGACGACGACATCCTGGTCCGGCACAAGAAGATCGCCCCGCATCCACGGGCGATGCTCTGGTTCGGCGAGGAAAGTCGCTATGACGCCATGATCCACGCCAACCTGCCGGTCTTCGTGGTGCCGGCCCAGGACGGCATGCAGGTCGTCGACCTGCGCGATTTCGACCGTACCCAGCGCGGGGCGCTGCGACCCGACATCAAGCCGCGTCGCGAGGTGCTGGCCACACGGCTGCTGTACCTGCCTACCGACAATCCCGAACGACCTGCCGCCCAGCGCAACAATGAGGCGACACTCAAGCGTTCGACCTACAGCCGCTGAGCGCCGCTGACGTTACCGAGCGGGTGGATGTCGTAACCAGATCCTTCACCGCCGAGTGAAAAGGTAACGAAATCCTCCGCAACAGTTGTCCCAATGTCAGGCTAGAATCAATAAAATCTATCTATTTCAACGACTTATGAATGTTGGCACGGCGAGTGCTTTATTACTGACACAAGAACAACAAGATGCGCCGCTAACCGCCAACAAAAAGAACAAGACGGCCAAGGCTCGCGAACCGATCATTTTGGAACGCTGCAGAGCAACCAAAGTAATCTGTTCACTTCCCACCTGCTTGGTGGGGCGTACTAAAGATCGATGACGTTGATGTCCGACAACAAAAACAAGAGGACAGCAGACGTACTTGAACAGGGGAGCCTCCGGGCTCCCTTTTTTCATGCCTGCAAGAAGGTCGCTAGAGGGCAGGGGATGGCTGCCCTGACAGCACGATTAACTTCCAGCTTTGGCGCATCCCGCGTCCTTGATCTATCGTGTGCGCAGCCCATCCGCCGCGGATAACCGTCATGACCCTTGCGAAGACCTTGCCCGCCCACTGGCTGAACGAGCCGAAGCGCTGGTCCGACACGGATGGCCTGCTGCACATCTGTACCGATCGCGAGACCGACTTCTGGCAGAGGACCCAATACGGCTTCGAGCGTGATAGCGGGCATTTCCGCGGTTATGCGGCCGGAGCGGACTTCACCGCCCAGGTGCGGATCACCGGGACCTTTACCGAGCTGTATGACCAGGCCGGCCTGATGGTGCGGCAGGGCCGCGAGCAGTGGTGCAAGACCGGGCTCGAGATCAGCGATGGCATCGCCCATCTGGGCAGCGTCCTCACCCTGGGGCATTCCGACTGGGCCCTCGGGCCCATGCCTGATGCCTTGCGCGGCTTCTGGCTGCGGATGACACTGCATGACGAGGTGCTGCGCCTCCAGTATTCCCTGGATGGTCTGACCTGGCCGCTGTTGCGGCTGTGCCGGTTCGCGAGCGAAGAGGGCGCGGACCTGCAGGTCGGGCCCTATTGCTGCTCGCCGCAGCGCGAGGGCCTGGAGGTCAGCTTCGCCGACCTGCAGATCGGTCCGGCGATCGTCAAGGAACTGCATGACCTGAGCTGACCGAAGGGTGGATCAGCTCATCCAGTTGCCGCCGTCGACGTTGTAGGTCTGGGCGACCACGAAATCGCTGTCACTGGACGCCAGGAACAGCGCCATGCCGACCAGGTCCTCGGCGGTTCCCATGCGACCGTAGGGTACGGCTTCGCCGACCAGGCGCTTCTTCTCGCCCAGCGGCCGTTGCTCGTAATGGGCGAAGAGGGCGTCCACACCCTCCCAATGCTCGCCGTCGACCACGCCGGGAGCGATGGCATTGACGTTGATGCGGTGCTTGATGAGGTCGAGGCCGGCCGACTGGGTCAGGCTGATGACCGCGGCCTTGGTTGCGCAATAGACGGCAACCAGGGCTTCACCGCGGCGCCCGGCCTGGCTGGCCATATTGATGATCTTGCCGCCATGACCCTGGGCGATCATCTGCCGGGCAGCGGCCTGCAGGGTGAACAAGGGCCCGGCCACGTTGATGGCGAACAGCCGGTCATAGCTTTCCCGCGAGATCTCGACGATGGGGGCCAGGTCGAACAGGGCGGCATTGTTGACCAGGATGTCGAGCTTGCCGGCGGTAGCGACCACCTGGGCGATAGCCGTGTCGATGGACACCTGGTCGGTAACGTCCATGGCCAGGGCGTAGGCGCGCTCGCCCAGTTCCTCGGCCGTTTCACGGGCTCTTTCGATATTGATGTCGGCGATGGCCACCCTTGCGCCTTCCCGCAGGTAGGCCTCGGCGAAGGCCTTGCCGATACCGCGCGCGGCGCCGGTGATCAGGGCGCTTTTTCCTTCCAGTCTGTTCATGGTCTTGGCTCCAATCGAGAGACTGACCGCGCGATGCAGCGCGCAGTCAGGTCTTGGATAAAGGGAAGCTACTTGAGATAGCCCGCGCGTTTCATTTCGCGGGTCGTCGAGGTCTGGGCAGCGTTGAGGGCCTGCTCGACGCTCATCTGGCCGGTGAGGGCAGCGGAGAACAACTTGCCGACCGAGGTGCCGATGGCCTGGAACTCGGGGATGGTCACGTACTGGATGCCGACATAGGGCACCGGCTTGGCCGAGGGATGGGCCGGGTCGGCGTGCTGCATCATCTCCAGGGTGATCCTGGCGAAGGGCGCAGCGCTCAGGTAGGCCTGGCTGTAGGTCGACTGGCGAGTGCCCGGCGGGACGTTGGAGATGCCATCCTGGTCGGCCACCAGCTGGATATATTCCTTGGAGGTCGCCCAGGTGATGAAGGTCTTGGCAGCCTCCTTGTGCTTGGCGCTCGCCGGGATCGCCAGCGACCAGGCATACAGCCAGGACGAGCCCTTGTCGGTGACCTCATGGGGCGAGGCGGCGAAGCCGACCGCATCGGCCACCTTGCTCTGGCTCTTGTCGGTGGTGAAGGAGCCGGCGACGCTGGCATCCACCCAGAGCGCGCACTTGCCGCTGTTGAACAGGGCCAGGTTCTCGTTGAAGCCGTTGCTGGAAGCCCCGGGCGGGCCGTACTTCTTCATGGTGTCGACGTAGAAATTGGCCGCTGCTGTCCACTCGGGACTGGTCAGTTCGGGCCGCCATTGTTCGTCGAACCAGCGCGCGCCGAAGGCGTTGCCCATCAGGCTGAGCAACGCGACGTTTTCCCCCCAGCCGGCCTTGCCTCTCAGGCAGAGACCGTATTGCTCCTTGTCCGGCTGGTTGAGCTGGCTGGCGAAGGCGACGAGTTGCGTCCAGGTCGGTTTGTCGGGCATCTGCAGGCCGGCGGCCTTGAACAGATCCTTGCGGTAGTAGGTGACGGTGCTTTCGCCGTAGAACGGCAGGGCATAGAGACGGTTGTTGACCGACAGCCCCTGGCGGACCGCCGGGAAGATGTCCTCGACGTCATAGCTGGCAGGCAGGTTGTCGAGCGGCTCCAGCCAGTTCTTGGCACCCCAGAGCGGTGTTTCGTAGGTGCCGATGGTCAGCACGTCGAATTGGCCACCACCGGTGGTGATGTCGGTGGTCAGCCGCTGCCGCAGCACGTTTTCCTCGAGCACCACCCAGTTGAGCTTGATATCGGGGTGCTGTTTTTCGAAGACCTGGGACAGGCGCTGCATGCGCACCATGTCGCTGTTGTTGACGGTGGCAACGGTGACCGATTCGACGGCCTGGGCAACACCGGTCAGTCCGAGACCGGCCAGCAGCAGCAACGCGATAGGGCGCCTCATCTTCTTCTCTCCGTGACTGCCGCGGCGGGCAGCTTGTTGTTGTTATGAATGGCTGGCCGCCGATATAAATCTGATCTCGACAGGCCCGCTGGAGAGGATTACAACAGCAGGGCCAAGCCGCTGGCTAACCTGGTATTGACCAGTTGCCGATACATTTTTGACCTGGCTCGCACAGCGCACTGAGGTCAAAAAAGCATCGATAGCCAGGCGGACGGGTGCGGCCTTACCAGAACACGCAGAGGTACATCATGAAGGCGACCGCCTTCCTCGAGGCGCGGCCAGCAGAGCTGGAAGTGATCTTCGCCGCGCCCGACCAGAGTTTTCGCTGGTACGAGCACGACTATCCCTACGCCTTGGCGCGCTGGAATCATCACCCCGAATACGAGATCCACCTGATCCGCCAGGGCAGTGGACGACTGCTGGCCGGCGACTATGTCGGGCCCTTTGCGGCAGGTCACGTAGCCATGATCGGGCCGGATCTGCCACATGACTGGATCGGCGATCTGCCACCCGGCGAGGTGCTTGCCGGTCGCGATGTGGTCATCCAGTTCAATGGTGACTTGCTGCGCTCGCTGAGCGCTGTGGCACCGGAGCTGGGCGATTATCTGCCGTTGCTGGAACAGGCGCGACGCGGTCTGGAGTTCAACGGCGATACGGCCCTGCAGGCGGCTGCATTGATCGAGGCGATGGGCCAGGCCCGGGGTGCCGAGCGCCTGCTCAAGCTGTTCGCCTTGCTGGGCTTGCTGTCCCGGGCGCCGGGACGCGAAAGGATCGTCCTGGCCAGTGCCTGTTATGCGCCGGCGCTGGATGCCCGCAGTTCCGCAAGGGTGCATCAGGCCTTCGACTATCTGCTGAGCGAACTCACCGAGGATATCCGGCTGCCGGTGATCGCCAGGCGCGTCGGCATGAGCGAGGCGGGGTTTTCACGCTTTTTCAAGAAGGTTACCGGCCACGGCTTCATCGAACTGGCGCGCAAGCTGCGCATCCAGCGGGCCTGTCGTCTGCTGCGGCAGGCGGAGCTGTCCATTGCAGCCATCTGCTTCGAGGTGGGCTATTCCAACCTGTCCAATTTCAACCGGCATTTTCGCAACGAGACCGGACAGACGCCCAGCCAGTATCGCCAGGAACAGATCGGGACGCGGCGTCAGCAGCCGCAGAGGTGAGGGCGGGCGAGGGTGGTTATGCCCTGCCAGGATCCTATCAAGGTAGGCGTAGCTGACGCTGGAGCGCCCGCTACGCCAAGCGGGGCCTTATTCCGCGCTGGACGGCTTGGCCCAGAGATTGATGTCGCCTTCGACCGCATGGGTATCGATCTCGGCCAGTTCCTCGGCGGTAAAGGTCAGGTTGTCCAGGGCTGCCACGTTTTCCACGATCTGCTCGGGTCGACTGGCGCCGATCAGGGCGCTGGTGATGCGCAGGTCGCGCAGGGTCCAGGCCAGGGCCAGCTGCGCCAGGCTCTGGCCGCGGCGCTTGGCGATGGCATCCAGGGCGCGTACCCGGGCCAGGTTCTCGTCGGACAGATGACCTTGCTGCAGCGACTGGCCACCGGGCTGATTGACCCGGGCTTCGGCTGGAACGCCATTGAGATACTTGTCGGTCAGCAATCCCTGGGCCAGGGGTGTAAAGGCGATCACGCCACTGCCGATTTCCTCGGTCGCCTCCAGCAGATCCTTTTCGATCCAGCGATTGAGCAGGTTGTAGGCCGGCTGATGGATCAGCAGCGGGATCTTCCAGTCGGCCAGCAGCTTGGCCATTTCCCGGGTCTTGGTCCCCGAATAGGAGCTGATGCCGATATAGAGCGCCTTGCCTTGCTGGACCGCCGTGGCCAGGGCACTGGCGGTTTCTTCCAGCGGGGTGTGTTCGTCGAAACGGTGCGAATAGAAGATGTCGACGTAATCCAGGCCCAGGCGCTTGAGGCTCTGATCCAGGCTGGCCAGGACGTATTTGCGCGAGCCGCCACCTTGGCCATAGGGTCCGGGCCACATGTCCCAGCCGGCCTTGCTGGAAATGATGAGTTCGTCGCGGTAGGCCGCGAAGTCTTCGCGCAGCAGCCGACCGAAATTGATCTCGGCGCTGCCATAGGGCGGCCCGTAATTGTTGGCCAGGTCGAAGTGATTGATGCCCAGATCGAAGGCGGTGCGCAGCAAGGCGCGTTGACGATCCAGCGGCGTGGTGTCGCCGAAGTTGTGCCACAGGCCCAGCGAAAGCGCCGGCAGCACGAGACCGCTGCGACCCACGCGGCGGTAAGGAATACGGTCATAGCGATCGGAAGCGGCTTGATAAGCCATGCAAAACTCCTTGGGATGGAATACGTGTTGGAAACCCAGGACATTCGCGCGCGGTGACACAGGCAGAGGCGCGACAACCGGAAGGAACTCCGGGAACGGACGCCATCCGATTAAAGCCGCCAGCGGCGTCTTGTACAAACGGGCGCTGCGGAATTTGCGGTGCAGGTGTACGGTAAGCGGCGATCTGAATCCCTGGAGTCGTAATGGCAGGCAACGTGGCGAGGTCGTGGCGAATTGGAGGAAGCCGCCAGCGTAAAAACGCAGCCACCTGGTGCAGCGCTCCATAACCATGACTTCGCATAATGTATATTATGTTAAATTGGATATGGGCTTGGGCTGACAACTGCCCTTTGCCATCCCATTCGGCGTTTTACGTTCTCGCCAATCCAGCCAGCAGACTCCACTCTCGCTTCCCTACCCTGGCGCTGCCGATCAGCGTGTTTTGCAAGACGTGCAGCTTCGAGCAGGATTTCCTTGAGTGACGATCCTGAAGACGCGTCCGTTACGAACGACGCCTTCAGGATCTCCAGACCGATCGCCGCAACGTCCAGCGACCCTCAGGTCGCCAGGACCTGCTCCAGTCGCTGCAAGCGCTCCCGGTACACACGCCGTGCGGCCAGCGCGTCTTCCAGGGTCACGGCGACGAACCGGGCTTTCTGATTCGGCTGCAGCTGGCCGATCAGATCCAGGTCACTGCTGATGACGGTGCCGATCATGGCGTAGCCGCCGCCAGACACCGCGTCTCGGTGCAGGACGATGGGTTCAAGGCCCGCCGGCACCTGGATCGAGCCGATGGGATAACAGCTGTCGACGATATTGGACGGATCCGAGCCGGCGCCAAAGGGTTGTTCGCGCGGCGTGAATTGCAGCGGCCGACCGCCCTTGAATCTATAGCCGATGCGATCGGCTTCGGAGCCTACCGTCCAGGTATCGGCGAAGAACGCCTCGGCGGCGTCCGCGGTCAGGCGGTGATGATAGAGACCCGGCACGACCCGCAGGATCACCTCGCCGCCGCAAGCCGGCACCAGGTCGCCTGGCAACCGGACGCCAGGCTTGACGCCTGTCGCCGGGGTGCCGACAGCCAGTTCGTCACCCGCGGCGAGCCTTCGACCCTGGAAGCCACCCAGGCCGCCCAGGGTGTACGTCGAGCGACTGCCCAGCACCTCGGGCACATCGAAGCCGCCCGCCACGGCCAGATAGCCACGGGCACCGGCCTTGAGGTAATC
This sequence comes from Pseudomonas sp. LA5, assembly GCF_028640825.1. Lineage (NCBI taxonomy): Bacteria > Pseudomonadati > Pseudomonadota > Gammaproteobacteria > Pseudomonadales > Pseudomonadaceae > Pseudomonas > Pseudomonas sp. LA5. Next base: position 108,904 of record NZ_JAQYZY010000025.1, read on the forward strand.
GAACTTGAGCACCTGGCCGGCGCGTACGCCGAAGGCTTCGTCCAGCGGCATTTCGGCGCCGTCCAGGCGTGGCGTCATGCGCGCGCCGCTCAGGGCGACCAGGGCGTCTTCGGCGAAGAGCAGCTCCGGACCGAGCAAGGTGCATTCCACGGCCGCGGCGCCGGCTGCGTTGCCCACCAGCAGATTGGCCGCGCGCAAGGCATAGCTGTCCATGGCACCCGACGGCGGAATGCCCAGGTGGTAGTAGCCTTCACGGCCAAGGTCCTGGATCGAGGTGGCCAGGCCGGGTTTGAGTACCTTGATCATGCCGGCTCCTCCATCAGGGTGCGCGGATAGCCACGGGGATCGTCGAGGAAGGCGTCCAGGGAAAAGTCCACCGGCCGGATATTCAGGGTGAAGCTACCCTCCTCTACCTCGGCCAGCATCCGGTCGTACTCGGCGCGGTCGATGGCGCGGAAACGGACGATGTCGCCGGGCCGGAAGAACACCATGTGCTCCTGCAGGTAATCGAGGCGCTGCGCCGGATCGTAGATGGGCGCCGGCGTCACACCGAACACCTGGTAGCCGCCGGCGCCCCGTACCGAATAGATGCAGCCGAAGCAGCCGCCGTGGCCAAGGGTCTGCCTGGGTGTGTCGGTGCGGGGTCGCAGGTACTTGGGGACCTGCAACTGCCGCTCGGACTCCACCATCTGGAACATGAACGGCAATCCGGCGACGAAACCCACCATGGACACGAACCAGGGCGCGCCGCTGTGGGCGGCGATAAAGGCTTCGACGTCGGCCAGGCCGTTGATGCGCGCAGCGTATTCCAGATCGGTGGCGGACGGATCCTGGTGGCGATCGCGAAAGCGCATCAGCGTCTCGTGGGTCCAGGGATCGTTGTAGAGCACCGGGATTTCGATCATCCGCGTGGCCAGCTGGCGCTCGGCCACCGCCTGGTCTTCCACGCCCTGGACCGCTGCCAGGAGCCGGTCGGGCGGCAGCACATCGGGATCGAAACGGATCTGGAAGGAGGCATTGGCCAGGCAGATGTCGTGGATGCCGGGCAATTGCAGCGCCTGCACCGCACGGGTCATGGCCAGGCCACGGAAAAACGCTTCCAGGGACATGCTTTCGGACAATTCGACGAACAGGTGCTCGTCGCCACCGAAGCTATAGCGGATCGCGGTCGTCATGCGGAGATCTCCTCGGCCAACCAGTGTTCCAGGGTACCGGTGTCGAAGCGCGCTTCGATCACCCAGGGTTCGTCCAGCAGACGGCGATGCAGGCTGGCGGTGGTGGCCATGCCGCTCAGACGCAATTCGTCCAGCGCCTGGCGGGCACGGGCCAGGGCCTCGCCGCGATCGGCGCCATGGGCGATGAGCTTGGCCAGCAGCGAGTCGTAATAAGGGGGCACCCGATAGCCTGCGTAGAGATGACTGTCGACGCGGATGCCCGGGCCCTGCGGCCAGGCGAGCTGCTCGACCGTCCCGGGGCTGGGAAAGAAGTTGCGCGCCGGATCTTCGGCGTTGAGTCTCAGCTCGATGGCGGCGCCCTGCAGATGGATGTCTTCCTGGCGCAGCCCCAGGGGTTCACCCCCGGCGATGCGCAGCATGGCCTGGACCAGATCGATACCGGTGACCATCTCGGAGACCGGGTGCTCGACCTGGATGCGGGTGTTCATCTCGATGAAGAAGAATTCGCCGCTGGCTTCATCGAACAGGTACTCCAGGGTCCCCGCGCCGCGATAGCCGAGGCGTTCGGCCAGGCGTACCGCGCTGGCGCAGAGGGTCTCGCGCTGGGCAGCGCTCAGCACCGGCGATGGCGCTTCTTCCAGGAGCTTCTGGCGGCGCCGCTGCAACGAGCATTCGCGCTCGAACAGATGCACGGCGCGCTGGCCATCGCCAAGGATCTGCACCTCTATATGACGAGCGCGCTCGATGAAGCGCTCCAGATAGAGGGCGCCGCTGCCAAAGGCGGTCTGGGCTTCGCGCTGGGCGACGGGAAATTCCCGCGCCAGCTCGGCGGCGTCGCGGGCCAGGCGGATGCCCCGACCTCCTCCCCCGGCCGCTGCCTTGATCAGCAGCGGATAGCCCACCGTCTCGGCTGCCGCTATGGCGGCCTCTATATCAGCCGGTTCGCTGGCAGAGCCCGGGACCACCGGGACGCCAGCCGCCTGCGCGGTGCGTCGTGCCTCGGCCTTGTCGCCCATGCGGCGGATGATGTCACCCGAGGGGCCGACGAAGACGGCACCCGCCGCCTCCACTGCATCGGCAAAGGCAGCGTTCTCGGCCAGAAAGCCATAGCCGGGATGCACCGCATCGGCGCCGCTGTCACGCAAGGCCTTGAGCAGCGCCTCTATATTGAGGTAGCTGCGATCCGCCCGCGCCGGGCCGATCACCACCACGGCATCGGCCTGGCGCGCCGCCAGGGAATCCTGGTCGGCCTCGCTGCAGGCCAGTACCGTCTCGATGTCCAGCGCCTTGGCGGCGCGCAGGATACGAACGGCGATCTCGCCACGATTGGCCACCAGCAGACGGCGGATGCCGCTCCCTGACGTACTCACGAGGCGGCTCCGCTCAGGGTGGCCAGCAACTGACCCGGCTCGACCGGGTCACCGTCCTCCACCGCGAAGGCCGTCAGGGTCCCGTCCACTTCGGCGTGGACCTCCGAGAATTGCTTCATCACCTCGACCAGGCCGATCACCGTGCCGGCGGTGACGGTTTCCCCGACCTCCACATAGGGCGCCGCATCGGGCGTGGGTTTGCGATAGAACGTTCCGGGCAAGGGCGAAAGCACCGAATGTTCGGCCATGACGATTCCTCTTCTAGGCAATGTTGTCGGAAAGGCAGGCGTAGCGAAGGACTGGAGGACCCGGCGTCTTGGCGCCGGTGTCCGCATGAAAACTAGCCGGCGCCAGGGGCGCGGATGGCGATGCCGGCGGCGTCGAGGCGCTGGCGGATGGCCTGGGCCAGGCCCAGCGCACCGGGGGTATCGCTGTGCAGGCAGATGGATTCGAAGGCCACCTCGACCTCGCCCCCCTCCACCGTGGCGACCCTGCCCTGCTGGCAGGCTCTGAGTACCCGTTCGGCCACGGCCTGGGGATCCAGCTCACCCATGCGCCGGACCAGCACGATGGACCCGCTGGCGTCATAGTCCCGGTCGGCATAGAACTCGCGCACCAGGGGCTGGCCCAGCTCGCGACCGATTCGCCAGGTGGCCGAATCGGGCAGGCAATAGAGCAGCAGCCCGGGTTCGATCCGTTGCAGCGTCTCCACCAGCAGCCGGGCAGCCGTCTCGTCCCGCGCCAGGTGCATGAACAGCGCGCCATGGGGTTTGAGGTGTTGCAGCCGCAGGCCATGCAATCGGGCGAATTCACGCAGGGCGCCGAGCTGATAGACGATATCGGCCACCAGTTCTTCGGCGGGCATCTGCAGGGGCCGGCGGCCGAAACCCACCAGATCGCGATAGCCCGGATGGGCGCCGATGGCCACGTTGCGCGCCTTGGCCTGCAGCACGGTGCGCTGCATGAGGGCGGGATCGCCGGCATGGAAGCCGGTGGCGATATTGGCCGAACTGACCAGGTCGAGCAGTTGGTCATCCACGCCATCGCCCAGCGTCCAGGCGCCAAAGCCCTCGCCCATGTCGGAATTGAAGTCCACCTCGATCATTGCGGTATTCCCTTGCAGTGGTGCGGTGTCCTCGACCTTAGGACTGCCCTGCCCCCTTGGGAAGATTTATTATCCAAGGTCCAGCGTTCGGAAAAATCGATACCTCAGGACAGTTGTCATGGCCCTTACCCTGCGTCAGCTGCGCTACTTCACCGCGACCGCCGAACTGGGGCAGATCTCCCAGGCGGCCATCCACCTAAACATTTCCCAGTCGGCGGTGACCAGTGCCATCCAGGAACTGGAGAGTCTGCTGGGCGCCAGTCTTTTCGTCCGCTCGGCGCAAGGAATGGCGCTGACCGATGCCGGCCGGCATTTCCTCAACCATGCCTACGGCATCCTGCGCGGGGTCGACGATGCCCTGAGCAGCGCCCTGCCCGACCACCGCGCCAGCGGCGAATTACGCATCGCCGCCAGCTATACGGTGATCGGCTACTTCCTGCCGCACCATCTGCAACGCCTGGCGCAGCTCTATCCCGAGGTGACGGTGGCGGTGCACGAACAGGAGCGCCAGGCCATCGAGGAGGCGCTGCTGGACAGGCGCATCGACATGGCGGTGGTCCTGACCGCCAACCTGACCCACGAGGACATCGTCTCCGAGACGCTCTTCAATTCCGAACGCCGTCTCTGGCTGCCCAGTGGCCATCCCCTGCGCGATCGACCCAATGTCAGCCTGGCCGATGTCGCCCGCGAGCCCTATGTGCTGCTGACCGTCGATGAGGCGGAACAGAGTGCCAGGCGCTACTGGCGCCAGTCAGGCCTTGAACCCCAGGTGCGCTTGCGGACCAGCTCGGTGGAAGCCGTGCGCAGCATGGTGGCCAACGGCAGCGGCGTGGCCATTCTCTCCGACCTGGTCTATCGCCCCTGGTCGCTGGAGGGCAAGCGCCTGGAGACGCGCACCCTGATAGAGCCCATCACGCCCATGAGCGTGGGGCTGGCCTGGCACCGCGAACACCCCCTGACACCGGCCATGCAGGCCTTTCGCAGCTACTTCCACAGCGCCTTTCTGGCACCCCAGCAACTGGGGGCGCGACGTTAGCAGAAGATTAAAATCCTCATGATCGAAAGGATTTTGTATTAGCAGCGTTATCAGCAACTGAAATCCTCACGATCTTGAGGATTGCGCTGCCTTTCCCTTTGGCGTTAGCCTGATCCCCACGCTCGTGAGGATAAATCATGCAGGTGATACTCAAGAATGCCGCCGACCTGGGCGCCCTCGTCCGCCAGGCGCGCAAGGCCCAGTCGCTGCGCCAGGACGATGCCGCCGGCAGTCTCGGCGTCAGTGAAAACTTTCTCGGCAAGGTCGAGCGCGGTGGCGAAACCGTCCAGTGGGGCAAGCTGTTCCAGGTATTGGAAGGCCTGGGGGTGCGCCTGATCGTGGATCTGCCCACTGAAGTGGCAGCCCAGCCGGATACCCGGACACCATGAGGCGTGAACTCCTGGCCTGGATCGACGACCAGCTGGTGGGTCGGCTGGCTGACGAGAACGGTATCTGGTCGTTCCGGTACGAGTCCGATTGGCAGGCCTTCGGGCTCTGTCCGCAATTGCCCTTGCAGCGAGCGCCACTGATCGATGGCAGTTCGCAGCGACCGGTGCAGTGGTACTTCGACAACCTGCTGCCCGAGGAAGGCCAGCGGCAACTGCTCGCCCAGGATGCGCGCCTGGATGCCGCCGATGCCTTCGCCCTGCTGAGCTGGTACGGCGCCGAATCCGCCGGATCCCTTACCCTGCTCGCCGAAGGACAGCACCTGCCACCGGGAGATCGCCGCCCCCTGAGCGATGCCGATCTCTCCCGGCGGATCCAGGCCATGCCGCAGTTGCCGCTGACCCACGAGGCGCACAAGCGCATGTCGCTGGCCGGCGCCCAGCACAAGCTGGCGGTGATTCTCGATGACCAGGGGTTGCAGGAACCCGTGGGCGCCCTGCCCTCCACCCATATCCTCAAGCCGGACCATCCCCACGAGGCCTTCGCCCATTCGGTGATCAACGAGTGGTTCACCATGCGCCTGGCGGGTCTGGCCGGGCTGATGGTTCCCGCCGTCGAGCGCCGCTACGTGCCCGAGCCGATCTATCTGATCGAGCGCTTCGACCGCGTCCGTACCCCGGGCGGCTGGCAACGGCGCCATGGCATCGACGCCTGCCAGGTGCTGGGTCTGGACCGTCATTTCAAGTACCAGGCGGGTAGCGTGGAGCGCCTGGCCGAACTGGCCCGGCTGTGCGAGGCGCCCGCCGTGACCCGGACGCGGCTGTTCAACTGGCTGGCCTTCAACGTGCTGGTGGGCAATACCGATGCCCATCTGAAGAATCTGGGCTTTCTGGTCTCACCCCGTGGGCTGGCCCTCGCGCCCTGCTATGACCTGCTCTGCACGGCCGTGTACGAGAGCCGCGCCTTCGATCAGCAGCGCTGGCCGGACGCGACCACCCTCGCCTGGCCGATCCTGGGTGAAAGCCGGCTGGTGGCCATCGACCGCGAGCGACTGCTGGATGCAGCCGAAGCGCTGGGTATCAAGCGCTCGCCGGCTGCTGCCCAGTTGCAACGCCTGCGCCAGCGCCTGTCCCTGCAGGCTCAGCAGTTGCTGGAACAGACCGAGCGGGAAAATCAGACTCTGGCCGTCGCGCGACCGGAGCTGCGGGCGGTCTTCGCCGGCGAGTTGCGCTGTCTGCGCGCGATCAGGGCGCTGATCGCCGAACAGGTCGAGCGGCTGGCCTGACGGCCACGCTCAAAGCGGCAACACCGCCAGCAGGCGTTCGCGTCTGAGCTGCTGCAGGCGGGCAATCAGCTCCCGCGTGGATGTGCCACTCGTGAACTGTTGCAGCCGTTGACCGGCGACCGATCCCAGCCATTCCAGCTCGTTCGAGCCCGCCGGCTCGACCGCCAGCAGCAGGCAGTCACCGCCCAGCCGGGACAACAGCCGTACGATCCGGCTCTGCGGACCCTGGGTGAGCCACTCCTCGTGCAGCCCGCCGACGTCCTCCAGCTGCAGCACCGGGAGGTCGCTGCAGCCGGGCAAGCCGCTGCGCAATTCCGCCGTCACCGCGGGGTCGAGATCGCCATGCAGGATGACCAGCGCCACGGCCGGTCGGAGGTCGTCTACCGCTGTCCAGCATTGGCTCGTCATGCGGGACCTCCTGGTGATCGGTCGTGGCCTGGGTTCAGGCGAAGGCGTTGTGGTAGGCGTTGAGCGCCGGGGCACCCCCGAGGTGAACATAGAGTACCCGACTGCCCTTGGCGATCTCGCCACTGCGCGCCATGGCGATCAGCCCGGCCATGGATTTTCCCTCGTAGACCGGGTCGGTGAGCATCCCCTCCATCTGCGCGGTGTAGCGGATGGCCTCGACGGTGGGACCATCCGGCAGGCCGTAGTCCGGTCCGCAGAAGCGGGGCTCGATGATGACATCCTCGTCGCGGATCTCCTGCTTCAGGCCGATCATCTCGGCGGTGTTGCGCGCGATCTTGGTCACCGCGGCGCGGGTCATCTCGGCGTCCGCCGCCGTGTCGATGCCGATCAGGCGCCGCTCGCGCTCCTGGGCGCGAAAGCCCACCACCATGCCGCCCTGGGTAGAACCGGTACAGGTGGCCGTCACCACGGTATCGAAGAAGAGGCCCTGCTCGCGCTCCTGGCCGGCCAGTTCATCGGCGAAATGAGCATAGCCGAGGCCACCCAGCGGATGGTCCGAGGCGCCGGCGGGAATGGCGTAGGGCTTGCCGCCCTCACGCCGCACCTCATCCAGGGCACGCTCCCAAGTGGCCTTCACCGCGGTGGAATAGCCCTCGCCTTCCAGCAGCGTCTGGGCGCCCATCAGGCGGGACAGCAGGATGTTGCCGACCTTGTCGTAGACCGGGTCTTCCCACTTGGTCCACTCCTCCTGGACCAGCCGGCACTTCATGCCCAGCACCGCGGCGACGGCAGCGACCTGGCGGGTGTGGTTGGACTGGATGTTGCCGATGGAGACCAGGGTGTCGCAGCCCTGCGCCAGGGCATCGGCGGCCAGCCATTCCAGCTTGCGCACCTTGTTGCCGCCATAGGCGAGACCGGAGGACACGTCGTCACGCTTGGCCCAGAGTTCGATACCGAGGTCCTTCGACATGCGCTCCAGCTTGTGCAGGGGCGATGGGAAGTAACCGAGCTTGACGCGGGGAAAACGCTTTTCGAGATCCAGGGACATAGCAGCGACTCCAGTGGTGAGAGAACGCCTTCAATGCTAGGGAAAACCCTGAAAAAGGTGCTTTCGAATGAGCGGTACGAAATCTGCTTTCCTTTTGAACGATTCCCAGAATCCGCATGGATGTTCCTCCAACAACCGCTTTATAAGGAGAATCTTTCGATGAGCGAAGCTGCGGAACTGACCCCGGTAGAACGCAAGATCCTGCGCGCCCTGCAGCAGGACGGCCGGCTGAGCAATGCCGAGCTGGCCCGCCAGGTTGCCCTGAGCCCGAGCGCCTGCTGGAACCACACGCGCAGGCTGTTCGAGAGCGGCGTCATCACCAGCGTCAGGGCCCATGTGGACCCCAAGGCGGTGCAACGGGAAACCGCGGTACTGGTGGGCGTGGTGCTGGACAGATCGACCCCGGATTCCTTTCAGGCCTTCGAAGCGGCGGCCCGCGCCCTGCCCCCGGTGCTGGAGTGTTACCTGGTGGCCGGTGACGTCGACTACTTCATCAAGCTCAGGGTCAAGGACATCGCCGCCTTCAATCGCCTGCACAGCGAACGGCTGATCGCCCTGCCCGGCGTGCGCCAGGTGCGCACCTTTTTCGTGCTGAACGAAGTCAAGACCGAGGGGCTGTTGCCTATCTGAACAGGCGGGTGGCGCCCAGGGAAGGACGGGTGCCGAGCGGCGCCCGTTCAGATAAGGGATTTCACAGAGGACGGCGTCCTGATTCGACGCCGCCTCAGGTCATTACACGACCACGTTCAACAGCAACACCACGATCAAACCGACCACGGCGACGATCGATTGCACCACCGAAATGGTCTTGGTGGCTTCGCCCATCGTCATGCCGAAGGATTCCTTCACCATCCAGAAACCTGCATGGTTGGCGTAGTTGAAGAACAGCGAGCCGCAGCCAATGGACAAGGCCAGCAGCGGCAGGTTGAGGCTGGGATCGGCACCGGCGAGCGGCGCCAGCAAGCCGGCAGCCCCTACGATACCTACCGTGGCGGAACCGGTAGAGACCGAAAGCAACATGGCGATCAACCAGCCGAGGACCAGCGGAGGGAACGCCGACTGCTGAGTCAGGTGGACAATCGCATCGCCCACCTTGGCGCTGGTCAGCAGCTGCTGAAAGGCACCGCCGCCAGCGATGATCATGATGATCGAGGCGATTGGCTTGAGGCTCTTGCCCAGCGATTCGCGCAATTGCTCCGCATCGCCGCCACGCGCGAGTACCAGACTTGCCCCGGCGAACAGCACACCCAGCAGCATCGCTATCAGCGGATTGCCGAGGAAACCGGCCATTTTCAGCAGCGCATTGTCCTTGGCCAATACCATCTCGGCGACGGCATGGATCAGCATCAGGATCGCCGGCAGCAAGGCTGCCAGCACGCCAAGGTATACGCTGGGGCCTGGTTTATCGTCGGCTTTTTCAGCCAGGGTGAACTGATCCAGCAACACCTGATCGGGCCGAGTGCTCATGCGCGGGGAAATGAAAGCGCCATACAGTGGGCCGCCCAGGATCATGGCCGGGATAGCCGCCAGGAAACCATAGAGCATGGTCGGTCCGACCGAGGTTTTCAGCGCGGCGATGGCCGTCAACGGGCCTGGGTGCGGCGGGACCATACCGTGCATGGCAGCCAGTGCGGCAATCACCGGAACGCCCACATAGACATAGGCTGAACCCTTGAAGCGCGCCTGACTTTCCAGCTTGCGCGCCACGCTGAAGATCAGCGGCAGCATGATCACCAGGCCGACCTCGAAAAACATCGGAATGCCAATCACGAACGCGACCATCATCATCGCCCACGGAATCATCCGATCCGATGTGCGCCTGAGGATGACCGCGGCAATCTGCTCGGTGACGCCGGCGTCCGCAAGTATTTTGCCGAGCATCGCCCCCAGCGCGATGACCACCCCCACAGCCCCCAGTGTCTTGCCGGCGCCGGTGACCAGCTGGGAGACGATGCGATCTGGCTCCATACCGGTTGCAAAGCCTACGCCGACGGAAACCACCAGCAACGCCAGCAGCGGGTGCATTTTGAGGCGCGAGACGATCAGCACTACCAGCACCACGACGCTGATCAATGCAGTCAGTAACAGATTTATATCTAAGGGAGTCATGAAAGGTTCTCGGTTGGGCTGGTGCCAAACTCTTGTAGGAGGGTGAAATGAATGGCCTCTGCAACGGCCAGGTTGCAGCGTTCGTCTTCCTAGAAACCAAATAACCTGCGAGGCGCGTTCACCAGCAGCGCGGCGCTGGCTTGCGCGGAGAGCTCCAGGGCTTGCAACTGGTCGACGACGGTGGCGAAGTCAACGCTTTGCTCATGTTGCGTGTGCGGCCAGTCGCTGCCCCATACCAACTGATGCAGGCCAACGCTTTTTTCCAGCAACGGTAATGCCCTTCGAGCGAAATCAATGTTCTGTCGTGGCGTACCTCCCAGACGATAGATTCCCGATACCTTGATCCAGATCGAGCCTTTCGATCCGGCCTCAAGCAACTCGCCAAACCCGGGCTGATCGAGACCCGCATTCGCGTCCGGCCGCCCCAGGTGATCGATCACCAATTTCACCCCGAACGGCGTCAATTGCCGGATCAAGCCCGGCAGATCCCTGACTTCCCGGTGCAATTCGACATGCCAGTCAAGATCGGCGATATCGCTGAAAAACCCTTGCCAGGCACTGTCACGAAAATCAGGTAACGCTTTGCCGATCAGGTTCAGGCGCACGCCGACCACGCCCAGTTGCGCCATGTCGTTCAAGGTAGAACGACTGATGTCTGGCTCCAGCACGACCACACCACGCAACTGCTGAGGTGCTTGCTTCAACGCCGCCAACAGGTAGCTGTTGTCAGTGCCAAGGAAACTTGGTTGCACCAGGACACCGTGACTCAGACCTTGGGTTTGCAAATGCTCAAGGTACTGGTCGAGCGTGGCGTCGTACTCGGGACTGTAGCGGCGTGCACCGATCAGCTGCAGATCACGGCTGAACACATGGGCATGGGCGTCAATGCCGGTGATCGACTTGGAGCGGGGAGCTGACATGGGTTTTATCTACTGAAGGTTGGGACCATCACGCCCGAGCGCGCTGATTGCCGTTGATAGTGGCCGGAACGGCGGTGGCATTGGCTTCAAGGTCCCTGCCCCGGGTTTCAGGCAGGCAAAGTGCGGCAAGCACCCCCACGCCGTAGGCGATTCCGGCATCGATACCGATCGCCGAACCCAGGGACATGGCATCACTCATGTGCCCGACCAGGAATGGAAATACAGCGGACAGCACCCGGCCAAAGTTGTAGCAAAAGCCAACACCGGCGCCGCGTACATCGGCCGGGTAAAGTTCGTTGAAGAACGCTCCCAGACTGGCCGGAATACCGGCGGCGAAGAACCCTAGCGGGAACCCCAGGAACAGCATCTGCGTATTGGTCAGCGGCAAAAACACGTAGCACTGCACCGTGACCACGCAGCACAAGGCAAAGAGCACGATGTTTTTTCGACGGCCAATGCGATCGATCAAATAACCGCTGGCCACACAACCACACCAGAAGGCGAGGATGATCACCGCCAGATAGCCGCCCGAGTTCAGCACGGACAGATTGCGCTCGGTCTTGAGGAAAGTGGGTAACCAGGTCATTACCGCGTGATAGCCACCGTGCGCGCCCAGTCCCAGCAGCCCGCCAAACAGCGTCACGCGAAGCAGTTCCGGGCGAAAAATGCCCGCGAGCGACGTGAAGAAACTCTGCGGAATGGCGTTGCCTTCTTGCAGACGCCGGAAGCTGTCCGGCTCCTCGACGTTACGACGCACCCAGAAGATCAGGAACGACGGCAGCAACCCTACAAGGAACATCACACGCCAGGCCATGTCCTGCGGCACAGAGGTATAGATCAGCGTGAACACCCCGACCGCCAGGCCCCAACCCACCGCCCAGGCACTTTGTACAGTGCCCATGACCTTGCCGCGATAGCGCGGATTAATCGTCTCGGCCATGAGCACCGCGCCGGCCGCCCACTCCCCGCCAAGCCCGAAACCCTGCAGCGCCTTGACCACCAACAGCTGATTGAAGCCCGTGACGAAAGCCGAGAGAAAGGTGAAGAACGAGAACCACAGAATCATCAACTGCAAGGTGCGCACGCGGCCGTAGCGGTCAGACAACGTCCCACCCACCCAGCCGCCGAGTGCCGAGGTGACGAGGGTAACGCCGCTGATCAATCCGGCATCGCCCTTGGTCAGCGCGAATGCGGCGATCAGCGCCGGAATCGCCAGACCGAACATCTGTACTTCCAAGGCGTCGAGCGACCATCCGCCGAAGCAGGCCCAAAATGTCTTGCGCTCACGAGGAGTGATGTGGCGATACCAGCTGAACATGAGTCTTATCCTTATAGGTGTTACGCAAGACAGCCGACGGCCAACCCGCCGCGACAGGGTCGACGTTGGCAACCAAACAGCAATCGGCCGGCGATCTGGCCGCCGCAGAACGCTTCGCTACGCAGACAGGCGTCAGCGAATATCCACGCTGTAGCGGAAATGCTCCGCGTGGCCGCGCGAGCGACGCCACTCCAGCGGGCTACCCGCGTAATCACGGGCCAACCGCTCGATCACGATCACCGGACTGTTGACCGGTACCTGGAGCAGGCGGGCATGCACGTCATTCACCGATTCGGCGGTCAGCGTCTCTTCGGCCGAGGCAACAACCTGTCCGCACACCTCTTCGTAGATCGGATACAGCAGCGGCCCTTCGCGACTGAGGTCGATCTCCAGCAGCGCCTGGAACCGCTGGCGGGGCAGCCAGATTTCTTCGGCGAGCACCGGCTTAACATCGAGCAGACGCACGCGGACAATACGAATGACCAACGCATCGGCAGGCAACCCTAGCGCTTGCGCTACGGCCGAAGGTGCGGCAACGGGCTCGATCGAGAGGATGCGACTCTCCGGGACCTGGCGCTCTCCGGAAACAGTCTGGAATCGGAAGAAACGGAACAAGGAGGATTGAAACTGCGCCCGTCGAATGAACGTCCCGCGCCCTTGCTGACGTTCCAGAATGCCCTCACTGACCAAGGCATCAATCGCCTTGCGCACCGTGCCGGTGGACAGCTGATATTCCGCAGAAAGCGCCGCTTCGGTAGGGATCGCCTCCCCCGGACGCCAGCGATTATTGGCGATCTGCTCAGCCAATTGGTCACGCAGGCGTTGGTACAGCGGCAGTCGGGCATCACTGGATAAAGAATTCATCGACTTTATTCACCTTGTTATCTAGTCATCTATATGAATCTTGCAGCGAGTATTTGCCCAGACAACTTCGCTGTCAAGGAAGGGCCTTTTGTCTCGCTGACGAATGGCTGCCCTACCGCCCTTGTCATCGACAGGCAGGTCTTCGCCAGCAATATCAGATCCTGGCCGATTGCTGCCCCGAACCAAGGGCAGCTATGAATCGATAGCTCGAGGATCTAAAGCCGCCAATTGTGGCCCTCCCCGACCAGGAGTCGCACCTGTTTCGGAAACCGGCGTGAGGGTCAGGCCTTTACGGCCAGGGCCAGGATGGTCGCCACCAGCGCCTGGGTGCGTGGAACCAGGGTATCGAGCACCAGGAATTCGGCGTCGGTGTGTACCTTGCCGCCCACGGGGCCCAGGCCACAGAGGGTGGGCACGCCCAGGCTGGCGGTGAACCCGGAGTCGGCGCAACCGCCGGTGAATTCGCCCTCGACGCTGAAGCCGAGGTCCTCGGCCTCGCGCTGGTAGAGCGCCAGCAGGTCGTGGCTCAGGTGCGCCTCCATCGGCAGGAACAGGCAGGTGGGTTCGACACGGGCGGCTGTCCCCGGCACCTCCACCTCGGCGATGATGGCCTCGATGCGCGCCTGCAGCGCGGGCCAGTCGGCCAAGGCGACGAAGCGCACATCCAGGCGCGCGGTGGCGCTGGGCGCCACGGTATTGCTGGAGGTGCCGCCCTCGATGAGGCCGACGTTGGTGGTGATGCCGCGCTCGTAGTCGGTCAGGGCGTGCAGCTTGGCCACCTTGAGCGCCAGGGCCTGGATGGCACTGGCGCCCTCGGCGTGGCTGACGCCGGCATGGGCGGCACGACCGCTCACGCTGATAGCCAGGGTGGCGCCGCCCTTGCGCGCCTTGACCACGTTGCCACTGACGCGCCCGGGCTCGCAGTTGAGCACGGCCCGGGCGCCGCGGGCCGCCGCTTCCAGGTGCGGGCGAGCCGTGCCGGAGCCGATCTCTTCGTCGCCGGTGTAGAGCACCCGTACCGGAAACGGCAGCTCGCCGGCGCGCTTGAGCGCGCGCAGCGCGAAGCAGCTCGCCACCAGTCCACCCTTCATGTCCGCGACGCCGGGGCCATAGGCCTGGCTGGCATCGCGGGTGAAGCCGCGGCTGGCCACGGTGCCCGGCGGAAAGACGGTGTCGCGGTGGCCCAGCAGCAACACCGCAGCGCCGGTGGCGGGCCCCACCTGGGCGGCGAGGACGTCACCGAAGTCGGCGATCGGCGTCCGGGCAACCTCGATGCCGTCTTCGGCCAGGGCGGCGGTGAGCACTGCACCGACGGCATCGACGCCGGCCTTGTCGTAGCTGTTGGAATCGGTATCGACCAGGCGTTGCAGGAGAAGGGTCATCGGCTCGCGCTGGGTGGCGAGCCACTCCAGGGCAGTGGTCTTGGCAAGGGGCATCAGCTGCGGCTCCAGCGATCGCCCAGGTCCCAGAACAACCCGGCCATGAGTTGCAGCCCCTGCCGCGCGACCGGGGCCAGGAGATGCTCGTTGGGCGCGTGCTGGGAGCAGGCGGGATAGGAATGGGGCACCCAGAGGGTGGGCAGTTCGAGGATGTCGGCAAAGATGTCATTGGGCAAGCCACCGCCGAAATTGGGCAGCAAGGCGGGCTTTTCGCCCAGGGTGCGGGTCAGGGAGGTCAGCGCCCAATCCACCCAGGGATTCTCCGGGTCCAGCCGCGAGGCGTGGAGGATCTCGTCCTTGGCACGGGAAACGCGCACCGCGGCGAAACCCCGTTCGGCCAGGTGCGCCTCGATCAGCGGGATGAAGGTCGTGCAATCGCAGCCGGCGACGAAGCGGATCTGGCAGTGGGCGCGGGCGCTGCCGGGAATGGCATTCACCGGTGCCTCGGGATTGCCGGTGGTGAAGGCCAGCAGTTCGAAGGTGTTCCAGCCGTAGACACGTTCCGCCGGGGTCAGCCCGGGCTCGCCCCAGTGGGGATCGATGGCCGGATCGCCCGGCGCGCCGCCCACCTCGATGTCGGCCAGCGCCCTGCGCACCGGTGCGGGCAGCTCGGTGGGCTTGAGCCCCGCGACCTGGATCTGGCCCCGGGCATCCACCAGGCTGGCCAGCGCATGGGCGAGGATGATCCCGGGATTGGCCAGCAGCCCGCCCCAGTTGCCGGAGTGATGGCCGCCTTCGCGCAGCTCCAGGTGCAGATCGAAATTGAAGGTGCCGCGGGCACCCAGGAACAGCGTCGGCCGGGATGCCGAGACTCGCGGACCGTCGGAGGCGATGAACAGATCGGCGGCCAGGGCCTGGCGCTGCTCCTGGCAGAAGGCGCGCAGGCCGACCGAGCCGATCTCCTCGCCCATCTCCAGCAGCAGCTTGACGTTGTAGCCCAGGCGTCCGCCGCGGGCGGCGATCACCTGTTCCAGCGCCGCCAGGTTGAGCAGGTGCTGGCCCTTGTTGTCGGCGGTGCCGCGGCCGTACCAGCGCTCGCCCTGCTCCACCAGGGTCCAGGGCGCGAGGCCTTCGCGCCAGCGGCTGGCATCACCGCGCACCACGTCACCGTGGCCATAGCTGAGCAGGGTCGGCAACGCCAAGTCCTCGATTCGCTCGGCGATCAGCAAGGGCCCCTTGCCGGCGACCGGATTGTCCAGCTGCCGGCTGGTGAAGCCGAGACTGGCCACATAGGGGGCGATGAATTCATCCAGGTAGCGCTGCAGCTCCGCCTGGCGCTCGGGCGCCTGGCTTTCGGTAGGATGGGCCACCGCGGTGGCGAGCTGCGTACGAAAGGCGCCGCTGTCGAAGTGCGCGGCGGCAAGCTCAAGGGCATGGGTACGGCTGGTCATGGCGGACTCCGGGGTCAGGCAGGTTCGGGCAGATGGCAGCGCTTGCTGCCGCCGGGGATGGGTTCGCGTTCCGGATAGCGCTCGGCGCAGGGGCCGAAGCAGCGCGGGCAGCGGGGATGGAAGGCGCAGCCGCTGGGCGGCGAGATGGGATTGGGAAAGCTGCCGCCCAGGCCCAGCGCCGGCAGGCCCAGGCTGGGATCAGGGGTGAGCACCGCATCCAGCAGCGCCCGGGTATAGGGATGCGCCGGCTGGGCGAACAGCGCCGCTCGCTCGCGCTCCTCGACGATCTTGCCGAGGTACATCACCGCCACCCGGTCGGCCAGGTGCTCCACCACCGCCAGGTTGTGGCTGATGAGCAGATAGGTCAGACCGAATTCACGCTTGAGTTCCAGCAGCAGGTTGAGGATCTGCGCCTGCACCGAGACGTCCAGTGCCGAGGTGGGTTCGTCGCAGATCAGCACGTCCGGGCGCATCACCAGGGCGCGGGCAATGGCCACTCGCTGGCGCTGACCACCACTGAGCTGGCCGGGATGGCTGTCGGCGGCGCGCCGTGGCAAACCCACCACGTCGAGCATCTCGGCGACCCGCTGTTGCTGCTCGGCCGTCGAGCCCAGGCCATGCACCTTGAGCGGCAATGCCACGATCTCGCGCACCGTCTTGCGCGGATTGAGCGACGAATAAGGGTCCTGGAAGATCGGCTGGATATGCCGGGCCATTCGCTTGCGATCCACCCCGCGCAGGTGCTCGCCGCCTACCAGGATGTCGCCGCTGGTGGGTGCCAGCAGCCCCAGCAGCAGCTTGGCCAGGGTGCTCTTGCCGCACCCCGATTCCCCCACCAGACCCAGGGTCTCGCCGCGATGGAGCCGCAACGAAATGCCATCCACCGCCTTGAGGGTGGCCGGCGGGCGGAACAGGCCGCGACCCAGGGTGAATTCGCGGCGGATGTCGCACAGTTCCAGAGCGATCTCGCGGCTCATCGCACACCTCCGACCCGGCGCAGGGGTTCGCTGGGCAGGGCGAAATGGCAACGCGCCAGGTGCGCGCCCTTTTCCAACAAGGGCACGCTGTCGGCGCAGACCGCCACCGCCTGCGGGCATCTGTTGCGAAAGGCACAGCCGTGCTGCTCGCCGACCAGGCTGGGGACCAGGCCGGGAATGGCGCCCAGCGGCTGCCCGGGACGGGTCCGGCCCGGTACCGGGATGCTCGCCAGCAGCCCACGGGTATAGGGGTGTCGGGGGGCGGCGAACAGCTCGGCGGCCGGTGCCTGCTCGACGATCTGGCCGGCATACATGACCGCTACCCGGTCGGCGATGCGCGCCACCAGCCCCAGGTCATGGGTGATGAACACGATGGCCGTGCCGAATTCCCGCTGCAGATCGCGCAACAGGTGCAGGATCTGCGCCTGGATGGTGACGTCCAGCGCCGTGGTGGGTTCGTCGGCGATGATGAGGTCCGGTTCGCAGAGCAGCGCCATGGCGATCACCACCCGCTGGCGCAATCCGCCACTGAGCTGGTGCGGATACTGGCGCAGGCGCTCGCCGGCGTTGCTGATGCCGACCTTTTCCAGCATGGCCTCCGCGCCTGCCCAGGCGGCCTTGCGATCCAGCCTGCGGTGGCGCCGCAGCACCTCGGCGAGCTGGTCGCCGATGCTGTAGGCCGGATTGAGGGCGGTCATGGGTTCCTGGAAGATCATCGCCAGGCGATTGCCGCGCAGGTCGCGCATGCCCTTTTCGCCCAGGGTCAGGAGGTCGTGCTCGCCCAGCGTCAGGCGCGCCGCCTGGCGCCGGGCCTGGCGCGGCAGCAGATCCATCAGCGCCAGGGAGGTGAGCGACTTGCCGCAGCCGGACTCGCCCACCAGGCAGAGCATTTCGCCCCGCTCCACCTGCAGGTCCAGGCCGCGCACGGCGTGCAGGGTGTCATCCCCCAGGGGGATATCGATCCGCAGGTCTCTTACGTCGAGCAGTGCCATGGTCAGTCCTCCGCTTAGTTGCGCCCGCTGGGCGCGGCCAGATCCCGGATACCGTCACCCACCAGGTTGATGGCCAGCACCAGCAGCATCAGGGCGATGCCGGGAATGGCGATCACCCAGGGCGAAAAGAACATGTAGGGCTTGCCTTCGGCGATCATCAGGCCCCAGGACGGCAACGGCGGCTGCACGCCCACGCCGAGAAAGGATAGAGTCGCCTCGAGCAGGATGGCGTGGGCCATCTCCAGGGTGATCACCACGATCAGCGCCCCCAGCACATTGGGCAGGATCTCGCCGACGATGACCCGCCAGGGCGAACAGCCCAGCGCCTGGGCAGCGGCGACGTATTCGGCGTCGCGAATCTGCTGCACGGCGGCGCGCACCACCACGGCGAAGCGATCCCACAGCAGACAGCCGAGCAGGATCACCACCACCTGCAGCGAGCCACCCACCAGGGAGGCGGCGGCCAGGGCCACCATCACTACCGGCAAGGCCAGGCGGGTGGTCACCAGGTAGCTCACCAGGGCGTCGACCTTGCCGCCGTAGTAGCCGGCGAGTACCCCGAGCAAGGTGCCGATGGCGCCGGAGATGAGCGCCGCGGCGAGACCGATGAACAGTGAGATGCGCGCGCCATAGAGCAGCCGGGAGAGATAGTCGCGGCCGAGCTTGTCTGTGCCCAGCGGATGGGCCCAGGTGCCCTTGGCCATCCATACCGGTGGTTTCATCCGCTGCATCACGTCCTGGGCATAGGGGTCGTGGGGCGCCAGCCAGGGCGCGGCCAGGGCGGCGAAGACGATGACGACGAGCAGCACGGCGCCCAGGGCGAAGCCGCGGTGGCCGAACCAGCGGCGCAGCTGGCGGCCCAGCGTCGGGCGCGGGGGCAGATAGTCGTCGAGCACGAAGGGATTGGCGACGGTCATGGAGCCTCCTAGCGCACGCGAATGCGCGGGTCGAGCAAGGCGTTGAGCAGATCGGCCACCAGCGTCAGCACGATATAGATCAACGCGATCAAGAGGACGATGGCCTGCACCACCGGGAAGTCGTTGCGGGCGATGGCGTCCCAGGCCAGCTGGCCGATGCCCTGCAGCGAGAACACCGCCTCGATCACCACCGAGCCGCCCAGCATGAAGCCGAACTCCACCGCGGCCAGGGCCACCACCGGGATCAGCGCATTGCGCAGGGCGTGCTTGAACAGTACCCGGGCCGGACTCAGGCCCTTGGCCCGGGCGGTGCGGATGTAGTCGGCGCCCAGTACATCGAGCATCCCGGCCCGGGTCAAACGCATCAGCGAGGGAGTGGCGTAGTAGCCCAGGGCGATCGCCGGCAGGATGAAGTGCTGCCAGCTGGTATTGCCGGACACCGGCAGCCATTTAAGGGTCACGGCGAAGACGACGATCAGCACCAGGGCGAACCAGAAGCTGGGCATCGCCTGGCCGAAGGTCGCCAGGGTCAGCGCCAGGCGGTCGATCCAGGTGTCGCGCCGGACCGCGGCCAGCACCCCGAGCGGGATGGCGATGAGCAGCGCCACCAGCAGCGCGATGGTGCCCAGGGTCAGGGTGATGGGCAGGCGGCTGGCGATGAGATCCCGCACCGATTCCTGGAAGAAGAACGACTGCCCCAGGTCCAGGCGCAGCAACTGCCCGATCCACTCGACGTACTGCGTCGCCAGGGGTTTATCGAGGCCGTGTTGATGACGCACCACCTCGATCTGCTCGGCGGTGGCCTCGGGTCCGGCGATGGCGGTGGCCAGGTCGCCGGACAGGTGCAGCAGGAAGAAACTGATGAGGGAAACGGTAAAGGCCACGGCCAGGGCGATACCCAGGCGGCGCAGGAGATAGGCGGACATGTTCGGCTCCTCGGCTGAGAACCTGTTCAAGCGCTGCTGCGCGTCGGCCAAACGGCGTTGAAAAGGCCTTCGGAATGCTCATTTACCATTCGTAAACTCCGCTTCCTCAGGCCTTTTCGCCTTGTTTGGCTCTAGCTCGCGAGCTTGAACAGGTTCTGAAGACGCCCCCGTGCGGGGCGCCGGGACGGATCAGTTCCAGTGGGCCAGGGCGAAGCGCGGCAATTCGTCCGGATAGGGCTGGAAGGCCAGGTCCGAGGTGAAGGCGTAGTTGATGGAATAGTTGAACACCGGCGCCCAGTAGGCCTGCGCGGCGATCCGCTGCAGCGCCTTGCGGTAGTTGTCCTTGCGCACCGCCGGATCCATGGCGGTGTCGGCCACCTTGAGCCAGTCGATCACCTGGGGATCCTTAGCCACGTCGTCGGCATTGCCCTTGAAATACACGCCCGTGGCCGCCGAGGCGTCGGCGATGGAGAACGAGCCCCAGGCGAGAAAGGCCATGGGCACCTTGCCGGCGCGCTGCTGGTCGCGCAGGGCAGCGTATTTCAGATAGCGCAGCTTGGCGTCGATGCCCACCGCACGCAGGTCCCCGATCAGCGCCTCGACCACGTCACGATCGCGGTAGGCGAAGATCTCGGTGCTGAAGCCGTTGGGATAGCCGGCGGCCTTGAGCAGCGCCTTGGCCTTGGCCGGGTCGTAGGCGTAACCCGGTACGGCTTTGGCGTCGCAGCCGAATTGCTCCGGATAGCAGGCCACCTGCAGCGGCTGGCTGCCGCCCCCCATGAGCTGGCTGGCGATGGCCTGGCGATTGATGGCGTAGTTGACTGCCTGGCGCACCTCGGCCTTGGCAAAGGGTGAATCCGGGCTGGAGGCGCCCTGGGCGTCCATGCTGAGGAAGCCGATCCTCATGCTGGCGCCGCTCTCCACGGTGAGGTTGGGCGCGGCCTTGAGTTGCTCGGCCTGGTCCGGCGCCACGCGCCAGGCCCAGTCGATGCCGCCGGTCATGAGCTCGGCGAGCCGGGTCTCGGCGTCGGGGATGACGCGGAACTGGATGTGGCCGATGCGTGGCTGACCCTGGGGACTGTCCTTGAAATAGTCCGGATTGCGCTCCAGCGTGACCCCCTGGCCGCTGGTGACCGCGACGATGCGATAGGGCCCGGTACCCACCGGCTTTTGCGCGAAGCCCGCCAGACCGACCTTCTGGAAGTACTTGCCGGGATAGATGGGCAAGGGATTGGCCAGGTATTCCAGCGCGGCGGGAAACGGCTGCTTGAGGTGCAGGCGAACCTTGTATTCGCCCAGCTTCTCGGCGCTCTTGATCCAGTTGACGTTCTGCTGGGTGACCACCTTGCCTTCGGGCGAGGCCACGTAGTTGAAGGTGAAGACCACGTCGTCGGCGGTGAAGGGATCGCCGTTGTGGAAGGTCACGCCCTGGCGCAGATCGAAGTCGAGGGTCAGCGGATCGACCTGCTGCCAGCCGGTGGCCAGCATCGGCCGGTATTCACCGGTCTGGGGATCGCGGTAGATCAGGGTATCCCAGGCCAGGTGGGCGAGGATGACGCCTTCACGGGCATCGTTGTGATAGGGGCTGACGTTTTCGGGCTCGGTGTCGGAGGCGTAGACCAGGGTGTCGTTGGCTTTGCCGGCGAAGGCCTGGCCCTGGGCCAGGAAGAGGGAAAACGCGATGCCACAAGCGAAACCTTTGAGTCCCATGCCGTCTGTCTCCGGGGCGGTGGTTGGTCAAAGGCAGGTCCGCGAAACGCGGGAAAGGAGTTCTTGCTGAAGCCTGTTGTTGGTCTCTTGACCCGACTCTAGGTCTTGCCATCCCATGCCACAAGCAGAATATTTAGATGCGAGCCATGCCTTTTCGGCAAAGGAGGCCCTATGCAGCCCTACGGCATTCAGTCCACCGCCCTGCGCTATTTCCTCGAGGTGGTGCGGTGCGGCTCCATCAGCGAAGCTTCCCAGCGGCTCAATGTCGCGGCCAGTGCGGTGAGTCGCCAGATCGCCAAACTGGAGCGCGAACTGCAGACGCCGCTGCTCGAACGCCGCGCCCGTGGCGTCGTGCCCAGCGCCGCCGGCGAGCGTCTGGCCGTGCATGCGCGCAAGGCGCAGCTGGCCAGCGAGCAGGTCGCGGCCGAGTTGCGGGGCCTCGCCGACCTGCGCCGCGGCCAGGTACGCCTGGCCACCACCGAAGGCTTTTCGCTGGACTTCCTGCCCGAGGTCATCGTGGCCTTTCGCCAGGGCTATGCCGGCATCCACTTTTCCCTGGAGGTCTGCGCGCCGGCGGCGGTCACGCGCCGGGTCCAGGAAGGTGACGCCGACCTGGGCCTCACCTTCAGCCTCAGGCCAGAGCCGGACATCAGCGTCGACGCCGCCTTGAGTGGCGCCATCGAGGCGGTGGTGGCGCCCGAGCATCCCCTCGCCGGCCGTACCGGGCTGACCCTGGCCGACCTACAGCCCTTTCCGCTGGCGCTGCCGATGCCCGATACCACGGTGCGCCAGCTGTTCGACATCTGCTGTGGCGTCCAGGGACTCTCCTTCGAGCCCGTGCTGGTGAGCAACAACATGCAGGCGCTCTATCGTTTCGCCGCCTTGGGCGGTGGCGTGGCGCTCTCAAGCGAACTGAGCCTGCGTAGTCGACTGCGCGAAGGCCAACTGGTGGCCCTGCCCCTGCTGGACGAAGGCCTGGCCGCGCGGCGGATCGAATTGCAGAGCATGGCGGGTCGCGAATTGCCCCCGGCGGTGAATGCCTTTCGCCAGGCGCTGATCGCGGCGCTGGGGCGCTGAGTCAAAGCAGTGCATCGTGCCGCTTCGAACGCACTGCAACGGGGCGGCGCGCTGGATACAGCCTCAACGTCATGGCGAGCAATCAGCATGGCACGGGGCCTGGCGGCAACTGGCACGCATCTGGCAAAGACCATAGCGTGCAGGAGCACCGGCCAGCCGGTTTGATGCACCACAATCTGCAATGGATGACTAGGGTTCCGACTCGCTCGTGCGGGTGTCTGGTCCGAGAGTCGTCGACCTCTGATGGGGTTACACGGCGGGACAAAAGCCCGGGAGACACAGCGCCAGTCGCGTGCTCCTGTCCCGTCGTCCATCCTATTGGAGGTCCCATGCGCCATCCCCTGCTCGCCTCGCTCGTTCTCGGTTGTTCCCTGCTGCTTGGTGCCACCGCTCAGGCGGCGCCGCGCGACGACTTCAAGGTGTGCTGGACGATCTATGCCGGCTGGATGCCCTTGGGCGAAGCCCAGGCCCAGGGCATCATCGACAAGTGGGCCAAGAAATACGGCATCCACATCGAGGTCGTGCAGCTCAACGACTACGTCGAATCCATCAATCAATACACCACCGGCCAGTTCGACGGCTGCGCCATGACCAACATGGACGCCCTGACCATTCCGGCCGCCGGCGGCGTGGACAGCACGGCGCTGATCGTCAGCGACTACTCCAACGGCAACGACGGCGTGGTGATGAAGGGCAAGGGCAAGACCCTGGCCGACCTCAAGGGCCAGCAGGTCAACCTGGTGCAGTTCTCCGTCTCCCACTATTTGCTGGCGCGCGCGCTGCAGAGCGTGGGGCTGAGCGAGAGGGACCTGACCACCGTCAACACCTCCGACGCCGACATGGTGGCCGCCTTCCAGACCGCCGACGTGCGCAACGTGGTGACCTGGAATCCGCTGCTGGCCGAGATCAAGGCTCAGCCAGACACCACCGAGGTGTTCGACTCCAGCAAGATTCCCGGCGAGATCCTCGACATGCTGGTGGTGAACACCGCCACGCTCAAGGACAACCCGGCCCTGGGCAAGGCCCTGACCGGTGCCTGGTTCGAGATGCTGGCGCTGATGCAGTCCGGCGACGCCAAGGGCAAGGCGGCCCTGGAGGCCATGGCCAAGGCCTCGGGTACCGATCTCGCCGGCTTCCAGGCGCAACTGGACAAGACCCGGCTGTTCGCCACGCCCGCCGAGGCCCTGGCCTTCGTCAAGGATCCCGCGCTGCCGACCACCATGCAGCGCATCGCCCACTTCTCCTTCGAACACGGCCTGCTGGGCCAGGGCGCACCCAGCGCCGAGGCCATCGGCATCGCCTATCCGGGCGGCAAGACCAGCGGGGACGCGGGCAATCTCAAGCTGCGCTTCGATCCGACCTTCGTACAGCTGGCCGCCGACGGCAAGCTCTGAGCCCCGCCGCGAGGACGACGCCCATGCGCTTCATCAATCGGCATCCCGATCGGGGCGGCCGGCTCCTGCTGGTCCTGCTGCCCTTCGCCCTGCTCGCCCTGCTCTATCTGGTGGGCTCGGCCACCCGGCTGGCGGAAAACCCCAACGACAAGCTGTTGCCCAGCGTGGCGCAGATGGCCGATGCGGTGCAGCGCCTGGCCTTTACCGCCGACGTGCGTACCGGGGGTTATCCGTTCTGGCAGGACACCCTGGCCAGCCTGCAACGCCTGGGCCTGGGCCTGGGGATCGCCGCGCTGATCGCCCTGGTGGTGGGCATCGCCGCGGGCAGTCTGCCCCTGGTCGGCGCGCCGCTGTCGCCGCTGGTGACGGTGCTCTCGATGATCCCGCCGCTGGCGATCCTGCCGATCCTCTTCATCGTCTTCGGCCTGGGCGAACTGGCCAAGGTGATGCTGATCGTGGTGGGCGTCACCCCGGTGCTGATCCGCGAGCTGGACCAGCGCGCCCGGGAGCTGCCACGCGAACTGCTGATCAAGGCCCAGACCCTGGGCGCCAACAGCTGGACGGTGATCCTGCGCCTGGTGCTGCCGCAGCTGCTGCCGCGCCTGCTCATCGCCCTGCGGCTGCAGCTGGGCGCCGCCTGGCTGTTTCTCATCGCCGCCGAGGCCATCGCCGCCACCGATGGCCTCGGCTATCGCATCTTCCTGGTGCGGCGCTATCTGGCCATGGACGTGATCCTGCCCTATGTCGCCTGGATCACCCTGCTGGCCTGGCTGCTGGACGCGGGCCTGCGCCTGCTGACGCGGCGCGCCTTTCCCTGGTACGGGGAGGGTCGCTGATGATCGAGGTCCGCAATCTCTGGCAACGCTATGGCGAGCAGGTGGTGCTCGAAGGTCTCAATCTGCAGGTGCGCGAAGGCGAATTCTGCGCCCTGGTCGGTGCCTCCGGCTGCGGCAAGTCCACCTTCCTGCGTCTGCTGCTCGGCCAGGAGCGGCCCAGCCGTGGCGAGATCAGCATCGATGGTCAGCCGCTCTCGGCGGAACCGGATCCCGAGCGGGGCGTGGTCTTTCAGCGCTATTCGGTGTTTCCCCACCTGAGCGTGCTGGACAACGTCGCCCTGGGCCTGGAATTGCCCAGGTCCCCGCTGCTCGGCCGGCTGCTGGGCACGGCCAAGCGCCAGGCCCGGGAACAGGCCGCCGCCCTGCTCGAACGCGTCGGCCTGAGCCAGGCGCTGGGCAAGTACCCGGGGCAGCTGTCCGGCGGCATGCAGCAGCGCCTCGCCATCGCCCAGGCGCTGATCGTCCGGCCACGCATCCTGCTCCTGGACGAGCCTTTCGGCGCCCTCGATCCCGGCATCCGCAAGGACATGCACGCCCTGCTGCTGGAGCTCTGGCACGAGCGCCCGCTCACGGTGTTCATGGTCACCCATGACCTGCACGAGGGCTTCAGCCTGGCCACCCGGGTGCTGGTGTTCGACAAGGTCCGCCAGGACCCGCAAGCCCCCGGCGCCTATGGCGCCCGCATCACCTACGACCTGCCCCTGACCGCCAAGACCCGGCCCGTGCATGCGCCTGGGACTCGGCCAGCCCTTACCTGACGAGGTTGCCCATGACTGACGAACTGCTCTACCAGGAACGCGTCCCCGGCGGCGGCACCGCCTCCTTCATCCTGCGCCGCGGCCAGACCCTGCGGCTGACCGACGTGGAAGGCGGCGCCAATGTCAGCCTGCTGCTGTTCAATGCCGATGACCGCAGCGAGCGGCTGAACCTGCCCGATACCCTCAAGGGCCAGCACACCGCGCGTCTCACCGCCGGCCATTGCCTCTATTCCGACATGGGGCGGGTGCTGGCGGCCGTGGTGCGCGACACCTGCGGCTGGCACGACAGCTTTGGCGGCGTGGCCAATGCCGCCGAGGTGGCGGAGAAATACGGCGCGGGTCGCTACCAGGAGCTGCGCAACGGCTTCCACCGCAATGGCACCGACAACCTGCTGGTGGAACTGGCCAAGTGGGGCCTGGGCCTGGAAGACCTGCTGATGACCCTCAACCTGTTCAGCCGGGTGGACGTGGATGCCGCGGGCGCCTTTGCCTTCGTGCCCGGCAACTCCCGCGCCGGCGATCTGGTCGAGCTCCATGCGCCCATGAACACCCTGGTGGTGCTGACCGCCCTGCAGCATCCGCTGGACCCGGACCCGGTCTATGCGCCGCGCCCGGTCGATCTCGCCCAGTTGCGCGCGGCGCCCAAGGTGGCCGAACGCTGCCGCACCTCGCGCCCGGAAAACGAGCGCGCCTTTCAGAACACCGCCCGCTACTTCCTCTGAGGCCCTGCCATGACCCTTATCGCCAGCACCAAACGCCCGGAAGATGCCAGCTACCGCGCCCTCCTGCCGGCCGGAGCGCCCTACCTCAAGGAGGTCAAGGCCGGCCAGACCCTGCGCATCCATGACCTGGAAGGCAACCAGGCGGTGGACACCCTCTTCTACGCCGCCGCCAACCCCCAGGAACGCTACGATCCCCAGCGCACCCTGAGACGCCAGGGCCGGGTCTATCTGTCGACCGGCAGCGTGCTCTATTCCAACCTGGGCAATCCCCTGCTGACCATCGTCGCCGACACCTGTGGCCGCCACGACACCCTGGGCGGCGCCTGCTCCCAGGAGAGCAATACGGTGCGCTACGCCCTGGATCGCCGGCAGATGCACAGCTGCCGCGACAACTTCCTCTGCGCCGGTGGTCATGACGGGCGCCTGGGCAAGCGCGACATCGGCGCCAACATCAACTTCTTCATGAACGTGCCGGTGACCGCGGACGGCGGCCTGACCTTCGCCGATGGCATCTCCGGCGCCGGCAAGTATGTGGAGTTGCGCGCCGAGACCGACGTCATCCTGCTTATTTCCAATTGCCCGCAACTCAACAACCCCTGCAACGGCTGGAACCCCACTCCGGCGGAGGTGCTGCTATGGGACTGACCCACGCACGCCGGCTCTGGCAGTGGCTGCGACCGCGTCTCCATCGCCTCTGCGAAGTCCGCGCCGGACGCTACAGCTACCGCGGCAAGCGCTAGACGCCAACTGACCTACCGCCCTCGCGCGGCCTCTTGGGGACGACCCCGAGAGCTTTTATCTGGCGGGACGGCCCGCCGCCTTCGAGGACGCCTCGAATGTTCACCACCCTGCTCATCGCCAACCGTGGCGCCATCAGCTGCCGCATCCAGCGCACCCTGCGCGACCTGGGCGTCGCCGCGGTTGCCGTCTACAGCGAAGCCGATCGCGCCAGCCGCCATGTCAGCGCGGCCGACCAGGCCTTCAGCCTGGGCGAAGGCGCCGCCGCGGCCACCTACCTGGACACCGCCAAGCTGCTCGAAGTGGCGCGCCAGAGCGGCGCCCAGGCCATTCACCCGGGTTATGGCTTCCTTTCCGAGAACGCCGCCTTCGCCGAAGCCTGCGAAGCCGCCGGCATCGCCTTCGTCGGGCCCACCCCCGAGCAACTGCGCACCTTTGGTCTCAAGCACACGGCGCGGGCCCTGGCGCGCGCCCAGGGCGTGCCGCTGCTGGAGGGCACCGAGCTGCTGGATACCCTGGAAGGGGCACTGGCGGCCGCACAACAGATCGGTTATCCGGTGATGCTCAAGAGCACCGCCGGTGGCGGCGGCATCGGCATGCGCGTGTGCCGCACGGACCCTGAACTCGCCGAGGCCTTCGACGCCGTGCGCCGGCTGGGTCAGAACAACTTCAGCGACGCGGGCGTCTTTCTGGAGAAGTACATCGAGCGCGCCCGGCACCTGGAGGTGCAGGTGTTCGGTGATGGCCAGGGCGAGGTGCTGGCGCTGGGCGTGCGCGACTGCTCGGTGCAGCGCCGCAACCAGAAGGTACTGGAGGAGACCCCGGCGCCCAACCTGCCAGCCGGCATGGCCGAGGCGCTCTGCGCCGCCGCCCTGGAGCTGGCACGCGCGGTACGCTATCGCAGCGCCGGTACCGTGGAGTTCGTCTACGACAGCGCCGCCGACCGCTTCTACTTCCTGGAGGTGAACACCCGGCTGCAGGTCGAGCACGGCGTCACCGAGCAGGTCTGGGGCGTGGACCTGGTGCGCTGGATGATCGAACTGGCCGCTGGCGAACTGCCGCCGCTGGCCGTGCTCGCCGCGGGGCTGCAGCCCCAGGGCCATGCCATCCAGGCGCGGCTCTATGCCGAAGACCCGGGTCGCGACTTCCAGCCCAGCCCGGGCCTGCTGACCCAGGTCGACTTCCCACCCGCGGATGGCCGGGCGCTGCGCCTGGACACCTGGATCGAGGCTGGCTGCGAGATCCCGCCCTATTTCGATCCCCTGGTGGCCAAGGTCATCGCCTGGGCCCCCGACCGCGACGCCGCCCGGCAACGCCTCGACCAGGCCCTGGCGGCGACCCGGCTCTATGGCGTGGAAACCAATGGCGACTACCTGCGGCAGATCCTCGCCGCCGCGCCCTTCGCCTCGGGCCAGCCCTGGACGCGCTGCCTGGAGGGGCTGACCTACCAGGCCACCACCCTGGAGGTGCTCAGCGCCGGCACCCAGACCACGGTGCAGGACGCCCCCGGGCGCCTCGGCTACTGGTCGGTGGGCATTCCCCCTTCCGGCCCCATGGACGACCGCGCCCTGCGCCTGGGCAATCGCCTGCTCGGTAACGACGGCCGCGCGGCCGCCCTGGAAATCACCCTGGCCGGCCCTACCCTGAGATTCAACACCGAGGCCGTGGTGGTGGTCACCGGCGCGGCGCTGCCGATCCTGCTGGACGACCAACCCCAGGCCATGGACAGCGTCTTTCGCGTCCCCGCGGGTGCCATCCTGCACCTGGGCGCCATCACCGGCGCCGGCGCCCGCAGCTATCTCTGCCTGAGAGGCGGCCTGGACCTGCCCGACTACCTGGGCAGTCGCAGCACCTTCACCCTCGGCCAGTTCGGCGGTCACGGTGGCCGCGCCCTGCGCGCCGGCGACGTGCTGCACCTGCACTCGCTGACCGACGCACGTGCGGAGGCCCGGCTGCCCCTCGCCCTGACCACCCGGCTGCCCGAGACCCGCACCCTGCGCGTCATCTATGGACCGCACGGTGCGCCGGACTATTTCAGCCCGGCCTATCTGGATCTCTTTCTCGCCACCGACTGGGAGGTGCACTTCAATTCCAGTCGCACCGGCGTGCGCCTGATCGGCCCCAAGCCGGAATGGACCCGCGAAGACGGCGGCGAGGCTGGTCTGCATCCCTCCAATATCCATGACAATCCCTATGCGGTGGGCGCGGTGGACTTCACCGGCGACATGCCGGTCATCCTCGGCCCGGACGGCCCCAGCCTGGGCGGCTTCGTCTGTCCGGTCACAGTGATCGAAGCCGACCTCTGGCAACTGGGCCAGCTCAAGGCCGGCGACCGGCTGCGCTTCCTGCCGGTGGACCTGGCGACCGCGCGACGCCTGCAGCAGGCACGCCTGGCCGAGGAAAGCAGCTTGCAGCCGCAGGCGGAGATCGCCATTACGCCCGAGCGCGGCGATCCCGTGGTGCTGGATCTGGGCCAGGGCGCCGAGCGCCTGGTGGCGCGGCTTTCCGGGGATACCCATCTGCTGCTGGAGATCGGCCCACCGGAGCTGGACCTGGCCTTGCGCTTTCGCGGCCATGGGCTGATGCAGGCACTGGCCGCGCTGGCGCTGCCCGGGTTGTACGAACTCACCCCCGGCATCCGTTCGCTACAGGTGCACTACCAGCCCGAGGCACTGCCTCTGGCAGAGCTGCTGGCGGCGGTCAGTCGCTGCTGGCAGGCGCTGGGCGATGCCCAGGACCTGCGGGTGCCCTCGCGCATCGTCCATCTGCCGCTGTCCTGGGACGATCCGGCCTGCCGCCTGGCCATCGAAAAATACACCACCACGGTGCGCAAGGACGCGCCCTGGTGCCCGAGCAACTTGGAGTTCATCCGCCGGGTGAATGACCTGGAGTCCCTGGAGGCGGTCAAGCGCATCGTCTTCGACGCCAGCTACCTGGTAATGGGCCTCGGCGACGTCTATCTGGGTGCGCCGGTGGCCACCCCCCTCGATCCGCGTCACCGGCTGGTGACCACCAAGTACAACCCGGCGCGTACCTGGACCGCGGAAAACTCGGTGGGCATCGGTGGCGCCTATCTCTGCGTGTACGGCATGGAAGGCCCTGGCGGCTATCAGTTCGTCGGTCGCACCCTGCAGATGTGGAATCGCTACCGTGACGTGGAAGCCTTCCACGGCCAGCCCTATCTGCTGCGCTTCTTCGATCAGATCCGCTTCCATGAGGTGTCGGCGGACGAGCTGCTACGCATCCGCGCGGACTTCCTACTGGGTCGCGTGCCGCTGCGCATCGAAGAGAGCGAATTGTCCCTGGCCGACTACCAGGCCTTCCTGGCACGCGAAGCCGAGGGTATTACCACCTTCCGCACGCGCCAGCAGAGCGCCTTCGCCGCCGAGCGGCAGCGCTGGATCGACTCCGGCCAGGCGCATTTCGACAGCCAGGAAGCCGCCGTGGAAGCCACCGAGGATGTCCCCCTCGCCAGCCACCAGCTGGCCCTGGAAAGCCCGGTGGCCGGCAATCTCTGGCAGGCCCAGGTGCAGCCGGGCGACCAGGTGGAAGCCGGCCAGCCGTTGCTGATCCTGGAATCCATGAAGATGGAAATCCCGTTGCTCGCGCCTTGCAGCGGCCGGATCCACGACCTGCAGGTCCAGCCCGGCTCGCCGATCCGCGCCGGCCAGCGCCTGCTGGTCATCGACAAGACGTGAAGGAAGCCACCATGACATTCGATCTGCGCCTCGACACCCTGAGCGCCGCCTATGCCGCCGGGACCCGGACCCCACGCACGCTCATCGTTGAATTGCGGGAACAGGCCGCGGCCCTCAACCCCGAGTACCACCTGTTCATCCACCTGCTGACCCCAGCCGAGCTGGAGCCCTATCTCGCCGCCCTGGACGATCGCGATCCCGCCGAGCTGCCGCTCTATGGCATCCCCTTCGCCATCAAGGACAACATCGACCTCGCCGGCATCCCCACCACGGCGGCCTGCCCGGCCTATGCCTATGTGCCCGAACGCTCGGCGACCCTGGTGGAACAGCTGGTCGCCCTGGGCGCCGTGCCGCTGGGCAAGTGCAATCTCGACCAGTTCGCCACCGGCCTCAACGGCACCCGTTCGCCCTACGGCGCCTGTCGCAACAGTGTCCATCCGGACTATCCTTCCGGCGGCTCCAGTGCCGGTTCGGCGCTGGCCGTGTCCCTGGGTGTCGCCAGCTTCGCCCTGGGCACCGATACCGCCGGTTCCGGGCGCGTGCCTGCGGGGCTGAACAACCTGGTGGGTCTCAAGGGCAGCAAGGGACTGCTGTCCACCGCCGGCGTGGTGCCTGCCTGCCAGACCCTGGACTGCGTGACCTTCTTTACCGCCACCGCCGCCGAAGCCAGCACGCTGCTGGCGCTCACCGCCCGCCTCGATCCGCGCGATCCCTACAGCCGCGCCAATCCACAGTGGAACGACGCCAGCGCCTTCGGCCGCCCGCGGCCCTTCCGCTTCGGCGTCCCGACCCAGCTGGAATTCCTCGGCTGCCCGGAAAGCCCGGCGCTGTTCGCGGCGGCCAAGGCCCAGCTGGAGGCCCTGGGGGGCGAAGCCGTGCCGCTGGACCTTGCGCCCTTCCTGGAAGCCGCGCGCCTGCTCTATGAAGGCCCCTGGGTCGCCGAGCGCTATAGCGTGGCCGGCGCCCTGATCGAGGCCGAACCGGACGCCGTACTGCCAGTGATCCGCGCCGTGCTGGAAAAGGCGCCCGACACCACGGCGGTGGACGCCTTTCGCGCTGGCTACCGCCTGCAGGCGCTGAAAGCCCGGTGCGACACCCTGCTCGCCGAACTGGATTGCGTCCTTACCCCCACCTATCCGCGCCCGGTGACCCTGGCGGAACTGGCCGCCGAACCGGTCACCCGCAACGCCGATCTGGGTTACTACACCAACTTCATGAACCTGCTGGACTACGCCGCCGTGGCCGTGCCGGCCGGCGTCATGGCCAACGGCCTGCCCTGGGGCGTGACGCTGTTCGGCCGGGTCTTCACCGACCAGTACCTGCTGAGCCTGGCCGCGGCCCTGCAGGAAGCCCAAGGCCTGGCGCTGGTCGGCGGCGCCCTGCCGCACGCCAGCCTGCCGGCGCGTCCCGCCCACCATGACCGTGCCCGGCTGGTGGTCTGCGGTGCCCATCTGCAGGGGCTGCCCCTCAATGGCCAGTTGCTCGCCCGCGGTGCCCGCCGCCTGGCCCTGACTCGGAGCGCGCCGCACTATCGCCTCCACGCCCTGGCCGGCGGCCCGCCGCTACGTCCGGGCATGGTCCGGGTCGCCGAAGACGGCGCCGCCATCGAGGTGGAGGTCTGGGAGCTGCCCAGCAGCGAACTGGGTAGCTTTCTCACCGGCATCCCCGCCCCGCTCGGCCTGGGCAAGGTGGAACTGGCCGATGGCAGCTGGGAAACCGGCTTCATCTGCGAGCCCTATGGCCTGGCGGAGGCTGAGGACATCACGGCGCATGGTGGGTGGCGGGCGTGGTTGGCGAGTCGCAGCGCCGTTTAGGTCGGGAAACGAGCTAGGCGGCGAAGCCACCGTATCAGCCAGGATGCGCAGCGCCGCTTCTAACCGCCGCTGTGCAAGCGGTGGACGCAAGCACCCGTCTGCTGTTCATGAGCTTCTTTCAAGCCGCCATGAGCTGCGGGCGCTAGCCGTACCCGTGGCCGCCTGCTATCAAGGGTGTTCGAAGCCGCTGACCGTTGCTGGGCAGTGGCGCCTCCTTGCTTGAAGATCGAAACACCCTCATGCCTCTCTCCTGCACCGACCGCTACGACCTTCCCCTGTCCACCGCTTCCACCCGCGCCGCCGAGCGCTATCAGGCCGGCATAGATCTCTTGCTGTCGCTCTGGCCCGGTGCGGCGGAAGCGTTGGACGAGGCCATCGCGGCCGATCCTGGCTTCGCCCTGGCCCATGCAGCGCGGGCACGGCTGCAGCTGATCGACAACCAGGCCGGCGCTGCCCGGGAGACCATCGCCCAGGCGCAGCGGCTGGTGGAGCGACATGGCACGGAGCGCGAGCGCAGCCATGTCGAGGTCGTGCGGCGGCTGATCGCCGGGGAAGCCGCCCAGGCCCTGGAGGGCGCGCTGGAACACGCCGAGCGCTGGCCGCGCGACATCCTGATCCTCGGCCTGCCGCTGGGGGCCTTCGGCTTGCTGGCATTTTCCGGGCGGGCGGATCATGACCAGGCGCGGGTCGAACTCTGCGAACGCCATGCCCGCCATTTCGCCGCGGATGACTGGTGGTTCCTGACCTACCGCGGCTGGTCCCACGGCGAGAACGGCGACGTGGTCCGCGGTCGGGCGCTTGCCGAGCGGGCGCTCGAGCTGCGCCGCCACAACGTCAATGCGGCCCATGCCCTGACCCATGTCCTGCACGAATCCGGCGCCAGCCAGTCCGCTCAGGCCCTGATCGCCGGCTGGCTGCCCGAGTACCCCCTTCACGGTACCCTGCATGGCCATATCGCCTGGCACGGCGCCCTGGTGGCCCTGGAACAGGGTGACAGCCAGGGCGCGCTGGCCCTCTATCAGCGCTTCGTGGCGCCGGCCGCGTCCACCGCCGGCCCGCTCAATCGAGTCAGCGACAACGCCTCCTTTCTCTGGCGCCTGGGCCTCTATGGCCATGAGGTGCCCGTCGGCCTCTGGCAGGCCACCGCAGCCAGCGCGGATGGGCTGTTCCAGCAACCGGGGCTGCCCTTTGCCGATGTCCATATGGCACTGATCGCCGCGGCGACCGGGGATCGTCTGGCGGTGGAAGCCCGCGTTGCCGGACTGGAAAGTCGTCTGCGCGACGGCGTCCTGCCCGCCGGGCCGGTCGTACCGCTGCTCTGCCGTGCGCTCCTGGCCTTCGCCGAAGCCGATTACCTGGGTTGTGCCCGCCTACTGGAACCATTGCGCGCTGACGTCCTCCGCATCGGCGGCAGCGGCGCCCAGCGCGAGGTCATCGAAGACACCCTGCTGGTCGCTCTGCTGCGCGGGGGTGAACAGGCCAAGGCCGCGGCGCTGCTGGACGAGCGGCTGCACCGCCGGCCCTCGACCCGGGATCGGCGCTGGCAGGCCAGCCTGGCGCTCGTTCGCTAGGACGCCCACCTAGCCGCCCTAGCAAGGGAGCAGTAGAGCCTCTATCTCTGTAGATTCGAATTCATTATATTTGCCTCTACAGATTGGAGAATCCTATGTCCCAGGTTGCCGTCGTCGAGCAATTTTCGAAAAGCCAGAGCACGATTGGTCTAAGGGCAGCGCTCAATATCCTGGAAAGATGGCAAGCTTCCAGCGAGCAGAGTTGCCGGATCCTGCGCATCTCACGCAGCACCTATACCCGAGCGTCGCAGCGGGACAGCGAATGGGCGGTGAGCCTGGATGCCGATCAACTGCAGCGTGTCAGCCTGGTGCTGAACATGCATTCCGCGTTGCGCCTGGTTTTCGACAACCCGGAAAACGTCTATGGCTTCGTCGCCATGGCCAATCACAATGAATTCTTCAATGGCCGTTCGCCGCTGGAGATAATGGCCCAAGGCGACATGATCTCCCTCTATGAAACCTTCCGGCGTATCGACGTCCTGCGCGGTGCCGGATGGTGAAGCTGGAGGACCTGCCCCTGCTGGCCGATGAGCGTCTACAAGGGCATCGCCTGGTCAACTCCAAATTCCCGCCCATCCACCTGTTCGACGATGTTGCCAATGCCGAAGATTTCGCCGTGCTCCATCAGTTACAGGTGTTGACCAACCCGCGCCTACAAAACGAACTGGGGCGTCTGGAGCTGATTCCCCGCGAACAGATTCCCTTCGGCATCTCGGGTTGCTCCTATGCGACAGCGCCCTTCACTCACGTCAATCCAGAGGGTTCGCGCTTCAGCGATGGCACCTTCGGCGTTCTCTATCTGGCCGACCATCCCGATACCGCCCTTGCCGAAGTCCACCATCATCAGCAGGCCTACTGGTCGAAGGTGCCGGCACTGAAGTACGAGCGTTTCGTCTTCCGTAATCTTTCGGTGAGCTTCTCCGAGAAGGGGGTACGCGACGCCCTGGTGCTAAAAGCAGCAGATCCTATCCATGATCCCTTGGACTACAGCGCGGCGCGCAGTCTGGGCGCCGCCGCCAAACGCGTCGGCTGCCCAGGTCTGCGCTATCGCTCGGTACGCCGCCCCGGCAGCCATTGCTGGGCGCTGCTAACCCCGCGCCTGGTCACTGCCGTGGTCCAGGCGGCGCCGGTTGAGATGATCTGGAATGGCGGCATCATCAGCGTGAATCGCCTCACCGCCGTGCCGGGCGAGTCGGACTGATCTGACACCGACCCATCAGGCGTGGGTCAGATACCAGCGCCAGTCCTGTTCCCCCACCTCGGCCATGAATTGCCGGTACTCCGCGCGCTTGATCGCCAGATAGACCTCGATGAAACGCTCACCCAGCGCCTCCCGGATCCAGCTGGAGCGCTCCAGCGCCTGCAGCGCGGTGAGCCAGTCGGTGGGCAGGAAGTCGGTGGCCTGCTCGTAGCCATTGCCGACGATGGCCGGCCCCGGGTCGCGTCGGTCACGGATGCCTTCGTGGATGGCAGCGAGGATGGCCGCGGCGGCCAGATAGGGATTGGCATCGGCGCCGCAGATGCGGTGCTCGATGTGGCGACTGCTGGCCGGACCTCCAGGTACGCGCAGGGATACGCTGCGGTTGTTG
This sequence comes from Pseudomonas sp. LA5, assembly GCF_028640825.1. Taxonomy (NCBI): domain Bacteria; kingdom Pseudomonadati; phylum Pseudomonadota; class Gammaproteobacteria; order Pseudomonadales; family Pseudomonadaceae; genus Pseudomonas; species Pseudomonas sp. LA5. The sequence goes on from NZ_JAQYZY010000025.1 coordinate 144,478, forward strand.
ACTCCCCAGCTCTTGGCCAGCGGCGCATAGCTGTTGGCCTGGAAACGGCGGTAGGAGTTGGCGTTGGGACAGAAGATCGCCAGGGCGTCCAGCATCCGGTGCTGCATGCCGCCGATGGAATGGCGCAGCAGCGGCGTGCCCTGCGGGTCCTCGCTGGCATAGAGGTTATTGCCCTCGGCATCGGCCAGGCTGACGTGCAGGTGCAGGCCACTGCCCGCCTGGTCGCCGAACGGCTTGGCCATGAAGCAGGCCTGCAGGCCGTGGCGGTTGGCCACGCCCTTGACCAGGCGCTTGTAGCGAATGCCTTCGTCGATGGCCTGGAGGGCGTCGAAGCGGTGCAGCAGGGTCAGTTCGAGCTGGCCGGGGGCGTATTCGGAGATGGCCGTGCGCACCGGCAGGCCCTGCACCTCGCAGGCGGCGTAGAGGTCATCGAGAAACGGCTGCAGCTGCTCCAGTTCGTAGACCCCGTAGACCTGCGGCGAGCCGGGTCGCACGCCATTCATCTGCAGCGCCGGTTGCGGCCGGCCCTGGGCGTCGCGGGTGCGGTCGAGCAGATAGAACTCCAGCTCCACCGCCATCACCGGCTGGAAGCCGTCGGCCTGCAGCCGTTCGATCACCCGTACCAGGGCGTGCCGGGGATCGGCGGGCGTGGCCGGCAGCCCCTGGGTCGGGTGCATGCTCACCTGCACCTGACCGGTCGGGGTGCTGCGCCAGGGTTGCAGGGTCAGACTGCCGGGCAGTGGATAGGTCCAGCAGTCGACGTCGGCGACCTCCCAGACCAGACCGGTGGCTTCGACGTCCTCCCCCTGCAAGGTCAGCGCCAGGATGGAGCTGGGTAGCGGCCGGCCCTCCTCATAGATGGCCAGCAGTTCGTCCCGGTGCAGCAGCTTGCCGCGGGGCACGCCATTGGCATCGATCAGCATGAGTTCGATGCTGCGCACCTCGGGGTGGGCGGCGAGGAAGTCGCGGGCTTCCTGGGCGTCGGCGAAGTTCATGGCTGACACTCCCGGGCGCCGGGCAGCGCCAGGAGTTCGGCGAGGCCCTGGTCGAGGGTGGCGAGCAGCAGATCGACGTCTTCCGCAGCGAGGTCCGGGCAGCACAGGGTCATGTTGTGGAAGGGGGTGATGAGGATGCCCCGGTTGATCAGATAGAGGTGCAGCGCCTGCTGCAGGCTGTCATGGAAGGCGGCTTCCGCCTCGGCGCCCGTGGTGGGCGGCGTGGCGCAGAACTGGAATTCGCAGCGGGCGCCCAGCTCCGTCACCGACCAGGCCAGGCCATGGCGGGCGATCACCGCGCGTAGACCGGCGGCCAGTCGCGCTGCCATCGGCAGCATCCGTTCGTAGGCGGCCGGCGTCGCCACTTCCTCCAGGTTGACTCTGAGGCAACGCATGGCCAGGGCATTGGCCGACAGCGTGGTGCCCATGCCGCTGTGCCCATGGCCGTGGCTGGTCTCGCTGGCGTGCTGCTGCGCCAGGCGCATGGCCTGGGCCATCTCGTGGCTGCAGCCATAGGCCGAACAGGGCACGCCCCCGGCGATGGGTTTGCCGAAGGTGATGAAGTCCGGCTGCAGATTCCAGGCGCGGGTACAGCCGCCGGGGCCGGTGGACAGGGTATGGGTCTCGTCGATGATCAGCAGGGTGCCGTATTGCCGGGTCAGGGCGCGGACCTGGTCCATGAAGCCCGGGGCGGGCAGTACCATGCCGATGTTGGTCATGGCCGGTTCGCAGATCAGCGCGGCGACGTCGCCCTTCGCCAGCGCCTCCTCCAGCGCCGCGAGGTCGTTGAAGGGCACGGCCCGGCTGGTCTCGGCCAGGTTGTGCGCCTGGCCGATCAGGCCGCCGCGGTGCACGGTGCGACCGTCCTGATGGCGCACCATGACGTCGTCGACGGTGCCGTGATAGCAGCCGTCGAACACCAGCAGCACCTTGCGATTGGTGATGGCGCGCGCCCAGCGGATGACATAGCGATTGGCGTCGGTGGCGGTGGTCGCTACCTGCCAGAACGGCAGGCCGAAGCGCTCGGCGAGCAATTCCCCGGCGACCACGGCATCCTCGCCGGGCAGCATGGTGGTGAGCCCGCGCGCGCCCTGCTCGGCCAGGGCCCGGGCGATGGGTGCCGGCGAATGGCCGAACATGCTGCCGGTGTCGCCCAGGCAGAAGTCGATGTACTCGTGGCCGTCTACATCGTGGAAGCGCGAACCCTGGGCATGGCTGACGAACAGCGCACTGGGCATCGACCAGTCGTTCATCCAGTGCATGGGCACGCCGCCGAACAGCGAGTGCCGGGCCCGCTCGGCCAGGGCGAGGGATTTGGGATTGCGCGCCAGGAAGCGCTCGCGTTCGGCCGCGACAAAGGTCTGGACGGCGGCTTCGCTGATACCACTGGTGGTCATGTCGGACTCCTCTTGGGGTTGAGGGCGGCTCGGCCAGGGCTCAGTGCCCGGCCGAGACGCCGCAATCGATGGCCAGGTCGGCGCCGGTGATGGAGCGCGCGGCGGGTTGGCACAGGAAAAAGGCCAGTTCGGCGACTTCCTCGGGTTGGATGAAGCGCGCCTGCTCGCCTTGCGGATACTTCTCCAGCAATTCCTGCAGATAGGCGGCGGGATCGCCATTGCCGTAGCGCTCTGCCTGAAAGTTCAGCATGGGCGTCGCCACATCGCCGGGGGAGATGCTGTTGCAGCGCACCCCGCTGGGCGCCAGATCCAGCGCCAGGGCCTTGGTCATCAGGGTCACCGCGCCCTTGCTGGCGCAGTAGACGGCGGCATTGCGATTGCCCTGGCGACCGGCATCGCTGCTCAGGTTGACGATGGCGCCGCGGGTGTCGCGCAGCGCGGGAATGGCCGCGGCGCAGAGAAAGAAGCTGGCCTTGAGATTGACGTCCAGCACCAGGTCGAAGTCTTCCTCGCTGAAGGTCTCGGCCGGGCCTTCGCGCCAGACGCCGGCGCAGTGGACCAGGGCGTCGAGGCGACCGAGGCGGTCCAGGACGCTGGCGACCACCTCCCGGCTCGCGCGGGCCTGGCGCAGGTCGGCGGCGTGCTGGCCGGCAAGGCGGCCGTCGGCCTGGAGCGCCGCCAGGGCTGCGCCGTCGAGATCGGTGCCGAAGACCCGCCAGCCCGCCTGCAGGAAATGCTCGCGCACCGCCCCCCCGATGCCACCCAGAACCCCACTGACCAGTACGACCGGCTGCATGTCAGGCCCCCTTGTTTTCGATGCGGCTGTTGCCGCCGTCCACCACCAGGTATTCCCCGGTGATGTAGCTCGCCTCGGGCGAGGCCAGGAAGGCCACCGCCGCGGCGACCTCGGCGGGGCGGCCGGCGCGACCCACGGGGACCCGCGTCGCTGCCTGCAATTCTTCCGGCAGGCTGGAAGCGGTTTCGATCCAGCCAGGGGCCACGGCGTTGACCGTGATGCCCTGCCCGGCTACCTCCAGCGCCAGGCTCATGTTCATGCCGACCATGGCCGCCTTGGCCGCGCTGTAGGCCGCTGCCTGCGGAATGCCCGCCCGGGTGCCGGTGGCGGAACTGACGTGGACGATGCGGCCATAGCCGCGCGCCTGCATGCCGGGCAATACGGCACGGGTCAGCAGGAAGGCCGTGGTCAGGTTGCGCGCCAGGGTCATATTCCAGTCGGCCAGGGTCATCCGCGCCACCTCCACCAGGGGCTCGGGACTGCCCTGCATGGTCATGCCGGCGTTGTTGACCAGGATGTCGATGCGGCCCCAACGCGCCTCGGCCCACTGGCAGAAGTCGCCAACGGCGGCCTCCTCGGTGAGATCCAGGGCCTGACCTTCAGCGGTAAAGCCGGCGGCGCGCAATACCGCCACCCGCTCCGCGATCCGGGCGCTGCTGGCGGTGACGAGCAACCGTGCCCCCGCCGCGCCCAGGCGGCGGGCTATCGCCATGCCGATGCCGGCTTCGCTGCCAGCACCGCTGATCAGGGCCACCTGGCCCGCCATCGACTCGCTCATGTCGCTGTCTCCGTTGTGGTCTGACTGGACTCTAAGCCTGTCTGGCTGATACAAAAAGACGATCGTTATCAGCGAAATTGACAACCATGGCCTTTACCAGCGAAACGCTTCGGGTATTCCTCGCCGTGATCGACGAGGGCTCCTTTTCCGCGGCGGCCCGCGTCCTGGGGCGGGTGCCGTCAGCGGTGAACATGGCGATTTCCCAGCTGGAGGCCGAGCTGGACCTGGTGCTGTTCGATCGCGCCACCCGCAAGGCCTTGCCTACCCCCGCCGCGCGCGCCCTCGAACCCCAGGCGCGGCAGGTGGCCAGCCAGCTCAACCTGCTCGACGCCCATGCCCTGCAATTGCACGCCGGGCTGGAGCGGCGCTTCGTGCTGGTGATGGCGCCGGAGTTGCAGACGGGTGCCTGGAGTCGGCCGCTGGTGACCCTGGCCGAGGAATTTCCGGCGCTGGAAATCGAGATCCGCTCGGCGGCACGCGCCGAGGCGATCCGCCTGCTGCACGATGGCAGCGTCGACCTGGCGCTGATCTTCGAACGACCGGGGATCAACGAGCAGGAAGGTTTCGCCGAGGCCGGCAGCCAGTTGCTCACGGCGGTGGCGGCGCCCGGCTACCCCTCGACCCGCACCGGTCGACCTCTGGGCGAAACGCTGATGGCCGATACCCGCCAGATCGTGGTGGCCGGCGGCGACCGCAACGCCTCGGACCCGCAGATCGTGCTGTCGCAGCGGGTCTGGCTCACCGACAGCTATCTGGCGACGCTGGACCTGGTGCAGGCCGGGCTGGGCTGGGCCTATCTGCCTCACCCACTGGTGCGCCCACTGATCGCCACCGGGCTGCTCGAACAGGTGCAATTCGACAACATGGCCAGCCAGATCCGTCGCTGGATCGACGTCATCTGGATCAAGAACCGCCCCCAGGGCTTGGGCGCGCGGCGTTATTTGCAACTCCTGCGGGAGCAGATCGGCACCAAGCCTGAATAGTAGCCTTAGCGCCCTTCGGTGAGCCGCTGCAGCAGTTGCACACGCCGCGCCTGGTCCGCGGCTTCCTTGGCCTGGGCCAGTGGCAGCAAGGCTGTGGCCCGCGCGGGCGACAGGATGAACAGGCCGTCGTCGTCTCCCAGGGCGAGGTCACCGGGGCAGACGAGCGTCTCGCCGAGCTGGAGTTCGACGTCCAATTCGCCCAGCGCCTCGCCGCCTTGGGTGGTGACGGCGCTGATGCCGCGATGGAAGACCGGCAGACCGAGTTGGCGAAGCGCCTGGATGTCGGTGATGGCGCCGCTCACCACCACGCCGGCCAGGCCCTTGACCAGGGCCGCCAGGGTGCGCAATTCGCCCCAGCAGGCGCAGTGGGGATCGCCGACGGCCTCGATCACCAGGACGTCGCCCGGGCGACTGGCGATCAGCGCCTCGCGCAACAGGGCGCCGTGGGGCAAGGGAATGCGCGCCGTCACCACCCGGCCCAGCAGGCGCGCGCCGGCTACCGCCGGCTTGAGCTCGGGCAGGTAACCCGTACGTCCGAGATGACCCAGGGTCGAGGCGGAAATCTCGGCGTAGCCGGCGATCAGCGCGGCCGGCAGCTCGTTCAGGTGGCTGGGCATACGGCCTCCCGGGGGCGGATCAGCGGACAGTTGGAGCAGTATTCGGCAGGTGCCGTGGCCTGGTAGTAGAAGCAGCAGGTGCGCCGGAAGCGGACGGGACGTCCCACGGTACTGGCCGTTGCAGGCCGGCGGAATTGCGCCAGCGGATTGGTCTCCAGTCCCAGCTCCGCCGGCGTGGCCGCCAGCAGCCAGGCGAAGTCCTCGGCGCAGCGGGCACGAATGGCCGGATCGGCCAATTCGGCAAGGCGCCGGTCGTACAGCGAATAGAGCCGCACCGCCGCGTTCTCCCAGAGGATGCGGGGCGAGACGCGGCCAACCTGCGCCAGGGTCTCCCAGAGCGGCCGCAGCAACTCGCCGAACAGGGTGCGGGCCAGCAACGCCCGGGCAGTGGCATGATCTTCCACGGCAGGCAGCGGCCGGGTATCGCTCAACGGTAGGGCCGATCGCCAGCGCCCCTGGGCGTGGCCATCCTCGATCCAGACATTGCCAGGCGTCAGGTCCAGGCGCCGGTCATAGGCCGACAGGGCGTGAAAGGCCACCCCGGTGGTAAGGAAGCCCAGCCGTTTGGTCAGCAACGACGCCGCGACCCGCCGCGTGGGGGCTTGCATGCGCGCCGCCAGATCGTCGAGCAACTCGGCGCAGCGCGCGGCGTCCAGCCAGGCGGCGACCGGCTGGCTGTGCTGCCCATCGCGCTCGCTGGCTTCGCGCAGGCCGAAGGTAGCGCGCAGCTCGTCCCGTTGGGCACTGTCGAAGGTGAGCCTCAGGCACATGGCGGTACCTCGCGACCGAAGGGAATGCACAGCGGCGTGCCGAAATAGGGATCGGCGATGATCCGGCATTCCAGGGCGAACACCTCCCGTACCAGGGCTTGCGTCAACACCGCCGCGGGAGCGCCCTGGGCGTAAGCGCGACGCTGGTGGACGGCGACCAGGTGATCGGCATAGCGGCAGGCGAGATTGAGGTCGTGCAGCACCATGACGATGGTCTTGCCTTCCTCCCGGTTCAGCTGGCGCAGCAGGTCCAGCACCTCGATCTGGTGCGCCAGGTCCAGGTAGGTGGTGGGTTCGTCCAGCAGCAGGCAATCGGTATCCTGGGCCAGGGTCAGGGCGATCCAGGCGCGCTGGCGCTGACCGCCGGAGAGGTCGTCCACCGGCCGCTCCGCCAGCGCCAGCAGGTCGGTGAGGCGCAGCGCCTTGTCCACCGCCGCGGCATCGTCTGGCGACCATTGGCGCATCCAGTTCTGGTAGGGATAGCGGCCCAGGCTGACCAGCTGCCGCACGCTGATGCCCTCGGGCGCCACCGGGGTCTGTGGCAGGACCGCCAATCGCCGGGCCAGGGCGGCGGTGGACTGCCGGTGGATGTCCTGGCCGTCGAGCAGCACCTGGCCCTGGCGTGGTTCCAGCAGCCGGGCGCAGGCCTTGAGCAGGGTGCTCTTGCCGGAGCCGTTGCTGCCAATGAGGACCGAGACGCGACCCGGTGGTAGGTCGAGGTCGAGGGCCTCGATGATGGTCTGGGTGCCGTAGCCGAGGGTCAGGCCGCGGCTGGCCAGGGTTGCCATGAAGCCTCCTTCAGGGGCGTTGCCGGATCAGCAGGTAGAGGAAAAAGGGCGCCCCCAGGGCGGCGACGAAGATGCCGGCCGGCAGATCCAGGGGCAGGAACAGGGTACGACCCAGGAGGTCGGCGAGCATGACCAGCAGCGCTCCCACCAGGGCCGCCAGCAGCGCCTGACCGGCGAACCCACTGGGCAGCAGGCGGCGGGCGATATGGGGCGCGATGAGGCCGACGAAGGCGATGGCGCCCCCCCAGGCGATGGCCACCCCGGCCAGGGCCACGGCCAGCGCCAGCAGGGCCGCGCGTTGCCGCTGCAGGCGCACGCCGAGGCCGCGGGCCAGGTCGTCGTCGAGTTGCGCCAGCACGGCGTGTCGCGCCAGAGCCGCCAGTGGCAGCAACAGGGCCAGCCACCAGAGGCCCAGGGCGCGCACCTCCGGCCAGCTGGCGCCATAGACGCTGCCGGTCAGCCAGACGTAGGCGGACAGCGTGGTGGTCAGCGGACTGAACACCAGCAGGAAGGTAGTGGCCGCGGCGAGCATGGCCGATACCCCTACCCCCACCAGCACCAGCCGCAACGGCGAGGCTCCGTGATTCCAGGCCAGGCCATAGACCAGCAGCGCCGCCAGGCCCGCGCCGAGCATCGCGGCCAGCGGCAGGCCATGCGGCCCGAGACTCCCGGCCAGAAACGCCAGATAGCAGACCGCCCCGGCACTGGCGCCACTGGTGATGCCGAGCAGGTCCGGCGAGGCCAGGGGATTGCGAACCTGGCCCTGCAGCAGCAGGCCGGACACCGCCAGGGCGCTGCCGACCAGGGCCGCCAGCAGCGCCCGCGGCAGGCGCAACTGGGTGACGATGAAATTCCGGCCGCCGTGCGCGTCGTCGGCGAAGACGGCCAGCACCTGGGTGGGCGTCAACCAGACCTTGCCCAGGCAGAGGCACAGCAGCAAGGCCGCCAGGGCCACCAGCGCGGCGACGACCAGCCGCCCCAGGGTGGCCGGGGCCAGGCGCCGGGAAAAGCGGCCGAGCCGCCAGACGATCTCAACGGCCATGGCGGCCTCCCCGGCGCGCGAGATGGATGAAGAACGGCCCGCCGAACAGGGCGGTCATGATGCCCACGGGCACCTCCTGGGGCAGGATCACCACCCGCGCCAGGCTGTCGGCCAGCACCAGCAGCAGGGCCCCGCCCAGGGCGCAACCGGGGATCAGCCAGCGATGCTCGTTTCGCGCGCGGGCCAACAGCCCGCGCACCAGGTGCGGCACCATCAGGCCGATGAAGCCAATGTTGCCGGCCAGGGCCACGGCGCTGCCGGCCAGACAGATCACCAGCACCCCGGCCAGCAAGCGGATCAGTCCGATCGGCTGGCCGAGGCCACGGGCCAGGTCGTCACCGGCGACCAGTACATCCAGCTGCCCGGCCAGGACCATGGCGGCGGCCAGGGCCAGCAGGCTGAACACCAGCAGGGGCGCAGCCATGGCCAGGTTGCGCTCACCCACCGAACCGGCCAGCCAGAACAGCACGCTGTCCAGGCCCTCCTGATTGATCACCAGCAGCGCCTGGCTGAAGGCGGTGAACAGCGCCGCCAGGGCGGCGCCAGCCAGCACGATGCGCAGCGGCGTCAGGCGCGCCTGGCCCCGGTTGCCCAGGATCCAGACCAGGGTGCCGGCCACCGCCGCGCCCAGCAGCGCGCAGAGCACCCAGCCTTCCGTGCTGGACAGCCCCAGCAGGGTGATGCCCAGCACCAGGGCGAAGGTGGCCCCGGCGTTGATGCCGAACAGCCCCGGCGAAGCCAGGGGATTGCGCGTCATGGCCTGCATCAGGGCACCGGCCACTGCCAGGTTGGCACCCACCACCAGAGCGACCAGCAGCCGCGTCAGGCGCGTGGTGTTGACCAGGGTGGCATCCAGCGCCAGCGAAGGATCTTGCACCAGCGCCGCCACCACGCTGCTAGGCGCGATCCAGCGCGCACCGACCGAGAGGCTCAGCACGGCGGTCAGCGCCAGGGCCAGGGCGAGCAGCAGCAATCTGAAGGGTGCGCTCATGCGGCCCCCTGGGCGGCCAGAACGCCCTCGATATCGTCCAGCAGACGATTCGCCGCGAGAATGCCGCCGCCCAGGCTCCAGGCCACCCCGTCGACCCGCCAGACCTGCCCGCGCCGGGGGGCGCTCAGGCGTTGCCAGAGCGGGTGTTCGAGCAGACTGGCGTAGTTGCGCTGCACCGCGGCCTGGTCGGCGCGCAGGAAGACGAAGAAGACCTCGGCCTCCGCCACCGGGAGGCTTTCCCGGGAGGTCAGCTTGATCGAGGGCGCAGCGCTGCCCTGGCTGGCCGCCGGCCAGGCGAAGCCCAGTTCGCTGAGTACCCGCCCGGCGAAGCTGTCGGCCAGGTAGCTGCGCAGGTGATCGGCGCGCACATCCAGTACCGCCACCGTCGGCGGCCACTGGGTCCCGTAATGGCGTTGCAGCGCCTCGCGCAGACGGGCGATGCGCGCCTGCCAGGCCTGCAGCAGGGCCATGGCGTCCGCTTCACGCCCCGCAGCGGTGCCCAGGGCCAGCAGGGTCTGCTTGAATTCGAAGACCTCCTCCAGCATCACCACCGGGCACAGCTGCTGCAGCAAGGGTGCGATCCGGCCATGGCGAAAGCGCGAGGCGACGATCAGGTCGGGCGCCAGCAGCGCCAGGTCCTCCAGACTTGGCTGGGTTTCCAGACCCAGCGAGGGCACCCCTGCCAGCGCCGGGCGCAGGTAGCGATAGACAGGTTTCTCGCTCCAGGATTCGACCACCCCGCAAGGCCTGAGCCCCAGGGCCACGGCGCTGTCGGTGGCACCCTGGAACAGCGTGGCCACGCGCGTGGACTGCGCCCGGGCGACGCCTGGCGGCAGCGCCAGGCCGGTGGCGAGCACGCCGCCGAGCCCGAGCAGGCGGCGGCGGGTCATAGAGAGGGAAACACTAGGGGGCATGGCTCACCTGATGAAAGGGATTGACCACCCTGCCCTTGCCGAACGGCATGCTGCCGGGCCCACCGGCCCGCTCGATCATCGGGCGCAGCAGCCACTTCTGCGGCCAGTCCGGTGCCTCGAACAAGGTCTCCCGGAGCAGCGCCCGGGCCTCGGCGTCGAAGTCCAGGGCCGCGATGCGCTCCTCCAGTACCTCGCGCAGCAGCGTCCAGGCAGCGGTCAGCGGGACAGCGTAGCAGTTCGCGATGGTCTCGAAGATGGCCCTGAGGTTGACCTGGATGCCCAGCGTCTGGAACCAGAACAGCAGATCGCGCGGATGCTCGTGATAGAGCGTCTGGGCATGGCCGGGCTTGATCCGGTACTGCGGATCGGCCAGCCCCTGGCGCTCCAGCCAGGGCACGTACAGGCGCAGGGAGTCGTGGTCGCGTAGCAGCAGGCCCTGGATGCGCCCGGCGCGCCAGACCAGCACGGCATTCTGCCCGTGCACCTCGCCGAGCAGGCCGAGGCGGAACATCCGCAGGTTGAGATCGATGAAACTGTGGCACAGCTCACCCAGCAACAGCTGGACGTTGGCCGGCGTCGGTGCCAGCGCCCGGGCCGCCAGCCAGTCATCGAAGAAATGCCGGCGACTGCCCGGCAACGGCGTGCCGAGCGCGGCCATGGGCAGCAGCCGGCAGTCGGGATCGGCCAGCAGCGCCGCGGGATAGCCGCGCACCATGGCCGAGAGATGCCGCGGCGCCTCGTCGAACAAGGTCGCCGCCGGCGGCATGAAGGCCCACCAGCGCGACTCGTCGCACAGGTGCAGGCTCTCCGCGAGCACCGGGTCCAGGGTGCGGGCCTGGCGCAACAGGGCCTCGCTGCGCGAGCCGTTGATCATCTTCACCGCCGGCAGGTAGCGCGAGGCGCCCAGGGAATGCACCGCCATGGGCAACTTGAGCTGGGCCACGCCCGCGCCCTCCTCCATGAGCATGGAGCGCAGCGACGATGTCGCGTGGCAACGTGCGCCGGCGAAGTCCAGGTGCTGGCAGACGCCGCTGGTGAAGGCCTCGTCCAGCCGGCCCGGCAGTCCCTCGGCGAGTTGCCAGGGGTGTACCGGCAGCGCCAGGTGACTCTCGGCCAGGCCGCGCTGCTGCAATTCGGCCTGCAACTCGGCCAGCGCCGCTGGGGTCAGCAGGGCGGCCGCCGGCCCCTGGCTCTCCGCCGCCACCCCCTCGCCGCACAGCAGCTGATCGCGGCGCACCGCGACCCAGGCCAGGCGCACGGGTTGGCCGAATTCGGCCTGATAGGCCTGGTAGTCGGCGTCGTTCAGGCCCAGCTTGGCCTTGGCCAGGGGGTGATAGGGTCGATCCCGCAGGGCGGCCCAGCGCTCCAGTTGCAGGAAGGCGGCCTGGCCGTCGCCCTCCAGCAGCGGACCCGGGACCAGGGGTCGTTCCAGCGACAGCCGGGTTTGCCGCAGGCTGGTGGCCAGGGTCTCGCGCAGCAGGGCGATGCCCCGTGCCCGCTCCGGATCGGCAGCCGCCTCGGCGAAGACCAGGGAGACGAAGGCCTCGGGCGTGAGGGTGCTCCAGGCGTCGCCCTGGCGCGCCAGGATCGGCGTACCGGGCACCTTTACCCAGGCCTGGGTGATACCCGGACGCACCCGCGCGGCGATGAAGCGCTGCTCGCGGGGATCGCAGCAGCACTCCCAGAGGCGCTCCTCCGGGGCGGCCGGCTGCAGGATGGCGGGAAGTTCCGGGGCCGCGGCCGCCAGGGTCACGGCCAGCGGGGCGAAGACGTCTTCGGCCAGCAGGCAGTCGAACAGGTCCTGCAGGATCAGATCGGTGGCGAGGGTCTGGGCGTTCATGGGGATTCTCCGCAGGAATGGGCGGTCAGGCGGGCCTGCAGGGCCCGGAAGGCGATGCCGCGCTCGTCGCCGAGCACAAAGGTGGTGACGCCCCGGGCGCGCCAGAGATCGAGGTCCTCCGGGCGCCGGGGGATGGCGCAATAGGGTGTGCCCTGGCGTCTTGCCGAGTACCAGGTCTGGTGCAGGGCCTCCTGCACCTCCGGATCGGCGATGCGCCAGGGGCGACCGAGGGATTGCGACAGGTCCGCCGCCCCTTCGAGCAGCAGGTCCACTCCCGGCACCGCGGCGATCTCCGCTGCCCGGGCAACGCCGGTGGCGCTCTCGATCATGGCGACCACCAGGATCTGCGCATTGGCGCGGGTCACGTAGTCGGCCAGGCTGGTTTTGCCGAAGGAGCCAGGCCGCCCGGCATTGAGGCTGCGCTCGCCCTCCGGGTGGTATTTGCAGGCGCGCACCGCGGCGGCCAGCACTGCCGGGTCTTCCACGCAGGGCAGCACGATCCCCTGGGCCCCGGCATCGAGCAGGCGCAGCAGGCGCTTGGGCTCGGCGTCCGGCACCCGCACCAGCGGCGTGAGGTCGTAGCTCTCGGCGGTGCGGATCATGTTCTCCAGGGTTTCCGGATTGATCAGCACGTGCTCCAGGTCGATGATCACGAAGTCGTAGCCGGCTTCGGCGATCAGCTCGATGCTGGCGGGCGTGGGCAACGAGGCGAACAGGCCGTGGCTGGGCGTGCCGGCCGCCAGGGCGGCCTTGAGTCGATTGCGCCTCAGCATGCGGCGGGCCGGTAGGGATGCAGGGGATTGGCCACCGCCTTGAAACGCCGCTCGCCATCGCCCAGCAGGCGCCGCTTGGTCAGCTCCTCCACCTCGAAGGTGGGGGCGAAGACGTCGAACAGCGCATAGCGCTCCCGGTGCTGGGGATGGGCGCGCTGGTAGTCGAGGATGACCGTGGCGGTCGCCTGCCAGAAGTCGGCCTCGGCCAGGGCGAAGTGCTGGCGCAGGAACACCGCCAGCTCGCCCAGGGCGATGAAGAAGAAGGCATCGCAGGTGAAGTCGCGTACCGCGTCCACGTCCTCGGTGAGGATGAAGGAATTGCGGTTGATCCGCGCGTGGCTCGCCGGCAAGGGCTCCAGGGTCGGACGCAGTTCCGGGCGCGCCAGGTGGCGCTCGGCATAGCGCACGCCGTCGTGGAAGTCCTTGAGGGCGATGCGCAGCGGCCAGCCGTCGCGGTGGATCAGCACGATGTTCTGGCCGTGGGACTCCATGCCGATGCCTTCGGCGTGGAGCATGTGCATCAGCGGCGTCACCGTGACCCTGAGCAGTTGCCGCAGCCAGGCGTCCAGGCCGTGGCGCTCGATCCAGGCGGCGACGAAGGGCCGCGGCGCACCCTGACCGTAGCGATTCTCCACCTGGGTCAGGCCGTTGAAGGGAACCGCCTGCTCATCCGCGCGCAGATAGGCATGGATGCTCTCGCGCCAGACGGCGCCGAGGGTGCCGTAGACCTGCCCCGCGCGACTGACTGGCAGCGTGCGACTGTCGTAGGCGACGCCGGCGACCTCGCCGAGCACCACGAAGTCCAGGTCGCGGGCCGTGGCATCGGTTTCGATCAGGCGCTGCAGCCAGTCGGTGATGATTGGGCCGTTAAGCACCGTATGACGCGCCAGGATGCGGGTGCTGGAGGTATTGGTCAGGCACATCGCCAGCTTGACGTAGGGCCGCCGGGGCGCACTGCGATTGGCCAGGGTGCGGATGGACTGCTGGGCGGCGTACTGGTCGCGAGAGGTGCCCAGGTAGAGCAGCTCGCCGCTCACCAGCTCGGGCTGGAACAGCGCGGCGAGGTGCTGCTCCCACTGCCAGGGATGCGCCGGGATCAGTTGGTAGTCGTCCAGCGCCCGCCCCTGTTCGCGCCACTCGGCGGCCAGGGCCGCCCAGCGCTGGGCGCCGAATTCCTCGGCGATAAAAGCCGGAAAATCCAGGTGGCGAGAGTGCCCCACCGACGCCCGCTCGCGCGCCAGGGCCAGCCAGACCAGCTGGATCGGCTCGCCGAATTCCGGTCCGTAGCGGCGATTCTCGGCCAGGGAGAAGCCGATGCGCGACTTGTAGCAGGGGTGGTAGCCATGGGCATCCATGAAGTGCCGTTCCAGCGCGTCCACATCCAGTTCGTGGGCCGGGCGGTCGGGACGATAATCCTGGCGGCGCGACTGCAGGTCCTTGAGCAGGGTCTGCTCCAGCTCCTGGACGAAGCGCGGCCATAGCGGCGCGGCGCTCTGCTCGCCGAGCAATTCGGCCAGGGTCTCGTGCAGCGTCGGCGCACGGCTCCCCTGGGCGTCCTGGCGAACCAGGCGCTGGGGGTCCAGGCGGATCAGGCCGAAGCTGGCAGCGGCGGGCGCATAGCCCAGGTACTGCACCGGTTGGCCATCGGCGGCGCGACCGGCCAGGCGATACTGCGCCAGGCCATCCGCCACTGGCTGTACCTGGGCGCTGAGCACCTCTTCGTAGATCAGCGTCTGCAGCAATTGCGCCACCACGCGCTGCTCGACCTGGCGATAGAGGGCGGCGTCGGCGGGCGACGGCCAGGGCTGCGCAGGAAGTGAAAGCTGAGCGGTCATGAGTACCTCCGAACGGAAAGGGATTGGCCGGCGGGAAAGCGCCAGGCCCAGGGCAGTGCCAGCAGGATGAACAGACCGGTGGCGATGAAGGCGTCCTGGATGGCGACGCCGGTGGCAGCCTGGCGCGGGCCCCAGCCGGCCGCGCCGCCCAGGCGCAGTTCCAGCCACAGGGAGGCGGCCACCACGGCCACCGAGGACACCAGGCGCCGGGCGATGTTGTTCATGGCCGCGCCCTGGGTGACCTGGGCATCCGGCAGGGTATTGAGGCCGGCGGTGGTGGCCGGCATGTAGGACAGCCCCAGGCCGACGCCGCGCAGCACCATCAGCGCGCAGATCCAGGCGAGTCCGGCATGGCTGCCAACCACACCCAGGGCCAGGGTGGCCAGGCCGCTGAGCGCCAGACCGGTGGCGATCACGCCACGGGGTCCGCGGCGGTCGAGCAGGCGCCCGCCGACCTGACCGAACAGCGCCGCCGCCAGCGCCGTGCAGAGCAGTGCCAGACCGGTCCAGAGCGCGCTGTGGCCCAGTACCAGCTGGATGAGCAGCGGCAGCAGCACCAGGCATTCGAACATGCCCACCGCCTGGACCACGGCGATGATGACGCTGGCCCGGTAGCCGCGCAGGGCGAACAGTCGCAGCGGCAGCAGCGGATGGCTGCGCCGCAGTTGCAGCCGGACAAAGGCCAGCAGGCACAGGAAGCCGGCCGCCAGGGCCAGCAGATTGAGGGGTTCGCCCAGCGCCGCCAGCTCGCGCAGCCGGCCGAGGGTCACCAGCAGCAACCCTAGGCCACCGGCGATCAGCAGGTAGCCGGCCAGGTCGAAGGGCTGGTGTTCGCGGGGGGCATCCGCGGGCAGCACCACCTGCCCCATGGCCAGGGCCAGCAGGCCCACCGGGACGTTGAGCAGGAACAGGGCGCGCCAGTCGAACACCTCCAGCAGCAGGCTGCCGCACAAGGGCCCTACCGCCGGCGCCAGCATCACCGCCCCACCCCACCAGCCGGTCACCCGCCCGCGCTCCTCCTTGGGATAGACGGAGAAGATGATGCCCAGCGCCAGGGGAATCATCAGGCCGCTGGCCACCCCCTGGACCATGCGCGCCAGCAGCACGCCGGCGATGGACTCGGCCAGGGCGCCCAGCGCCGAACCGGCGATGAAGGCCAGCAGCCCGAGGCGATAGAGCCGCCGCCGCCCGAGGCGCCCGGCCAGGAAACCGGTCAGCGGCATGGTGATGCCCATGGCGACCATGAAGCCGGCGACGATCCAGCTGGCCAGCAGCGGCCCCAGGTCGAAGGCGGCGATGAAGGCCGGCAGCGCCGGATTGAGCGCGGTATTGGCCAGGCTGACGGTGACCGTGCCCAGCAGCACGTTCACCGCCACCCAGACCCGCGGGATCGCCACGCTCACGCCGAGGCCCTCCCGTTCCCGTCGAGGAACAGTTGCCGTGGGCGCGGATGGCAGAGGAAGTCCGCGTGGGAGATGTTGTAGCCATAGGCGCCGGCCAGGGGCAGCACCAGCAGGTCGCCCACCCGTACCTCGCCCAGCGGCTGGCCGCGGCTGAGGATGTCCTTGGGGGTACAGAGCTGGCCTACCACCGTCCAGGCCTTGCCCCCGGTCGCCGTCGCTCGCGCCTCGCGGGGCAGGTGCAGCACCGGGTGATCGTGTCCCTGGGCCACCGGCAGACGGAACTGGTGGGTCCCGCCGCGGCAGACCAGGAAGTGCTGGCCATGACTGGTCTTGGTATCCAGCACCTCCATGGTGTAGTAGCCGCAGAAGGCCGCGAGGAAACGGCCCGGTTCGAAGCGGATCAGCGGCGGCTGCGCCTGGGCGGCCAGACGGGCGCGCAGGTGCGCACACAGCCGCGCCCAGTCGAACCGCCGGCCTTCGCGGTAATCCACGCCGATGCCGCCACCGACGTTGAGCCGCACCAGGCTCTCCGGGCGCCGGGCCAGGCCGCGCCAGTGCGGCCAGCGTTCCAGGTAGAAGTCCAGCAGGTGCAGATGGCGCTCGACCGAGTGCTGGTGCGACAGGGCATGCACATGGAAACCCTGCAGCTGCAGGTGACTGGCCGCCTCCACCGCTGCCACTGCGGTGGGCAGGTCGGCCTCGTCGAAGCCGAAGGGCGTCGCCGTACCGGCCATGGCCAGGGTACTGGTCAGCCCGGCCGGCAATTGTGGGTTGATGCGGATGTACACCGGCTGTAGCCGCCCCAGGGAGCGGGCCAGGCGTTGCAGGCGCTGGATCTCGCCGAGGCTCTCCAGGTGGATGGCTTCGACCCCGGCGCTCAGGGCGGTGCGCAGGTCGGAATCCAGCTTGCCCGGACCGGAGAAGATGAACGGCTTGCGCTGCGGGCAGGCGGCGAGGCGATCGATCTCACCACCGGAGGAGATCTCGAAGCCGTGCACCAGCGGCGCCAGGGCCGCCAGGATCGGCGCCTCGCTGTTGGCCTTGATGGCGTAGTACAGCTCCACGCCCGGCGGCAATTCGGCCATCAGCGCGGCGACGTGCCGCCGCAGGGCATCGAGGTCGTAGACGAAGGCCGCCAGGGGATCGCTGGACTGCGCCTGGGCTTCCACCAGGGCGGCGCGGACCACGGTCGGTAGCTCACCCATGACGCACCTCCGCGCCCCAGGGGCAAGGCAACTGCACGTAGCCGGCCTGGCGATCGGCCTGGGCGGCAAGGCGCACCTTGAGATTGGTCTTGCAGGGAATCGGCTGGCCGGCGATCAGCGCATCCAGCTCGGGCGCGGCGCGTTGCAGATCCGCGCGGATGGCGATCAACTCGGCTTCCACCTGCCGCCACAGGCGCGGCGCCAGGTGCGGACGCTCCCAGCTCAGCGCCAGCACCGCCTCGGCGAGGTTATTGACGAACAGGCAGTAGGCGATGCGCCGCCAGCCCTGGTCGCGGCTGTAGAGCAACGACTGGCGCACCCGGGGATGGACGTGGGCGTCCAGGGCCTCGGCGCCGAGGGTATCGGTCAGCTTGATACCTTCGAAGTCGCGCAGCAGCAGCCGGACGGGCCGGCCATTGTCATGCACCAGGACGCAATTCTGCAGGTGCGGCTCCAGCACCACGCCGTGCTCGAAGAACAGTCGCAGTACCGGCCCCAGCAACAGCCGCTGGTAATCCTGGAACCAGGCCAGCCGCGCCTGATCGCTGGGTTTCCTACCGCCGCAGCGACTGAGGAAGTCCTGCAGCAGCGGCTGCAGGCGGGTGTCGCGGGCGAACAGGGTGCCGGCCAGCAGGCAGCAGTCGGCGCCATGCTCCAGGCAGAAATTCTCGCGCAGGATGGCGCCGGTCTGCTCGCGGAACCAGCGCTCGTCCTCGGCACTCGCCGCCGGCGGTGCCCAGCTCAGGGCACCCGGCTCACGCACCATGTCCAGGCCCGCCACCCGCCCCTGCAGGCGTTGCATGAGGCGATCGACGATCAGGCTGCTCTGCAGTTCGTACCAGGCGTTCTTGCGCACGCAATTGGTGATGCGCACATTCAGCGAGCCCTTGACGAAGAAGGCATGGCCCGCGCGGTACCAGGTACGCATGGAGGCGGTGGGACTGGCCAGGGCGCCGCTGGGCCCGAGGTCATGGATCAGCCCCTGGCTGACCAGCGCCTGGACCCGCGGATCGCCCAGGAACAGCTGCGCCTGGACCGGGTGCAGCACGATCCGCGCCCGCTCCGGAGCGGCCTGCGCCTGGTCCACGAAGCCCTGCAACACCTGGGCATCGCTCAGGCCGTTGCCAGCCACCTGCAACCCGGCGCGCGGCACCTCCAGCACGTGCATGGGGGTGCTGGTGTGCAACTCCGGTGCATAGGCCTCGGCCGGCAGAGGCTCCGGCCAGCGCCGCGCCTTGGGCGCCGGGTGATTGGGATGGCCGAACCACAGGCCCTGCTCGCTGGCCAGGTAGTCGCTGAGCGGCGCGGGATGTCGAGTGACCTGCACGTGGTCGACGATGGCCGCGGTCAGGCGCTGACTCTGCAGGACCTGCTGCAGCAACTCGCCATTGTGGGCGCCGGCGAGTTCTTCGCAGGCCTCCAGCAGATAATCGATGAAGGCGGGAAAGTCCGGGCAATACCAGGGCTGGTCGCCGCGTCTTACATAGATATCGGATAGATAACGCTGGCTGCCGAGTTCATCCTGTCGATCGACGACCAGAAAGAACTGGCGGTCTCCAGGAAAGTTGATCAGCAAGGGAACGCCGCCGTCTTGTAACCAACTCAGATAATTGGCCGGCGCTATACCGCGCCGATCTTCCGGCCAGTTATAAGTCAGGCACTTTTCCGGCAGCGCGAATTCCTTGATGAGGCAATTCATCAGGGCGTGGGAAGACGCCAGCTCGCTGACGATGCGGGAAAGCAGCGTGGATTCTAGAGAAGTCATGGCAGTGTCCAAGAGGTTGCGCGTCCCTGCGGGCGATCCGGTGTCACGGCACTCGGGGGTGCCTCGTGCTCAGCCACGGGGTTCGGCCAGGGCCGCCACGAGGGCCGCCTCCAGGCGCTCGAGCAGCACCAGGCAGTGGCTTTCCTGGAGGATCAGCGGGGGCAGCAGTCGCACCACGTTGCCGTCGCGGCCACCGCGTTCGAGCAGCAGCCCCTGGGCGAAACAGTGGCGCTGGATGGCCGCCGCCAGGGCGGGATCGGCCGGCAGGCTGCCGAGCGCATCCGCGTCGCCGCCCGCCTCGACAATTTCCAGGCCCAGCATCAGCCCCAGCCCGCGGACATTACCGATGGCGGGAAAGCGCTCGCGCAGCCGCTCCAGATGGCGCCTGAGCCAGCCCCCGAGCTGGGCGGCATGGCTGACCAGGCCATCGCGCTCGATGACCTCCAGGGTGGCCAGCCCCGTGGCCATCGCCAATTGATTGCCGCGGAAGGTGCCGGTATGGCCACCGGGCTCCCAGGCGTCGAACTCCCGACGTATCGCCAGCAGGGCCAGCGGCAGGCCACCGCCCACGGCCTTGGACAGCACCAGGATGTCCGGCTCGATGCCGGCATGCTGGCAGGCGAACAGCGCGCCGGTGCGACCGAAACCGGTCTGGACCTCGTCGACGATGAGCAGGATTCCGTGCTCCCGGGTGACCTGGCGCAGGGTCCGCAGCCAGGCCGCCGGTGCCGGATTGACGCCGCCCTCCCCCTGGACCGCCTCGACGATCACCGCCGCCGGCCGGCAGACGCCGCTTTCCACATCGCCGAAGAACCGCTCCAGATAGCGCGCCAGGGCCGCGGCGCCCTGCTCGCCACCCAGGCCCAGCGGGCAGCGGTACTCATGGGGATAGGGCAGGAATTGCACCCCGGGCATCAACCCCGCCACGCCCTGCTTGGGCGCGAGATTGCCGGTCACGGCCAGGGCGCCGTGGGTCATGCCGTGGTAGCCGCCGGAGAAGGCCACCACGTTGCTGCGTCCGGTGACCTTCTTGGCCAGCTTCAGCGCCGCTTCCACCGCATCGGCGCCGGACGGCCCGCAGAATTGCAGGCAGTAGTCTTCCGCCCGACCCGGCAGCAGGCCCAGCAGGCGCTCGCTGAAGGCGTCCTTGAGCGGCGTGGTGAGGTCCAGGCTGTGCATGGGCAGGCCGCTGCCGAGAAAGTCGGTGATGGCCGCGGTGACCGCCGGATGGTTGTGCCCCAGGGCCAGGGTGCCGGCCCCGGCCAGGCAATCCAGGTAGGTCTTGCCTTCGACGTCGGTCACCCAGACACCGGCGGCCTTGGCGATGGCCAGCGGCAGCTTGCGCGGATAGCTGCGGACATTTGATTCGAAGCGCGCCTGGCGAGCGAGAAAGAAGGCGTTGTCGGCTACTGCGGTATCGCGACTGAGGGATGGTTGAAGCATGGCGTCAGACCTCGGGACGTTTATCTTCGGTAACGATAATCAGTTTCATTCTCATCCTTCAACCGCTATTCCCGTAAATAGCCCAGTCTTTGAACTCGCCCAACTTTGGCCAATCTGCGGACGATAAAAAACCCGAACTCACTACAGTCCGTTATTGAAATAGCTCGGTAATAAGCCTGATAAGGATCTTGTTTCAGCTATATCCGCAGGGCACTCCTGTCAATGAATAACGAATTTCAGCCAAATAACGCAGCAAGGTTCTGCCGGTAATTAACGGCTCATACAATCTGCCGCTGCGCAGGACTGCACGAGCCTTGCGCAGCAACGGGCTCCGGCGGCGTCAGAACGCCAGGGTGGTGGAGAAGACGAAGGTCCGCGGCGTGGAGATCGTCAGGCCGGGTTCGCTGTCGTCGGACGCGCCGGCGGAGGCCCAGTAGCGCTCGTTCATCACGTTCTCCACCGAGGCCCTCAGGGTCACGCGGGTGGCGTCGACCTTGAAGGCGTAGCGCGCGCCCACGTCGAAGCGATGCCAGGCGTCGATTTCCTTGCTGTTGGCCTGGTCCAGATACTGGGAGCTGGTGTAGATCCCCCGTCCGGTCAGGGTCAGGCCGGGCACCGCCGGGATGTCCAGTTCGGCGCCGAGGTTGGCATTGAGCCTGGGCGTGGCCGGGGCGCGATTGCCGTCGAAGGTGCCACCCACGGTGTCCCTGAGCTCGCTGTCGATGTACATCAGGCCGCCCAGCACGCGGAAGCCGGCCAGCGGCTCGCCGAACACGCTCAGCTCCGCCCCGTCGTTGACCCGCTTGCCGTTGGGACCGAAGGTACGGTTGGTGGCGTTGGTCTCGTAGGCTGGCTGCTTGATGCGGAAGGCACTCGCGGTCACGGCCACGGCGCCGAAGTCGTACTTGGCGCCCACCTCCGCCTGACGGCTGATGAAGGGCGGGAAGATCTCGTCCTCGTTCAGCGCGGTGGACGGCGCGATCTTGCCCTGGCTGAGGCCTTCCATGTAGTTGGCATAGAGCGACAGGCGCTCGGTGGCCTTGAATAGCACCCCCGCCGAGGGCGAGACCTTTTCCTCGTCGTAGGCGGTGGTTTGCTTCACCCCATCGGACCAGTCGTCCACCTTGACCCGCTGCCAGCGGGCGCCGAGGGTGACCAGCAGGCGGTCGTCGAAGAAGCCCAGGGTGTCGGCCAGGGCCACGCCACTGAAGCGGTTCTCGGTGTAGTCCTTGGCATCGGACCGGGTGCGCACGCCCGGCGCGGGCAGGTCGCGGGGCGCATAGAGGTTGCTGGCCCCGCTGGCGTAGCGCCCGCCACCGTTCTCGAAGTCCATGTAGAAGTAGTCGGCACTGACATTGAGCTCGTGGCTGACCGGCCCGGTCTGCAGCCATTTGCGCGCGCCCACGTTGGCGGTACGGACGTTTTCGTCGCGGGTGAAGTCGCGCGGCTGGACGGTGAAATCGCCGGCGTCGTTGGTGAGGGAAACATTGTGGCGCAGGAAATCGTGATCGCTGCGGCGCGCGCCCACGGCGCCGTAGACCATCAGCGAATCGTCGACGTCGAATTCGCCACGCAGGGCGCCAAAGGTGTCCTTGGTCTGGGCGCGGGTCCAGCGCTGGGCATAGTTGTGGCGCACGTCGTCGGCATCGGGCACCCGGGCATTGGCACCGACCAGCACCCGCTCCTGGGGCGCATCGGTGTCGCGCTCGGTGTGGCCGAGATCGAGGCCCAGGCGCAGGCGTTCCACGCGATAGTCCAGACCGAGCACGCCCATCTGCCGGTCGACGTGCTGGTGATCCCAGGTGGTATCGCCGGATTGCTTGACGCCGTTGAAGCGCATCCCGAAGCGATTGTCCGCGCCGAAGCGACGACCGATGTCCACGGCGCCGCCCACCTGGCTGTCGGAGGCATAGCTGCCGGTGATTTCGGTGATGGGCTGATCGGTGGCGCGCTTGGGCACCACGTTGATGCCCCCGCCGACGCTGCCGCGAGGCGAGATGCCGTTGAGCAACTGGCTCGGCCCCTTGAGGATGTCGACCCGCTCGGCCATCTCCATGTCGATGGAATAGGTCGGCAGCACGCCATAGAGCCCGTTGTAGGCGACGTCGCTGTTGAACAGGCTGAAACCGCGGATGGTGAACTGCTCGAAGCGACCACCTGACGGATTGGTGGAGCGCACCGAGGGATCGCTGGCGATCAGGTCGGTCAGGGTGCGGGCCTGAAGATTCTGGACGGTCTGGGCGGTGTAGGAGGTCTGGCTGAAGGGCGTGTCCATGAAGTCGCGATTGCCCAGCAGTCCCTGGGAGCCTTGCCGCGCGACCTGGCCGCCGGCGTAGGGCGTGTCATCCGCCTGCAGACTGGTGGCGACGATAGAGGTACTGGCCAGCTCCTGGACGCCGCTGTCCTGCGGCGCTGGCGCCAGGGTGAAGTCGCGCTCCCCCAGCGGTTGCAGTCGCAGGCCCGAGCCGGCCAGCAGGCGGCTGAAGCCCTCCTCCACGCCATAGTCGCCGTTGAGGCCAGCGCTGTCGCGCTTGCCCACCAGCCCCGGATCCACCGCCAGATTGACGCCGGACTCCGCTGCGAAGCGGGTCAGCGCCTGGGCGAGACTGCCAGCGGGAATCTCGTAGTGCCGGCGGGCGGCCTCCTGGGCCCAGGCAGAACCCGCCCACCAGGGAGTACCACTCAACGCCACCAGCAAGCCCGTGCGCAGCAACGGACGCAATACCAACGCCACCATTGAATCCCCCTCCTTTGATTGTCCTATGCCGTTAATGACCGACGAGTACGGAAAAGGGGACAGGCTTTTTTCAGGCGGCGATCGAGCGGGGTTTCAGGGTCACCCAGAAGCGGGTACGCCAGTGCACCTCAACTGGCAGCGTCGCGGCCAGCAGCGCCAGTACCCGGTCGGTATCGGCGAGCTGAAAGCTGCCGGTGACCCTGAGGTCGGCCACCGCGGGATCCCAGCGCAGCAGGCCAGGACGATAGCGACTGAATTGCTGCAGGAATTCGCCCAGTGGCTGGTCCTGGGCGATCAGCACGCCCTGGCGCCAGCTCAGCAGCGTCGCGGAAAACGGCTCGATGGCACCGATCCCCAAGGTACTCAGGCGCAACTGCTGGCCCTTGCCCAGTTCCAGCCCCGGCCCGCTCAGCGGTCGCACCCCCACGCTACCGCTGACCACGCGCACGTCGCATCCTTCATCGTCCTGCTGCACGCAGACCTCGGCCTGCTCCACCATCAGGGTCCCGAAGCGGGTATCCAGCCTCAGCGCCTGGGTACCGGGTACGCACAGCGAGAGCTCGCCGCGCACCAGGGTCAGGCGTCGCCGGGTCTGATCCAGGTCCACGGCGGTCGCGGTATTGAGTTGCAGCAGGCTGCCATCCGCCAGGGTCAGGCTGCGGCGTTCGCCGGTGGCGGTGCTGAGATCGGCGGTCCAGGCGTCCAGCGGCACTTCCTGGGTCAGCCACCACCCCGTCGGTACCACCACCGCCAGGCCCAGCAACTGCCGCAGGGCGGTACGTCGGCCGCGATCGGCCGGTTGCAGACTGGCCATGGCCAGGCGCGACGGCACCGCGGCGAAGCGTTGCTGCAGCGTCAGGGCCGCCTGCCAGGCGCGCTCGTGCTCGGCATGGGCCTGGCGCCAGGCCTGCAGCTGCTGGTGTTCGCGCTCGCCAGCCGCACCGGATTCCAGCAACGCCAGCCAGCCCGCGGCCTCGCGGATCGCGGTCCGCCGCCGGTCCTGGGCGCCGCTCAGCACAGCTCCGCCAGCAGGCAATGTTCATAGGCCTGCGCCATGTATCTCTTGATGGTGCGCTCGGAGACCTGCAAGCGCTCGGCGATCTCGCGGTAGGTGAGGTCTTCGAGCTGGCTGAGGAGGAAGGCATGGCGCACCGTGGCGGGCAGGCCGTCGAGCAGCTCATCGAGGGCCTGCAGGGTTTCCAGCAGGACCCAGCGTTGCTCGGGCGATGGCGCGCAGGCTTCGGGCAGCTCGGCCAGGGCGTCGAGATAGGCCTGCTCCAGGCTACGCCGGCGCTGGAAATTGATCAGCAGGCGCTTGCCGATGGTCACCAGGTACGCCCGCGGCTCCTGCAGTTCGCCCAGCACCTCGGGGTTGCGCACCAGCCGCAGAAAGGCCTCCTGGCTGAGATCGGCCGCATCCCATTCGCTGCCCAGCCGCCGCCGCAACCAGGCCTGTAGCCAGCCGCTGTGATCGCAATAGAGCCGATGAAGATGACGTGAGGATGCGAGAGCCATATCACTCATAACGGGTGCTGCCTGCTCGATGATGCTTAGATGATATTGATTCTACTTTACATCACGCATCGGCGACCAGCCCGGAGCCGTCTATCCCTGCCCTTTCGCCCGGAAGATGGGTAACTGCCAGCACGGTGTTCAGCCTGCCGGGTTTTCCGCCGGCACCGGCGACAGATCGACACTCCGGCAATAGTCCATGAACAGCCGCGTCGCCTTGGTCGGCTCGTTGTTGCGCAGGTAGGCCATGATGAAGGTCGAGGCCGGCATGTCGTCGTGGATGTTGACCTGGGCCAGACGCTTGCCGTCGTAGGTCAGGTTGGTGGTCGGCCGGGTGACCAGCACGGAAAAGCCCAGCCCCTGCCCCACCATGCAGCGCACCATCTCGATGGAGGGGGAGCTGTAGGCCACCGTGGGGTGGTAGCCCTTCTCCTTGAAGATGTCGATGAAGTAGTTACGGCTGGGCACCACGTCCAGCAGGATCATGGGCTCGCGACTCAGCTCCTTGAGCGTCACCGCCTTCTTGCCCGCCAGGGGGTGGGCAATAGGCAACAGGGCATAGGGCTTGTGCGGCGCATTGAGCTTCTCCTTGGTGATGGAATCACCCAGCTCCAGATCGTAGAGAAACACCAGGTCGAAGCGTCCCCGATGCACGCCGTGCATGAGTTCGTGCTGCTCGCCGTCGTGCAGCTGGATGGTGATTTCCGGATAGAGCCGCTTGAAGCCGGCGACCAGCTTGGGCAGGTAGAGCGGCGCGGCGGACTCGAAGCAACCGATGGCCACGGTCCCCGAGACCATCTCGTTTTCCGCCTTGGCGTTCTGTTCCAGCTCGTGGGACAGCCGCAACAGTTCCTTGGCCTTGTCGTAGAGTCGGCGCCCACTGGCGGTGAGGGAAACGCCCTGGGCGTGATGGCGGATAAACAGCTTCTGCTCGAAACTTTCTTCGAGATTCTTGATGGCGACGGAAATCGACGGCTGGGATATGTGCAGTTGTCGCGCTGCCTCGACGATGCTGTCTTCCTCGACCACCGCGACGAAATAACGAAGTTGCCTGAGCGTAAAGTGGGTCACGGATTACCTATAGGAAAAAACTGTGCAGAGCTCGTTTTTGCATAGCCTCTACCCCCGAAGCGAAAGCTGTGCCAGGCAGGCTGCGCCTGTCTTCAACGCCCATCAAACCTTTGAAAATCCAGTGGATCTCCGCCGCGTCTTATCATCCCAGTGCACCAAAACCCTGCATCGAAGCCTTTAATGGCGGCACTTTGCTCCTTATGAGGGCATAGAGGAAAAGTTCTCCAGCAGCCGTTTTCTCTGTATAGCAAAGTCCTATACAGAGGCCCGTAATTTGTTAATTGACGATAAGTCCGCCGATTGCCAATTCTGTAATTGCAGCGACCGGACAGCCCTCTTCGGAGGTGTCCTTCCAATGAATGGCGACAGGTTTTAACGATGACTTTCGACTGGAACTACATGTTCGGCCTTATCGGCGACACTCAATTCTGGCTGGCAACCTGGACCGTCATCAAACTCAGCACCCTCACCTGGGTCATCAGCATCGCCCTGGGCTTCTTCATCGCCCTGGCCAAGCAGTCCCGGCATCCCGCGCTCAACCTGCCGGCCCGCGCCTACATCTGGTTCTTTCGCAGCGTGCCGCTGCTGGTGCTGCTGATCTTCATGTACAACCTGCCGCAGGCGCTGCCGGGCACCTCGGTGGTGCTGGCCGATCCCTTCTGGGCCGGCCTGATCGGCCTGGTCATCAGCGAGACGGCCTATGTCGCCGAGATCCACCGCGGCGGCCTGCTGTCGATTCCCAAGGGCCAGGGCGAGGCGGCGCGAGCGCTGGGGCTGCGCTTTCTCGGCACCCAGTGGCGCATCGTCATTCCCCAGGCCCTGCGCGTGGCCCTGCCGTCGCTGGCCAACGAATACATCTCCATCGTCAAGCTCAGCTCCCTGGTATCGGTGATCTCCCTCACCGAGATCCTGATGGTCGGCCAGCGTCTCTATTCGCAGAATTTCCTGGTCATGGAGACCATGGTGGCGGTGGCCTTCTACTACGTGCTGATCGTCACCCTCTTCGACTTCCTGCTCAAACGCCTGGAGCGCTTCCTCGACGTTACCCAGCGCAAGGTGGTGCGGACCCCCGATGAGCAGGTGCTGGCCCTGGCCACCCAGGCCTCCACCGCCAGCGCCAGGCCGCAGTGGGACGCCGCCACCCCGGCGCTACAGGCCGCCCGCCTGCACAAGGCCTACAACGACGTCGAGGTGCTGGGCTCGGTCAACCTGCGCATCCAGCCCGGCGAGGTGGTCTCGGTGATCGGCCCGTCCGGCTCGGGCAAGACCACCCTGATCCGCCTGCTCAACGGCCTGGAGCAACTGGACAACGGCGAGATCCGCATCAACGGCCAGCCCTTCATCCACCTGCACAAGGACGGCGCCCAGAAGCCGCGCTTCATCGAGCACAGCGAGCATCGCCTGGACATCGGCATGGTGTTCCAGAGCTTCAATCTCTTCCCCCACCTCACGGTGCTGGACAACCTGCTGCTCGCGCCGCGCTATCACCGCCTGGATACCCCCGCGGCGCTCAGGCAGCAGGCCTATGCCCTGCTGCACAAGGTCGGGATGCTCGATCACACCTGGAAGTATCCGCACCAGCTGTCCGGCGGCCAGCAGCAGCGGGTGGCCATCGCCCGGGCGCTGATGATGCGACCGCAGATCATGCTGTTCGACGAGCCCACCTCGGCGCTCGACCCGGAAAAGGTCAACGAGGTGCTGCAGGTGATCGAGGCCCTGGCCCAGGAGGGCATCACCATGGTGATCGTCACCCACGAGATGAACTTCGCCTTCAAGGTCTCGGACCGCATCGTGTTCATGGAAAAGGGCCGTGTGGTCTGCGACGACGCGCCCCAGGTACTGCGCAACGGCCAGCATCCCCGCGTCGAGGCTTTCCTCAAGGACGTGTCCCTGGCTTGACCCCCACCCTTGGCTTCTGGAGAACCCCTATGATCGAGCAAGCGCAACTGGAGAGTTTCCACAAGAACGGCTACCTGGTGGTCGAGAACCTGCTGACGGCCGCGGAGATCGCCGCCCTGCAGGCCGATTTCGATGATTGGGTCGAAGACAGTCGCAGCCACGCCGAGGCCTGGGGCGAGACCCAGGACGGCCGCGCCCGCTTCGATGTCGAACTGGATCACCGGCCCGACCACCCCTCCCTGCGCCGGGTCAGTTCGCCGACCGAGATCTCCGCGGCCTATCGCCAGGTCGCCTTCACCTCGCGGATGGCCCAGGTCGCGGCTCAGCTCATCGGTGGCAGCGGCACGCGATTCCACCACAGCAAGATCAATTCGAAGCTGCCGCGCACCGCCACCCAGGTGAAGTGGCACCAGGACTTCCTCTTCACGCCCCACAGCAACGATGACGTGGTCACCGCGCTGCTGATGGTGAGCGAGGTGACCCCGGAGAACGGCCCCCTCACCGTCATCCCCGGCAGCCACAGGGGCCCGCTGTGGTCGCACTGGCAGGACGGCCGTTTCACCGGCGCGGTCGACGACAGCGTGGTGGCCGAGCACTGCGGCGAGCCCGTGGCCTGCTTCGGCCCGGCCGGCTCGGTGTGCTTCATGCACACCCGGCTGCTGCACGCCTCCAGCCCCAACCAGACCGAGTTGCCGCGCACCCTGTTCATCAGCGTCTATGCCGCCGAGGATGCCCTGCCCTTTGGCGAGAATCCGCTGCCCAGCGAGCACGCCGGGGTGCTGGTGGCCGGCCAGGAAAGCGGGCTGGTGCGCAGCGTGGCCAACAGCGTGCGGCTGCCGCAGAAACCACGCGGCGCGTCGTTCTTCGTCCAGCAGGCCGGGCTCGACCAGGCTGCCGTTTGATCTTTCCTACCCTCCAAGGAGCACCGCCATGCAAAGAGTCAGCAGCGCCTCGATTCGAATCCTCTCCACCGCCGTACTGGGCGCCGGCCTGGCGCTGGTCTCCAGCCTGGCCTCGGCCGACTTCCTGCAGCCAGGCAAACTCGTCGCCGGTTCCGACCTGACCTTCTTCCCCTACGAATACGTGCAGGACAACAAGCCGGCAGGCTTCGACATCGAATTCGTCGAGGGGCTGGGCAAGCTCATGGGGCGCTCCGTGGAAACGCTGGACACCCGTTTTCCCAACCTCATCACCGGGCTGCAGGGCGGGCGCTTCGACATCACCAACTCCTCGATGTACATCACCGCGGACCGCCTCAAGGTGATCGACATGATCCCCTACCTGAAGAGCGGTGAGTCGATCATCGCGCTCAAGGGCAGCAGCTATCAGCCCAAGAAGCCGGAAGATTTCTGCGGCCACAAGATCGGCTCCATGGGCGCCACCTCCTGGCTGCAGCAACTGCACAAGCTCTCCGACGAGTATTGCGTGAAGAACGGTCTGCAGCCGATCGTCGTGAGCGAATACGGCACCGATCCCCAGACCACCCAGGCGCTGCTGTCCAAGGCCGTGGAGGCGCAGATCACCGACGCCGCCGTGGCCCGCGGCCTGGTGGAAAAGCTCGGCAATCGCGTGGTGATCTCCTCGGACACCCTGATTTACCCAGTGCTCAACGGCTTTGGCGTGAAGAAGGGCAACGATGCGGTCAAGACCGCCCTGGTGGAGGCGCTCAAGCAATACAGCGCCACCCCGGAGTACGCCGCGCTGCTGAAGAAATACAACTTCCAGGCGCCCACCGAGGCGGACATCGCCGCCCTGATGCCCAAGCCCTGAGCTTTACGGAGTCACGACCATGGCACTTTCTCCCGAGGAACGGCTGCGCATCGATCTGGCGGCGACCTTTCGCGTCATCGCCCACCTCGACATGCACGAAGCCGTCGCCAACCACTTCAGCGCCGCCGTCTCCACCGACGGCAAGCAGTTCCTGATCAACCCCAAGTGGAAGCACTTCTCGCGCATCCGCGCCAGTGATCTGCTGCTGCTCGACGCGGACGATCCCCGAGGCGCCGAGCGGCCCGACGTGGACAGCACCGCCTGGTCGATCCACGGGCAGATCCATCGCCGGCTGCCGGAGGCCCGGGTGGTGCTGCACCTGCACCCGGTCTACACCACGGCGGTGGCCTGCCTGGCCAAGCCCGAGGTGCCGCCCATCGACCAGAACACGGCGCGCTACTTCAATCGCCTGGCGGTGGACGAACTCTATGGCGGCATGGCCGATACCGAGGCCGAGGGTGCGCGCCTGGCCGGGTTGCTGGATGGCAAGCAGCGCCTGCTGATGGGCAACCACGGCGTCATGGTGATCGCCCCCACCGTCGGCCAGGCCTTCGACGATATCTGGACCCTGGAGCGTGCCTGCCAGATTCTGGTCACCGCCTGGTCCACCGGCCAGCCGCTCAAGGTGCTCTCCGCCGAGGTCGCCGAGAAGACCGCCCGCGCCTGGGAAGGCATCACCGACTTCTCCGAGCAGCACTTCGCCGAGATGAAAGAACTGATGATCCAGCAGGACCCTTCCGTGCTGGATTGATCGCCGCGGAGCCTGCGCGCTCCGCCTTCCTACTGCTTAGATGACGGCCGCACCCCGCCGCGCGGCCTAAGGGTACCCTCATGTCCACATTACCGACCACGATCGACACCCTGGTGATAGGCGCTGGCCAAGCCGGCGTCGCCATGAGCGAGCACCTGGGACGCCTCGGCATCGAGCACCTGGTGCTGGAAAAGAACCGCATCGCCGAAGCCTGGCGCACCGGTCGCTGGGATTCCCTGGTGGCCAACGGTCCGGCCTGGCACGACCGCTTCCCCGGACTGGAATTCCAGACGGCGCCGGACGGCTTTCCCGGCAAGGACGAGATCGCCGCCTACTTCGAGACCTATGCCCGGCAGATCGGCGCACCCATCCGCACCGGCGTCGCCGTCACCCGGGTGACCCGCCAGGCCGGCCAGGCGGGCTTTCTGGTGGAAACCTCGGCGGGCAGCCTGAACGCCCAGCGCGTGGTGGTGGCCACCGGTCCCTTCCAGAAGCCGGTGATCCCGGCCATCGCACCAACGGACGAGGGCCTCTACCAGATCCATTCCGCCCATTATTTCAATCCACAGCAACTGCCCGAAGGCGCGGTGCTGGTGGTGGGCGCTGGCTCCTCCGGCGTGCAGATCGCCGAGGAATTGCTGCGCGCCGGCAAGCGCGTCTATCTCTCCGTCGGCCCCCATGACCGGCCGCCGCGGGCCTATCGCAGCCGCGACTTCTGCTGGTGGCTGGGCGTGCTCGGCCTGTGGGACACCGAGACCATGCAGCCGGGCCGCGAGCACGTGACCATCGCCGTGAGCGGCGCCCGCGGTGGCCATACCGTGGACTTTCGCCGCCTGGCCCAGGCCGGCATGACCCTGGTGGGCCTTACCGACAGCTTCGTCGACGGGGTGGTGCGCTTCCGTCCGGACCTCAACCAGAACCTCGACGCCGGCGACGCCAACTACCTGGCCCTGCTCGACGCCGCCGACGCCTATGCCGCCCGCCACAGCCTCGACCTGCCCGAAGAGCCCTCAGCCCGCGAACGGGTGGCGGACGCCGACTGCATCCGTGAACCGCTCAAGGAACTGGACCTGAAGGCCGCGGGCGTCAGCTCGGTGATCTGGGCCACCGGCTATGCCACCGACTTCAGCTGGCTGCAGGTGGATACCTTTGGCGACAACGGCAAGCCCAGGCACCAGCGCGGGGTCGGTGCCGAGCCGGGCATATATTTCGTCGGGCTGCCCTGGCTCAGCCGCCGCGGCTCGGCCTTCATCTGGGGCTGCTGGCACGACGCCCGCCACGTGGCCGACCAGATCGCCATCCAGCGCCGCTACCAAGACTACCGTCCCAGCATCCAGTCGGCCGCCCACCCCCAGCAGTCGCGTAGCGCCTGACGCCCTTATCGAGACCCGGAGATCCCGCATGGCCACCCCGACCCACACCCGTATCCGCATGTTCAACACCAAGGACACCTACCCCAACCAGACCCTGGACAACGACCTCTGCCAGGCCGTGCGCGCCGGCAACACCGTCTATGTCCGTGGTCAGGTCGGCACCGATTTCGACGGCAGGCTGGTCGGGCTGGGTGATCCCCGTGCCCAGGCCGAACAGGCGATGAAGAACGTCAAGCAACTGCTGGAGGAAGCCGGCAGCGACCTCAGCCACATCGTCAAGACCACCACCTACCTGATCGATCCGCGCTATCGCGAGCCGGTGTACCAGGAGGTCGGCAAGTGGCTCAAGGGCGTCTTTCCCATCTCCACCGGCCTGGTGGTCGCGGCCCTGGGCCAGCCCCAGTGGCTGATGGAGATCGACGTCATCGCCGTGATCCCCGACTGAGGCCGCCCCATGACCTTTTCCCTCACCGCCCGCTGCGCCGAGACCGGTCAATTCGGCATCGCCATCAGTTCGTCGAGCATCGCCGTGGGCGCCCGCTGTCCCTGGCTGCAACCCGGGATCGGCGCGGTCAGCTCGCAGAACATCACCCTGCCCGCCCTGGGGCCGCGCACCCTGGAGCGACTGGCTGCGGGACAGGCTCCCAGCGCGGCCCTGGCCGAGAGCCTGGCCGGCGACGGCTACGCCGAGTATCGCCAGGTGACCGTCATCGACGCCCAGGGCCGCAGTGCCCATCACAGCGGTGCCCATACCCTGGGCGTGCACCAGGCGCGCAGCGGCCGGGACTGCGTGGGCGCTGGCAACATGCTGGCGAGCCCCGCGGTGGTGGAGGCGCTGGTGGAGAGCTTCGAAGCCAGCCAGGGCGCTCTTGCCGAGCGCCTGCTGCGGGCCATGCAGGCGGCCATGGCCGCCGGTGGCGAGGCCGGACCGGTGCACTCGGCGGCGCTGCTGGTGGTGGGCGACGCCAGCTGGCCCATCGTCAATCTGCGGGTCGACTGGGCCGAGACGGACCCCATCGGCGAGCTGGCGGCGCTGTGGCGCGCCTATGAACCCCAGTTGCAGGACTATCTCGACCGGGCGGTGCGCCCGGATCTCGCCCCCGGCTACGGCGTCCCGGGAGACGACCGATGAGCGCCAGCGGTGAACTGCTGGCGCGGCTGGTGGCCTTCGACACCACCAGCCGCGAAACTAACCTCGCGCTGATCGACTTTGTCGCCGGCTACCTGGAGGGCTTCGGCGTACCCTACGAGCTGATCCACAACGGCGAAGGCACCAAGGCCAACCTGTTCGCCACCCTGGGGCCGGCGGACGTGCCCGGTATCGTGCTCTCGGGACATACCGACGTGGTGCCGGTAGACGGCCAGGCCTGGACCCGTCCCCCCTTTGCCCTCAGCGAAAGCGCCGGCAAGCTCTACGGTCGCGGTACCGCCGACATGAAGGGCTTTCTGGCCTGCCTGCTGGCACTGGTGCCCGGGGCCAGCCGTGCGGCCCTGCGCCGCCCGCTGCACCTGGCGCTGTCCTACGACGAGGAAGTCGGCTGCCTCGGCGTGCGCAGCCTGCTCGACCAGTTGGCCCAGCGTCCGGTCAGGCCGCTGCTGTGCCTGATCGGCGAGCCCACGGAGCTGAAACCCGTGCTAGGCCACAAGGGCAAGGTAGCCATGCGC
Source organism: Pseudomonas sp. LA5 (assembly GCF_028640825.1). NCBI lineage: Bacteria > Pseudomonadati > Pseudomonadota > Gammaproteobacteria > Pseudomonadales > Pseudomonadaceae > Pseudomonas > Pseudomonas sp. LA5. The sequence continues at coordinate 177,591 of NZ_JAQYZY010000025.1, forward strand.
TGCCAGGTGCATGGCGCGGCCTGTCATTCGGCCTATGCGCCTCAGGGCGTCAACGCCGTCGAATACGCCGCGCGCCTGGTCGTGGAACTCGGCCGGCTCGGTGAGGCGCTCAGGACAGCGGAACGCCAGGACCCCCGCTTCGATCCGCCCTTCTCCACGGTGCAGACCGGCCTCATTGGTGGCGGCCAGGCACTGAACATCGTGCCCCAGGACTGCACCTTCGATTTCGAGATCCGCGCCCTGCCCGCCCAGGACCCCTACCAGGTGATCCATCAGCTGCAGGCCCATGCCGAGGCGACCCTGCTGCCGGCCATGCGCGCCATCAGCGGCCAGAGCGCCATCCGCTTCACCGAGCTGTCGAGCTATCCCGGCCTGGATACCGCCGTCGAAAGCGAGGCGGCCGACTGGATCGCGCAGTTCTGCGGCTCCCGCGACTTCGGCACCGTGGCCTTCGGCACCGAAGGGGGTCTGTTCGCGGCGGCCGGCATTCCCACCGTGGTCTGCGGCCCCGGCAGCATGGCCCAGGGGCACAAGCCCGACGAATTCGTCACCCAGGCGCAACTGGACGGCTGCGATGCCATGTTGGGTCGGGTGTTGGCCTTCGCTTGTCGCTAGCCCGATCATTCCATTTTGCGGAATGCTGAACTGACCAGAAAGCCCATTCCCTCGAAAGCGCCCTGATCCCAAGCTGGTAGCACCTATCGGGCCCCCTCGGCCCGCTGCCTGCCAGGAGTCGGATCATGAAGCTCTATCACACCCCGCTGTCCGGTCATGCCCATCGCGCCGTGCTCTTCGCCTCGCTGCTGGGGATCGAGGTCGAGCTGATCGACATCGATATTCCGGCCGGCGCCAATCGCACGCCGGAATTCCTCGCCCTCAATCCCTTCGGCCAGGTGCCGGTGCTGGAGGACGCTGGCGTGGTCGTCGCCGACTCCAACGCCATCCTCGTCTACCTGGCGAAGAAACTGGGCCGTACCGATTGGCTACCGGAAGACCCCGCTGGCGCGGCCGCGGTGCAGCGCTGGCTGTCGGTGGCTGCAGGCGAACTGGCCTATGGCCCGGCAGCGGCGCGCCTGATCACGGTATTCGGCGCCCGCCTGAATCCGGAAGAAGTCATCGCCCGCGCCCATGTCTTGCTCGAACGCCTGGAGGCGCACCTGACCACGGGCAAGTGGTTGGCTGCCGATCACCCGACCATCGCCGACATTGCCCTCTACAGCTACCTGGCCGGAGCGCCGGAAGGCAATGTGCAGCTGGCGCCCTATACGGCGGTGCGCGCCTTCCTGCAGCGGGTGGAGGCCCTGCCCGGCTTCGTGCCCTTTCCCGAGACCGCGGCCGGCCTCCGGGCCTGATCGCGTCGTCACGCTACTGGAGGCCAAGGCCATGCGCGAGCCCCTACCCATCTGGCACGCCGGGGAAACCTTCATCCAGGAACGGCTGGGCGTTCGTGAACGCCTGGAAGCGCTGGGGCCGCGGGTGATCCGGCCGTTCATGCCCGAGCAGCATCGGCAGTTCTTCGCTCAGCTGCCCTTCGTGGTACTGGGCAGCGTGGATGCCGCGGGCGACGCCTGGGCGACGATCCTGGAAGGCCAGCCGGGCTTTATCGCCTCGCCCACGTCCACCACCCTGGATATCGCCGCCCGCCCTGCCAGCGAGGATCCAGCAGCGCCCGGACTGGGCGCAGACGCGGCCGTGGGCCTCCTGGGCATCGAGTGGCATACCCGCCGCCGCAATCGCATGAACGGCATCCTCAGCCCCACAGCCCAGGGACTGCGCGTGACGGTGGACCAGAGCTTTGGCAACTGCCCGCGCTATATCCAGCTGCGCGACCTGAGCTTCGCTCACGAACCGGGCGCCGCCCCGCCCACGCCCGGGGAGCAGCTCGCCAGCCTGGATGTGGCGGCCCGCGCGCTCATCACCAGTGCCGATACCTTTTTCGTCGCCTCCTACGCCGACCAGCAGGACCAGCGAAGGGTCGATGTCTCGCACCGCGGTGGCAAGCCGGGCTTCGTCCGGGTAGACGCCGAGGGCCTGCTGACCATTCCCGACTTCAACGGCAATCTATTCTTCAACACCCTGGGCAATGTCGTCGCCAATGGCCGCGCCGGATTGCTGTTCGCGGACTTGGAGCGCGGCGATCTGCTGCAGCTGAGCGGTATCGCCGAGGTGCTGTTCGACTCGCCCGAGATCGCCGCCTTCGAGGGCGCCGAACGCCTCTGGACCTTTCGCCCCCAGCGTATCGTCCGTCGCCGTGGTGCCCTGGCGTGGCGCTGGCAGGCGCAGCCCGGCGGCGAGTCGGACAGCAGTCGGCTGACCGGCAGTTGGGCGGAAGCCGAGTTGCGCCTGCGGGCCAGGGCCCAGGACCGGCACTGGCGTCCGCTGCGCATCATCCGGATCGTTCAGGAGAGCGCCACCATCCGCTCCTTCCACCTCGAATCGGTGGACGGTTCAGCCCTGCCCCCCTACCAGGCCGGTCAATTCCTGCCGATCCGGGTGACACCCGAGACAGGGCAACCCTCCCTGGTGCGAACCTATACCCTGACCTCCCTCCCCGCTGACGGCCATTACCGCATCAGCGTCAAGCGCGACGGCCTGGTCTCGCGGCTGCTGCACGACCAGCTGCGCGAAGGCGACCTGATCGAGGCCCGGGCACCCGCCGGCGACTTCACCCTGGCGGTCTCGGCGGAGCGCCCCCTGGTGTTCCTCGCCGCCGGGATCGGTATCACTCCGTTGCTGGCCATGCTGCGCCAGGCGGTCCATCAGGGTCGGCGGCCAGTCACGCTGTTCTATGGCGCGCGGACCCAGGCGGAACGGGCCTTCGACCGGGAGCTGAGCGAGCTGATGGCCAGGGCTCCGGAAACGCTACGGGTGATCAGGGTGCTGAGCGATCCCGCTGCTGCCCTCCCCGGGGTGGACTATGACGTCGCCGGGCGCATCGACATGGCACTGCTGGGCCGCCAGCTGCCCTTCGGTGACTATGACTTCTACCTCTGCGGTCCCGCGGCCTTTACCCAGGGCCTCTATGACGGCTTGCGCGGTTTTGGTATCGAGGATGCCCGTATCCATGCCGAAGCCTTCGGTCCGGCCGGCCTGGTGCGCAGCGGTGCGGCGACGGCGGCGACGGTACGGCCTGCCGCGGCCACCGAGGCCGTCCGGGTGCGCTTCGCGGCGTCCGGCCAGCAAGCGCAGTGGACGCCCGCCTCCGGCAGCCTGCTGGAGCTGGCCGAAGCCCAGGGCCTGGAGCCCGCCTTCAGCTGTCGCGAGGGGCACTGTGGCAGCTGTCGCACGGGACTGCTCCAGGGCGCGGTCACCTATGCCGAGGAACCCGCCGCGGCGGTCGCCGCCGACCAGGTCCTGCTCTGTTGCGCGCGGCCCGCCGCCGGGTCCGCGCCACTGGAACTCGATCTCTAGGCTGGCCTGCCTGGCCGGGTCGACTACCATGGACGTCTTGCCGGGCCGCTCCGGCGCCCCTGAGAAGACCCCGCAGATGGATCGTTGGCAGGCGATGCGCGTATTCGTGAAGGTGGCCGAGACCGAGAGTTTCGCCCGCGCCGCCCGGGATCTGCACCTGAGCGCCCCGGCGGTGACCCGCCTGGTGGCGGGCCTGGAAGCGCTGGTCGGCGCCCGCTTGCTGGTGCGCACCACCCGTTCGGTAAAACCCACCGAGGCCGGCGTTCGCTATCTGCAGGATTGCCGGCGCATCCTCGGCGAGATCGCCGAGGCGGAACTGGCCGCGGCCGGGCACTACGTCAAGCCGGTCGGCACCCTGGCGATCACCGCGCCGCTGCTCCTCGGCCAACTGCACGTATTGCCGCTGGTGCTGGACTACCTCGAGCGTTATCCGGACGTGCGCGCCCGGACCTTCTTCGTCGACAGGCCGGTGAACATCGTCGACGAGGGCATGGACATCGCCCTGCGCATCGGCCAGTTGGCCGACTCCGGCCTCACCGCCATTCAGGTCGGCTGCATGCGGCGGGTGGTCTGCGCCGCGCCCAGCTACCTGGCGACCCGTGGCATCCCGCGGACGCCCGCCGCGCTGCGCGATCACCGCGTCCTGGTGTCCCACAGCGCCTGGTCGTCGCTGGAATGGCGTTTCGCCGGGGGACAACGGGTGGTGGTCGAGCCTTTGCTGCACAGCAACACCAATGCCGCCGCGATCAGCGCGGCCGAGAGCGGTCTGGGCCTCACCCGCGTGCCCCACTATCAGATCGCCCAGGCCCTGGCGGACGGCGTGCTGCAACTGGTACTCGAAGACCACGAGGAAGCGCCGCTGCCGGTCAATCTGATCTATCCCGAGGGCCGCCAGGCACCGGCCAAGGTCCGGGCGTTCATCGACCTGGCGGTAGCGGGATTGCGGAGCAATCCGCTGTTCAACCCGCGTCAGTGACCGAGGATCGCCTTGGTCTCCAGGTATTCCTCCAGGCCGTGGACGCCATATTCGCGCCCGTTGCCGGAGCCCTTGTAGCCGCCGAAGGGTGCCCAGGGGTTCCAGGCCGGATAGTTGAGATGTACCTGCCCGGCATGAAGACGGGCCGCCACCGCGGCGACCTGGTCGGGATCCCGGCCCTGGACGTGGGCACTGAGGCCATAGCGGCTGTCGTTGGCGATGGCGATGGCTTCCTCCACGGAACCGTAGGGAAGCAGGCAGAGCACCGGCCCGAAGATCTCTTCCTGGGCGATGCGCATGCCGGTGGTGACCGCCGAGAAGACCGTGGGCCGCGCATAGAAGCCTACCGGCTGATCCTCCGGGCGCCCCGGTCCGCCGCAGACCAGCCTGGCGCCCTCCGCCAGGCCGCTCTCGATCAGTTCCTGCACCCGGGCGAACTGGGCGCCATTGGCCAGGGGACCATGGGTCGTCGCGGGCGCCAGGGGATCGCCGACCACGAGGCTGGCCACGGTGGCCGCCGCCAGGCGCTCCACCTCCGCCAACTGGGCCTGGGGCACCAGCATCCGCGTCGGCGCGCTGCAGGATTGGCCGCTGTTACGGAAGGCGGCCAGCACGCCCTTGGCCACGGCCGTCTCGAGGTCGGCATCGGGTAGCAGCAGGTTCGGCGACTTGCCACCCAGCTCCTGGGTCACTCGCTTCACGGTGGCGGCGGCGGCCCGGGCCACCTGCACCCCGGCGCGATTGGAGCCGGTGATGGAGATCATGTCGACCTCGGGATGCTCGGCCAGCGCGGCGCCAACGGTGGGGCCGTCACCGTTGATCAGGTTGAACACCCCGGCCGGTATCCCCGCGTCATGGACCGCCTGGGCGAACAGCAAGGCGCTCAATGGCGCCAGTTCGCTGGGCTTGAGCACTACCGTGCAGCCAGCGGCCAGCGCCGGCGCGACCTTGGCGGTGATCTGGTACAGCGGCCAGTTCCAGGGGGTGATGAGGGCGCAGACGCCGATGGCCTCGCGGCGGATGCGCAGCGTACCCTCGCTGTGCTCGAAGGCGTAGTCGAGCGCGACCTCGCGCGCGACGCGCAGATGTTCCAGGGCCAGGGGCACCTGCAGGGCGCGCGCCGCGGCCAGAGGCGCGCCCATCTCCCGGGAGATGACCTGGGCGAAGATTTCGCTGCGCTGCGTCAGCAGGCCATGGAGTCGCTCCAGCAGCCGGGCCCGGGCGGCCGGGGTACGACCGGACCAGTCGCTGAAGGCCGCGCGGGCGGCCTGTACGGCCCGATCCACCTCGGCGGCGCTGCCCAGGGCCACGTCGGCCAGGGGACGTTCATTCGCCGGGTTGATCACCCTGACCCGTTCCGGGCCAGCGGCGGGCACCCAGCGACCGTCGAGATAGAAGTGGCTGGTGGTCCGGGAATCGAGCAGGTCGTGCAGCGTGGCGTCCAGCATGGCGGTGTCTCCTGAAGATTGAACGCGACTCAGCCCAGCGCCTGGGTCACCAAGGCGAAGGATCGGACACTCCCAGACGATCGTGGCGGCGTGCCTCTGGCCATGCGCGGGGCGCGATCCACGCAGGCCAGGCCGGCGGCTACCAGCCAGTCGGCCAGGCCGCAAGCGGCGAGGATGTCGATGCGCACGAATTCACCCTGGGTCGCCTCCAACAGCGGTGCGATCAGGGCCTTGGCCGCCTCGGCATCCGGCGCTACCACAGGGCCTATCACCAGGCCCCGGCCGAAGTGTCTGAGCAGGGCCAGCCCCTGCAATTCACCCGCCCGCTCCAGCCCCAGCACCTGCAACGCCTCGGGCAGCAGCTCATCCAGCAGCCGAGTACGCTGCAGACCGCTGGCGGCGTTGGCCAGGGCGATTGCCTGCGGATAGTCGGCCGGCGCCAGGCGGCGGCAGCGCGACTCGGCGAGCACCGGCGCGGCGGGCGCACTGGCCAGGCAGCCCTGGTGCTGCTGGATATGGTCGAAGGTCGCGAAACCCAGGCTAGCGTACAGCGGGGCGCCCGCCTCGGTGGCATTGAGGATGGGCGTGCGCGGCGCCGTGGCGTCCAGGCACAGCTGCATCAAGCGCCGGCCGATCCCCTTGCCCTGCTGCTCATCGCTGACGATCACCAGGCCGATGGACGAAAAGTCGCCCTGGTGGCAGGCGAAGGCGATGCCCACCAGTTGCCCCTCGTGTTCGGCGACGAACCCGTCGGCGGTGCGCTGGACCAGGGCCCAATCGGCTTCCCGATGCGGCCAGCGCAGCCGTTGCGACAGCGCATGGGCGGCCGGCAGGTCCCGGGCGGTGGCGGGGCGATAGCTGTAGGTCGAGGCGTTCATGAGCTCTCCTGGTGGGATGTCCGGGATCAGCAGGCGCGGGCCAGCGCCTCGATCTCGACGAGATAACCATGGTGCAGGTGCGGCACGGGCACCACCGCCCGCGCCGGGCGATGGTCGCCCAGGTACCCGGCATAGAGGCGGTCGAAGGTGGGCCAATGCTCGACACCCACCACATAGACGGTCACCTTGAGCAGATCCTGCGGCCCACGCCCGGCGGCGGTCAGGATGGCGCAGAGGTTGTCCAGGGCGATGCACGCCTGATCGGCGAAGCTCGCCGCCATGCTGTGACTGCCATCGGGCCGCACCGGCAGTTGCCCGGAGACATACAGCAGCCCCTGGTAGGCCACCGCCTGGCTGTAATGCCCACCAGGTGGCGCGGCGGTGGCGGTCTGGATGAATTCGGGATCAACGGCCATGCAGACGGCTCCAGGCAGTGAGGGCGCCGGTGGCGTCCACGGCGTGATAATGATCGAACTGGCCACCGGTGGCGCAGGCGTGATTGGGCAGGACGCGGAGGCGACTGCCCACGGGGAAGCGCTGCTCCAGATCGGCGGGCGCCCCTCCCGCGAAGCTGATCATGCCGTGCTCCTGATTGGCGCCGGACAGGAGCGCGCCTTCGAGCCAGGTCCCGTCCAGGTCGCAGACCTGGCCGTAACCGAAATCGCGTTGCTGTCGCTGGGTACCGCGGTCGCGACTCAGCGCCATCCAGCCGGCGTCCACCAGTACCCAGCCCTTTTCCGGCTGGTGGCCGATCACCGTGGTGAGGACACTCAGCGCCAGGTCGTCGGCGCGGCAGATGCCGACGTTGAGCATCACCAGGTCCTGGAAGACATAGACCCCGGCACGCACCTCGGTGACGCCGGTCAGGTCCAGGGCCGACAGCGCCGTGGGTGTCGAGCCGATACTCACCTGCGGACAGGCGAAGCCCTGGGCCCGCAGCCGCTCGGCGGCCGCCACGCAGAGGGCGCGCTCCTGCTCGGCCAGCGCCTGCAAGGCCGTGGGCTCGTGCAACTCGTAGCTGGAGCCGGCGTGGGTGAGCACGCCCACGAGAGTCATACCGCCGGCCCGCAGCACCTCGGCGACCTGCAGCAGTTTGGGATCGTCCGGCTGCAGGCCGGCGCGATGACCGTCGCAGTCGATCTCCAGCCAGACGTCGAAGGCTTCGGCATGGCGCTGTCCGGCTTCGACGATGGCGCGCGCCCCCGCCAGGCTGTCGGTGAGAATGCCGAGCCGGCAGCCCCGCCGCCGCAGCGCCCGCACCTGCTCCAGCCGCGCCGGGGCGATGGCCACGGCATAGAGCACGTCGGTGATGCCCAGGGCGAAGCAGGCCTCGGCCTCCTGCAGCGTGGAAACGGTCACGCCCTGGGCGCCCGCGTCCAGTTGCCGGCGCATGACCGCCTCGCTCTTGCTGGTTTTCACATGGGGCCGCAGGCGTACGCCGAGGGCGTCCATGCGTGCTTGCATGAGCTGGATGTTGCGGGTCATCCGCGTCTCGTCGATGAGTGCGGCGGGGGTATCGAGGGTGAGCAGGGACGGGGTCATGGCAGGGACTCGACCAATGGACGATGGCTCGACTGTACCCAGCAAGCCTAAACCTGTGCTTCAATTCAAATGACTCATTCCTTCAGCTCAGATTAATGATCGCCATCGAAGACCTGCGCCTGATGGTGCTGCTGGCCCGTTCCGATTCCTTGAGCGCGGCGGCGCGCGCCCTGAACGTCTCGCCGCCCGCCCTCTCCACTCGGCTGCGCAGGCTGGAGACGCGGCTCGGCGTGGCCCTGGCCAATCGCGATGCTCGGCGGCTGAGCCTCACCCCCGATGGCGAACGCCTGGCCCAGGAATGCGCCGAGCTGCTCGAACGCCTGGACGCCCTGCCCGAGGCGTTCGCCCGCCACGACCAGCCATTGGTGGGTACCCTGCGCCTGGCGGCACCCTTCGGCTATGGTCGCCAGCGCATCGCTCCGCTGCTGGCCCGCTTCGCCAGCCTGCATCCAGGCGTGCGCCTGCAACTGGACCTGCGCGAGACGCCCTGGCCCGATCGACACGACAGCGACGCGGTCATCCATATCGGCGCCATCGAGGACAGCTCCTGGATCGCCAAGCCCCTGGCGCACAACGAGCGCTGGCTGTGCGCCAGTCCCGCCTACCTGGCCGAGCACGGCGTGCCCCGGGAGCCGCAGGACCTGCTGCGGCACCGTTGCATCTGCATCCGCGAGAACGACGAGGACGTGACGCTCTGGCAGCTCCGCCACGCTGAGGAGCGCCGGACACTGCGCATCGAACCTGCGCTGCTGACCAACGACGGCAGCGTGGCCCGACGCTGGGCGGAACAGGGCCAGGGCATCGTGCTGCGCTCCGAATGGGACGTGGCCGACGCCATCGCCCGCGGCGCACTGGTCCGGTTGCTGCCGGACTGGCGTTTCGATCGTGCGCCCATCACCCTGCTGGTCCCCGCGCGCAAGCAGCGCAGCGCCCGGCTCCAGGCGCTGGCGCGCTTTCTCGACCGGGCGGTGAAGGGGCTGGAGGCGGACACCGACGCGCAATAAAGGCAGCGCCCGAGGGCCGCCGCAGAAACTGCGGCGAGGCGGTGAGGAACACCGCGGGCACCGCTCAGGCACCCTGCATTTCGGCATTCGCCACCGTGGCCGCTCCCTAGACTCAGGGACTGACCTGCCACTGGGAGCGCCACCATGCCACTGCACCCCGATCTGCGAGACCCACGCCTGTTCAAGGAATCCGCCTATGTCGACGGTCGCTGGATAGCCGCCGACAACGGCGCCACCTTCGCCGTGGAAAATCCTGCCACCGGCGCCGTCATCGCCCAGGTGGCGGCACTGGAGGCGACGGAAACCGCCCGCGCCATCGCCGCCGCGGAAGCGGCCTGGCCGGCCTGGCGCGAGCGTCCGGCAGCCGAGCGCGCGGTCCTGCTGGAGCGCTGGCACGCGCTGATGCTGGAGCATCAGGAAGACCTGGCCCTGCTGATGACCCTGGAACAGGGCAAGCCCCTGGCCGAGGCGCGCGGCGAGATCGCCTATGGCGCCAGCTTCGTCAAATGGTTCGCCGAGGAAGCCCGGCGCAGCTTTGGCGACATCCTGCCCGCCCCCGCCCGGGATCGCCGGGTGCTGGTGCTGCGGCAACCGGTGGGAGTCGCCGCCGCCATCACCCCCTGGAATTTCCCCAACGCCATGATCACCCGCAAGGCCGCGCCGGCGCTGGCCGCCGGTTGCCCGGTGGTGATCAAGCCCTCGGACCTCACCCCGCTGTCGGCCCTGGCGCTGGCCGAACTGGCCGAGCGCGCCGGCTTTCCGCCCGGCGTATTCAACGTGCTCACCGGGATGCCCGCCGGCATCGGCGGCGAACTGACCGGCAACCCCGCGGTGCGCAAGCTGTCCTTTACCGGCTCCACGCGCATCGGTCAGCTGCTGCTGGCCCAGTGCGCGGCCACGGTGAAGCGCACCAGCATGGAACTGGGCGGCAATGCGCCCTTCATCGTCTTCGACGACGCCGATCTGGACCTGGCCATCGCCGGGGTGCTGCAGAGCAAATTCCGCAACGCCGGCCAGACCTGCGTCTGCGCCAACCGCATCCTGGTGCAGGACGGCATCCACGACCGCTTTGCCGAGCGGCTGGCCGCCGAGGTGGCCAAATTCAAGGTGGGCAACGGCCTGGAGGCCGGCGTGACCTTGGGTCCGCTGATCAATCGCCTGGCGGTGGACAAGGTGGCGCGCCATGTCGACGACGCCCTGACGCAGGGCGCCAAGGCACTGTTCGGCGGACCGCCCAGCGGCCGCGACCAGTTCGTCGCCCCCACGGTCCTGACCGACGCCACGGCGGACATGCTGCTGGCCCGCGAGGAGACCTTCGGCCCGGTGGCACCGCTGTTCCGCTTCCGCGACGAAGCCGAGGCCCTGGCGCTGGCCAATGCCACGCCCTACGGCCTGGGCGCCTACTACTACACCCAGGACCTGCGCCGCGCCTGGCGCGTCGGCGAACAGCTGGAATTCGGCATGGTGGCCCTCAACACCGGCACCCTGTCGATGGAGGTCGCCCCCTTTGGCGGCGTGAAGCAATCCGGCCTGGGCCGCGAGGGCTCGCACCTGGGGCTGGACGAGTACCTGGAGGTCAAGGCCTGGCACCTCGGCGGCCTCGCCTAGGCTTAGCTGAAAACTGCCTGCGCTCGGCCATGCTGCGTTGAAAATCAGCTGGGTCGCCAGTCCGATCGGGATGCTCATTTACCACTCGTAAACTCCGCTTCCTCACTGATTTTCGCCTTGCCTGACCTTCCCTCGGCAACTTTTCAGAAAAGCCTATGAACGCTTTTGGCGGCAGGCAACCGAAAATGCCGCCGCCCCCAAGCAAAACAGCCGATCACGATGCCGGGGCCGGCAACTTCAGCGTTACCGACCCTGCGGCCTGCGTAGGCTGGAACTCTCGCCCCTGCCTGGAGTATCGCTGCATGAATTCCGCTGCCAAAGCCACCGACCGCCTGCTGGGTCTTCGCGAACAAGGCGTGCCCCGCGGCATCATCACCGCCCATCCCGTCGTGGTGGCCCGCGCCCGGGGCAGCGAAGTCTGGGACGTGGACGGGCGTCGCTACCTCGATTTCGTCGGCGGCATCGGCGTGCTCAACGTCGGTCACAACCATCCACGGGTGGTGGAGGCCGTACGCCGCCAGGTCGGAGAGATCTCCCATGCCAGCTTCCAGGTGATGGCCTACGAGCCCTACCTGGAGCTGGCCAGCCGGCTCAATACCCTCATCGGCGACGGCGAAGCCTACAAGACGCTGCTGCTGACCTCCGGCGCCGAAGCCGTGGAGAACGCCATCAAGATCGCCCGCGCCCACACCCGGCGCCCCGGGGTGATCGCCTTTCGCGGCGGCTTCCATGGCCGCACCCTGCTCGGCGTGACCCTCACCGGCTTCGCCCAGCCCTACAAGCAGAACTTCGGCCCCTTCCCCGGCGACATCTACCACGCGCCCTACCCCGATGCCTTCCGCGGGGTGGATAGCCAGCAGGCCCTGGCCGGCTTGCGCGAAGTCTTCGCCACCCAGATCGCGCCCGACCAGGTGGCTGCCCTCCTGATCGAACCGGTGCAGGGCGACGGCGGCTTCCGCCCGGCGCCGGTGGAATTCCTCCAGGCGCTACGCGCCCTCTGCGACCAGCACGGCATCGTGCTGATCGCCGACGAGATCCAGACCGGTTTCGGCCGGACCGGCAGCCTCTTCGCCTTCCAGCAGACCGGCGTCCAGCCCGACCTGGTGACGGTGGCCAAGAGCCTGGCCGGTGGCCTGCCGCTCTCCGGGGTGGTCGGTCGCGCCGCCATCATGGATGCGCCCCTGCCCGGCGGCCTCGGCGGTACCTACGGCGGCAACGCCCTGGCCTGCGCCGCGGCCCTGGCGGTGCTGGACGTGTTCGCGGAAGAGGACCTGGTGGCCCGTGGCGTCGCCCTCGGCGAGCAGCTGCGCAACGGTCTGCTCGAGCTGCAGCGGCGGCATCCACGCATCGGCGAGGTGCGCGGCCGCGGCTTCATGCTGGCGGTGGAAATGGTCGGCGCCGATGGCCAAAGCCCGGACGCCGCCCTCGCCCAGCAGGTCATCGACGGCGCCCGCCAGGCGGGCCTGCTGGTGATCAAGTGCGGTGTCGAACGCAACGTCATCCGCTTCCTGGCACCGCTGGTGACCACCGAGGCACAACTGGCCGAAGCCTTGCACATGTTCGGCCAAGCCCTCGCCCAGGCCGGTGCCTGAGGTCGAACGTAACGCCGCCTGATATCGGCAGAGCGGCGCCAAGGGGAAACCGACCATGAGAATCACGCGTTACCAGGCCATAGGCTTTTCCTGCTACGGCACCCTCGTCGACCGCGAAGGGGGCATCCTCGAAGCCCTGCGCCCCCTTGTGGCGCAGGCGGGCCTCAGCACCCATCCCGACTGGCTGCTCGGCAGCTATCACCGCCTGGCCCGCGAGCTGCGCCAGGCCGCGCCCAACGCCAGCCAGACCAGCCTGCACCTGCGTATCCACCAGCGTCTGGCGCAAGAGTTGCAGCAGGAAGACGATCTGGATGCCAGCGTGGCCTTTGGAAACGCCACGACGTGCTGGCCGGTGTTCGAGGATGCGCCGGGCGCGCTGCAGTACCTGAGCAAGTTCTATCGATTGGTGTTGCTGGCCTCGCCCGATGACGGCGATGCCGCGGCGGTCACGGCACGCTTGCCCGAGGTGTTCGCCGCCGTGATCCCCAACCGCGGCGGCGATCTGCGCCTGGCGCTGGACAACACCCTGGAAGAGCTTGGCCTGGCGCGCGGGGATCTGCTGCCGGTAAGGGGCAGCGAACCGGACGACCCCTGGAACCCCCTGGTGGATTTTCCGCTGTGTACCTTGCGCCGTGATCGCTCGCGGCCCTGGAACCTTTCACGGCAGGCCCTGGATGGCACGCGGTGCGAGTACGCGAGTCTCGCCGACCTGGTGCATGCGCATCAGACCGCCCTGCGTGCCTAGCCTGACGTTCACGACTGCGAGGAACGACGATGGACGCCGCAACAAAACTGGACCGCATCGACATCAACATCCTGGTGCAACTGCAGAAGGATGGCCGGATGACCAATGTCAGTCTCGCCGAAGCCGTGGGCCTCTCGCCCAGCCCCTGCCTGCAGCGCGTCAAGCGCCTGGAGGCGGCCGGCTACATCAGTGGCTACGAAGCCCACGTCAACCTCGCCAAGATCGCCAACTCGGTGACGGTCTTCACCGAGGTCACCCTTTCCGACCACAAGCGCGCCGACTTCGTGAAGTTCGAATCCTTCATCCGCGGGGTCGACGAGATCCTCGAATGTCACCTCATCAGCGGCGGGTACGACTACCTGCTGCGGTTCATGTGCAGCAGCATCGGCCACTACCAGGAGCTGATGGAATCCATCCTCGACCGCAACGTCGGCATCGAGAAGTACTTCAGCTACATCGTCATCAAGTCGCCGGTGGTCAAGAACGCCCTGCCGCTGCGCAGCCTGATCAAGGCCGGCTGACCACCCTCGCCGCGACGCTCCACCAGCATCCCGCTGCCGGAGCGTCCTCTTCTCAGCGCAGGATGCAATACAGCTTGCGCACGCTCTCCCGGCTGTCCCAGGCCATGGGCGTTTCCGCCGGTACCAGCACCGCCTCGCCCGCGTTGACCGTGCAGGGTGCTTCGCCCTCAACCGCCAGGGTCACGGCGCCAGCATAGAGCAGCATCAGCTCGCAGTGGGGATTGCTCACCGCCTTACGCGTATAGGCCGTGCACTCCCACATCCCGATCCGTAGGGCCCCGCCAACGCTTTCGAACAGGTCGCAGCCGGTGGCCGTGGGCTCAGGACTGAGCAGGACGCTGGCCGCCGGTGGTGGCGAGGGTTCGCGCGGAGCCGACGGATCCAGCAGCACGGGTCCCTGCGGCATGGGCCCCTCGCTGGCCCGGCCGGGAAAGGCCATGAACAGGCGCCGCAACTCGCCGCTGTGACGCCAGCGACAAGTCAGACCCCGCGGCAGGATGAAGGCATCGCCGGCCTCCAGCTGCAGGACCTTTCCGTCCCAATCCAGCTGTAGCGCTCCGGCCTCGATGAGGCTGACTTCCACCCAGGGGTAGTCGTCCAGCTGGCAGTCGGCGGAATGAGCAACGGCGCTGCCCATCACATAGCCCAGGCGGCTATCGTGTAGGTGCGGTTCCCGGCCGGCGGCCAGGGGATCAGCGTGCAGCGGTTGCAGCGCGCGCGGCAGCTGGCGGTCATTGGGCGGTTGGCAGTAGTGCAGCAAGGGCATGGCGAATCCTCAGGACCAGAGGCGCGGCGGGCGTGCCGCGGACCGGGCCAGTATCGACCGCCAAGGCGCCTGGGTTATGGCGTTTGCGCCTCGGACCAGCACAGAAGCTACCGTTTTTCCCAGAAGCGGCGCAGTTTCCACCGCACCACCGATCATGACGGCGATGCCGGGGATTTCAGGACAAACTACCGCCCCGTTGCGCCATCCTTGGGCTTTGCCGGAGACCTTTCCCATGACGCTGCTCTACAAGGCCGACCCCGAACGCGGCCAGGCCTGGCGACACCTGTTCCAGGCGCGGGCGCCCGATATCGAATTCCGCCAATGGCCGGAGGTGGGCAACGCCGACGAGGTCCGCTACCTGGCCTGCTGGCAACCACCAGAAGACCTCGCCAGCCGCTTTCCCAACCTGGAGGTGCTGTTCGCCACCTCGGCCGGGGTCGATCAGTTCGACCTGAGCCTGTTGCCTGCCGACCTGCCGGTGGTGCGCATGCTGGACCCCGGCATCGTCGCCGGCATGGTCGAGTACGCCACCCTTATGGTGCTGGCGCTGCATCGCCAGTTGCCGCGCTACCTCGACCAGCAGGCCGCAGGACGCTGGCAGGAGCATGCCCTGGTGACGGCAGAGAACCGACGCGTGGGGGTGCTGGGTCTCGGCCAGATCGGCCAGGCAGTGCTGGAGCGGCTCGCCACCTTTGGTTTCCAGCTTTCGGGCTGGTCGCGCTCGGCCCATGAGCTGCCGGGGGTGCGCTGCCATGCGGGCATCGAGCAGCTGCCGGCGTTCCTGGCCGACTGCGAGATTCTCATCTGCCTGCTGCCCCTGACCCGGGAGACGCGTGGAATTCTCGCTGCCGAACTCTTCGCCGCCCTGCCTCGCGGCGCCAGCCTGATCAACCTGGGGCGTGGTGCCCAGCTGGTGGAAGCCGAGCTGCTGGCGGCCCTGGACAGCGGTCAGCTAAGCCAGGCGGTGCTGGACGTGGTGGAGCCGGAACCGCCGGCAGCCGACCATCCCTTCTGGCAGCATCCACGGATCTGGCTGACGCCCCACGTGGGCGCCATGACGGTGCCGGAAACGGCCTTCACCGTGCTGCTGGACAACATCCGCCGCCACCAGCGCGGTGAGCCGCTGCGGGGGCTGGTCGATCGGCAGCGAGGCTACTAGCCGAGGCTCGGGGTGGCCTCAGCCCAGGGCCACCCGTAACCGTCCCAGCAAGGCATCGCAGGCAGCGAGCTGGCTCAATTCGACATACTCGTCCGGCTTGTGCGCCTGCTCGATGCTGCCGGGGCCGCAAACCACCACCGGGGTGTCCAGGCGACTGGCGAAAAGTCCGCCCTCGGTGCCGAAGGCCACCTTGAGCTGGGTAGTGCCGGGTTCGACCAGGGTTTGCAGGAAGCGTACGGCTTCGACGCTGGGATGGGTGTCCAGGCCCGGATAGGCATTGACCGTCTCGATCTCGATGGCGGCCTTGGCTGAGGTCTGTAGTGCCTCCCTGACCAGGCTGTCCGCCGTTTCCTGCAGCGCGGCGACCAGGCTGGCGGGATCGTCCGCCGGCAGATGGCGAATCTCGAAGTCCAGGGTGCAGAGGTTGGGCACGATGTTCAGCGCCTTGCCGCCGTCGATCCGCCCGACATGCAGGGTGGTATAGGGAATATCGTAGGCCGCGTCGTGCGCGCCCTCTTCCGCCAGCCGCCGCTGGCTGGCGCGCAGGGCGCCGACCAGGTCGCTGGCCAGGTGGATGGCGTTGACGTGCCGCGGCGCCAGGGAGGAATGACCTTCCTGGCCATGGCAGTGGGCGCGCAACGCGGCCTTGCCCTTGTGGCCGAGGGCGACCTGCATGTTCGTGGGTTCGCCGACGATGCAGAGGAAAGGTCGCACGGGTGCCATTTCCAGCACATCCAGCAGTCGCCGTACACCGACGCAGCCGATCTCCTCGTCGTGGGAGAGCGCGAGCTGCAAGGGTCGTTTCAGCGGTTCACCGCGAGCGGCGTCCAGCAGCGCCACCACCGCACAGGCGACGAAGCCCTTCATGTCGCAGGCGCCGCGGCCATGGATCCGACCATCCTTGAGGGTCCCCTCGAATGGCGGCAGCGTCCAGGCCTGGCCGGCCACGGGCACCACGTCCGTATGCCCGGAGAGCAGCACGCCGGGCACGTCGCCTGGGCCGACGCTGGCGAAGAGATTGGCCTTGCGCCCGCTCTCGTCGAGCACCAGGCGGCAGGCGATACCGGCGCCTTCCAGCAGGCCCTGCACATACTGTATCAGCGCCAGGTTGGAGTCGGCGGAGACGGTGGGAAAGCCGATCAGGGTGCGCAGCAGGTCCTGGCTGTTCATCCGGCGAGGCTCTCGCTGCGCGGTTGCGCGAAGCGGCCGATGTCGAAGGCCGCCAGGGGCGTCTCGGTACGCCCGGTGGCGATCAGCTCGGCCATGGTATCGCCCACGCCCGGGCCGAGCTGGAAGCCGGCGCCACAGAAGCCGAAGGCGTAGTAGAGGCCGTCCACCTGACTGCTGGGCCCCATGATCGGCAGGTCATCGACGATATAGCCCTCGACCCCGCTCCAGGTACGGATCACGTTGATCCGCCCCAGCGCCGGCGCCAGGCGGCGCAGCTGGGCCAGTTGGTTGAGCATGCCATGGGGCTCGGCCCGGGCCAGGCGGGTATCCAGGTCCGGTCGGGTGCGGAAGCAGCCGCCAAAGATGACGTTGCCCCGGGGGATCTGGCGGAAATAGATGGTCTCGCTCACCAGCGGCGAAGACACGCCCACGGTCTCGCGGAAGACATAGGGCAAGGGCTCGGTGACCCCCATCTGCGGGCCGTGGGTCTCGATGGGCACCGGCTCGCCGAACTGGCTCGACAACCGGCTGCCCCAGGCACCGGCGGTGATCAGCAGCCGTGGCGCCTGATAGCGCCGGCCATCGGCGGCCTGCACCAGGAAGTCACCGCCCGGCTTTGTGACCTGGGTGATCTCGACCCCTTCCTGGAGATCGACGCCTTCGCGCACCGCGGCGCGGGCGAATGCCGGGGCGGCCAGGCGCGGATTGGCGTGGCCATCGTGGGGCGCATAGGAGCCGGCCACCACCTCGGGGCCCAGATAGGGAAACTTCTCGTGCAGCGCCGCGCCTTCAAGTACCTGAAGTTCCAGGGCGGCGGTCTCCGGCGCCCGTGCATACTCGTGCAGCATGGCGATGCGCGCCGGATCGTAGACCACCCGCAGATGACCGCCTGGAATGAATTCCAGATCGTCACCGATAAGCTCCGGCAGGCGACCCCAGATCCCCCGCGACCGCGTGGCCAGCGCGACCTGACTCAGGTAGCGGCCCTGACGGCGGACATTGCCGAAATTGGTGCCACTGGCGAAGCGCCCGACCTGGTCACGTTCCAGCAGGAGCACCGACAAGCCCCGGCGACGCAGGAAAAACGCGCTGGCGCTGCCCATGATGCCGGCGCCGACGATGATGACATCGGCCCGGTTGGCGGCCTGTTGACTCATGATGAAACCTCCTCTTCGCTGGTCACGATGCCCAGCGGCAATGGCCGGATCGGCGCCTGGCCACGCAGGCGGCCGACGGTTTCCACCGGCACCCCCGATTCGGCGGCGATGATCTCGGCCCCGGCCTGGGCGCAATAGCGACCCTGGCACCGGCCCATGCCGACCCGGCTGAAGGCCTTGGCGCGGTTGGCTTCACGGGCGCCCTTTTCACGCACCACGGCGCGCAGTTCACCGGCGGTGATGCCTTCGCAACGGCAGACCACCGCGGTGTCCGGCAGACTGGCCATCTGCCTGGCCGGCCAGGGAAAGGCCTCGGCCAGGCCCAGGCGAAAGCGCTCCTGCACCGCCAGCGCCTCGCGGCAGCGCTCGGCGAGGCCGCCGGGCGCCGTGCGGCCGAGATCGGTCAGGACCGCGCAGGCGGCCAGTCGCCCGGCCAACTCGGCGCCGTCGGCGCCCCGTACCCGCGCCCCATCCCCGGCGGCATAGACGCCGGGCGTGGAGGTGCGGCCGTCGCCGTCCAGTTGCAGCACCCACTGGCCGGTCGCCTGCTCGAATTCGAAGGCGCAGCGGGCCAGGTCGCCCAGCTGGGTTTCCGGGCGCAGGTGATACCCCAGGCCCACGGCGTCACCTGCTACCTCCTGGCGCAAGCCACGGGCATCGGCGAAGGCCACATCGGCAACCCCCTGCTCGGCATCGCCGAGGATTTCCAGCGGGGTGACGCCGAAATGCAGCGGCACACCCGCGCGCTTGAGCGCGGCCATGAGCTGCACGCCCTTCCAGGCCACCCCCGGGCGGGCCAGCAGCTTGGGCGTCGCCAGGGCACGCAGGCGCAGCGGCGCGGTGTCGAGTACCGCCGCCACCGTGGCGCCGGCCTGCTGGTACTGGGCGGCGACGAGATAGAGCAAGGGCCCGCTGCCCATGAAGATCACCCGGCGGCCGATGGACACCGCCTGGGCCTTGAGGGCGATCTGGGCGCCACCCAGGGTATAGGTGCCGGCCAGATTCCAGCCCGGCACCGGCAGCAGCCGATCGCCGGCACCGGTACAGAGTACCAGGGCGTCGAACTCCAGGGTGCGCTGGCGATTGCCCTGCGCCGTATAGAGAGTGCGCTCGTGCAGGTGCCAGGCCAGGGTATCCGGGCGGTAGTCGAGGCGCCCACGCAGGCTGTCGAAGGTGCGGTGCAAGGCCTCGGCCTTGCCTGCCTCGCTGCCATAGAGGGTGGCGTAGGGCCGCTGGAAACCCTCGGGCTGACGTCGATAGATCTGGCCGCCATCGCGGCGATTCTCGTCGATCACCACCGGGGCGATACCCGCGGAAAGCAGGGTTTCCGCACAGCGCACGCCAGCCGGACCCGCGCCGACGATGACCACCCGCGGCGGGTTCGCGCCCTGTTGAACTAGGCCAGATTCCATACGGCCTCCGGTTGCGTGGTCAGGATCTGCAGGCCTTCGCGTACCTCGGTGCCGCAGGCGCGCAGGCGTTCGCCCTCGGCCGTCCAGACCCAGCAATCCTGGCAGGCGCCCATCAGGCAGAAGCCGGCGCGACGTTCGTCGCCGAATTCGGAGCGGCGCAGCGCCGGGCCGTTGGTGAGCAAGGCGACCATCAGGGTGTCGCCGGCCAGGGCGGTGACCGGCAGGCCATCGACACTGAGGCTGACCTGCGGTCGGCCGGTTTCGCCGAGACGCTGGAAGCGGGTAGTCATGCGCGAACTCCTTGGGTGTGCAGCACGGTACCGCCCTGCAGTCGTTGCAGGGCGTCACCGTCGTGATGACAGAGGATGCGATTGCCACCGGCCAGCATCCGAGGCTGCGGCGGTACCCGGTCGCAGCGCCCGTCAATGCGTACCGGGCAACGTTGCAGGAAGCTGCAGAGTCGGCCACTGGCGGCTGCTGACGGGACCCAGGGCAGCGGCGTACGGATCGGCTGTTCTTCCAGCCAGCCCTGACGCAGCTCGGGCACCGAGGCGGTGAGCAGGTCGGTGTAGGGATGCAGCGGCGGATGCTGCAAGGTGGCCGGCGTGCCCACTTCCACCGGCTGTCCGGCATAGAGCACCAGCACCTCGTCGCACAGGCTGCGCACCGTGGAGATGTCATGGCTGATGAACAGATAGGCCAGCCCCAGTTCGCGGCGCAGTTCGGCGAGCAGGTCGAGGATGGCGGCGCCGACCACGGTATCCAGCGCCGAGGTGACCTCGTCGCAGAGGATCAGCTCGGGTTCGGCCGCCAGTGCCCGGGCCAGGTTGACCCGCTGCTTCTGACCACCGGACAGTTCGCCCGGACGCCGACTGGCGAGGCTGGCCGGCAGCTGCACGCGGTCGAGCAATTCGCGGACCTTGCGCTGGCGGGTCGCCTTGTCAAAGGCGTGATAGGTCTCCAGCGGGCGCATGAGGATGCGTTCCACGCTGTGGGACGGGTTGAGCGCCGTGTCGGCGTTCTGATAGACCAGTTGCACCCGGCGGAACTGCTCACGGGTGCGACCTTCCAGGCCTGGCGGCAACAGTTCGCCGCCCAGGCGCACGCTGCCCTGGGCCGGCGGCAGCAGGCCGGCGATCACCCGCGCCAGGGTCGACTTGCCCGAACCGGATTCGCCGATCACACCCAGGGCTTGGCCCTTGGCGATGCTCAGGTCGATGCCTTCCAGCACCCGGTAGTGCGGCAGGCCATCGGCGCCGAGGGAACCATAGCCCGCCACCAGATCCCTGACCTCCAGGATCGGTGCCGTGGTCTCCACGGTGGGCAGGCCACGTTCCGCCAGGGGTTCCGGCCGGGCCGCGGCCAGCAGGCTGCGGGTATAGGGATGCCGGGCACTCGCCAGCAGCCGCTCGGTGCGGCGATTCTCATAGACTTCGCCACCATTGAGCACCAGGATGCGATCAGCCATCTGGGCCACCACCGCCAGGTCGTGGGAGACGTAGATGGCGGTCACGCCACGCTCGCGCACCACCTGCTTGAACACCCGCAGCACCTCGATCTGGGTGGTGACGTCCAAGGCCGTGGTGGGTTCATCGAGGATCACCAGGGTCGGATCGGTGATCAGCGCCATGGCGGCCATCAACCGCTGCAACTGACCGCCCGAGACCTGGTGCGGATAGCGCTGGCCGATGTGCTCGGGGTCCGGCAGCGCCAGCTCCTTGAACAGTTGTAACGCCCGCGCCTCGGCTTCCCGGCGGTTCAACACGCCATGGATCAGCGCGCTCTCGATGATCTGCTCCATGAGCCGCCGCGCCGGATTGAAGGCCGCCGCCGCGCTCTGGGCAATGTAGGCGACGGTGCGACCGCGCAGGCGCCGCAGGCCAGCGGCGTCCAGCTCCAGCACCTGGGTGTCGCCGACGCGGATCGAGCCACCGGCCAACCGACAGCCCGCCCGGGCATAGCCGAGCAACGACAGGGCGATGGTGGTCTTGCCCGAGCCCGACTCGCCGATCAGCGCCAGCACCTCGCCCTTGGCCAGGCTGAAGCCGACGTCCTTGACGATGGTGGTTTCACTGCCGTCGTCGCCCTGGGCGACCACCCGCAGGTCCTTGACCTCTACCAGCAATTCCATCTCAGCGCCCTCCCCGGCGTCGCGCGCCGAACCGGTCGATGAGCAGGTTGACACCCACGGTCAGGGTGCCGATGGCCAGCGCCGGCATCAGCACCGCCGGGGCCCCGTCGGCCAGACCGCCGATGTTTTCCCGGACCAGGGAGCCCAGGTCGGCATTCGGCGGTTGCACGCCGAGACCGAGAAAGCTCATGCCGCTGAGCAGCAGCACGATATAGACGAATCTAAGCCCCAGATCGGTGAGCAGCGGCAGGCGCATGTTGGGCAGCATCTCCCGCAGGGCGATGTAGAACCGGCCCTCGCCGCGGGTGCGGGCGACCTGGACGTACTCCAGCTCGGTGAGGTTCATCGCCAGGCTGCGGGCGATGCGATAGCAGCCGGGGGCATAGCCCACCACCGCCATGACGATCAGCAGCGGCACCGAGGAGCCGAAGGCCGAGACCATGACCAGCGCCAGCATCTTGCTCGGCAGCGAGATCAGCGCATCGATCAGCCGTGACAGCGGCTCGTCCACCCAGCGGCCGGACAGCGCCGCCAGTAGACCGAGCCCGGTGCCCAGCACGCAGGAGAGCACGGCGGCGACCAGCGCCAGGCCGACGGTGAATCGGGCGCCGTCGAGGATGCGACTGAGGACATCGCGTCCCAGGTAGTCGGTGCCCAGCAGGTGCGCCTGACTGTAACCGGCCAGCACCGCGCTATCGCCCAGGGCGCCCGGGTCATAGGGGGTCAGCCAGGCGCCGAACATGGCGATGAACAGCCAGAAGGCCACCAGCACGCCGCCGCAAATGCCGGTCAGCGACCAGCGGGCCCGCCGCCGGGTACGGGGGGGTGACAACTGGGCGTCGAGGGTCTTGCCATCCACCGGCAGGACGGACGCGGCACGTACGGGAGTCACGGGTCGGGTCATAGCGTTCTCAGCCTCGGATTGGACAGGATGGCGCAGAGATCCGCCAGGGTCATGAGGACCAGGTAGGCGCAGCAGAACAGCATGGCGCAGGCCTGGATCAGCGGCAGGTCGCGACTGGCGACGCCGTCCACCATCAGCTGGGCGATGCCCGGGTAGTTGAAGATGGTCTCGACGATCACCACCCCGCCCATCAGGTAGGAAAGACTCAGGGCAATGGAGTTGGCGATGGGCCCCACGGCATTGGGCAAGGCATGGCGCAGCACGGCGCGGACCGGACCGACGCCCTTGAGCCGCGCCATCTCCACATAGGAACTCTGCAACTGCTCCACCAGGGCTGCGCGGGTCATCCGCGCCATCTGCGCCACGATCACGCAGCACAGGGTGCCCACCGGCAGCGCATAGGCGCGGAGGAAATCCAGGGGGCCGTCGATGTCATGGGCGAAGGTCAGCGCCGAGGTCCACTGCAGGTGCACGGCGAAGACCAGCACCGCCAGGGTCGCCACCAGGAATTCCGGTACCGCGACGATGCCCAGGGTAAAGACGTTGAGGGCCCGGTCCAGGCGGCCGCCGGCATTCATCGCCGAGACGATGCCCAGGCCCAGCGCCAGAGGCACCGACACCAGGGCGGTGACCCCGGCCAGCATCAGCGAGCTGCCGAGCCGATCGCCGATCATGCTGGTGATGGGCATCTGGCTCGCCAGCGACTGGCCGAGATCGCCGTGCAGGAGACCGCTCAGCCAGTGGACGTAGCGCAGCAACGCGGGCTGGTCGAGACCCATCTGGGCACGCAGGGCCGCGACCTGCTCGGGCAGCGCGAACTGGCCCAGCGCCTGCTGGGCGGCATCGCCCGGCAACAGCGCGGAGACGAAGAACACCAGCAACGAGACGATGAGCAGGGTCAGCAACCCGCCCCCGAGGCGTCTGGCGATGAGCGTGAAAACGGAAAGGTCCAAAGCCACCTCCT
Organism: Pseudomonas sp. LA5; assembly: GCF_028640825.1. Classification (NCBI taxonomy): domain Bacteria; kingdom Pseudomonadati; phylum Pseudomonadota; class Gammaproteobacteria; order Pseudomonadales; family Pseudomonadaceae; genus Pseudomonas; species Pseudomonas sp. LA5. The sequence goes on from NZ_JAQYZY010000025.1 coordinate 200,979, forward strand.
GCTTGAGCGTGGAGCGGCGAGCCGGGCCCCTGCGGACAGACTCGCCGGCAGGCACCGGGCGTCAGGCCTCCAGCCAGACGTGCTCGGCGAACATGTAGCCCATGAAGCCGCCGATGGGGATGATCCCGTAGCCACCGAGCTTGGGCGAATGGGCATCGATGGAGCTGGTGAAGATCGGCAGGCCGATGCCGCAATGCTGGTGGATCAGCAGCTGCATGTCGGCGTACATCTGCTTGCGCTTGGCGATGTCCGTCTCGCCACGGGAGGTCACCAGCAACTGGTCGAACTGCTCGTTCTTCCAGCCCGACTCGTTGAAGGGCGCATCGGACTTGAAGAATTGCGACAGCAGGATATTGGCCGTGGGCCGGGCGTTGATGTTGCCGAAACCCAGCGGGTCCTTCATCCAGTGGCTGTTCCAGTAGCCATCGGCACTGACCCGATTGACCATCAGGTTGAGCCCCGCCTGGCGCGCCGACTGCTGCAGCACCAGGGCCATCTCGTTGGCGTTGTCGGCGGCGGTTGAGGTCACCAGGGGCAGCTTCGCCCCGGCGATGCCAGCCTTCTGGAACAGGAACTTGGCCTTGTCCGGATCATAGGGCCGCTGGGGCAGGTCCGCGGCATAATAGGGTGTCCCGGGCATGATCGGCTGGTCGTTGCCGATGACGCCGTAGCCAAGGAATACCGACTTGAGAATCTGCTCGCGGTCGAACAGCAGCTTCATGCCCTCCACCACGTTGGGATCGTTGAAGGGACGATTGGGGATTCTCATGATGAGATCGGTGTAGCTACCGGAATTGTTGGCGACGATCTTGAGCTTGCCGCCCTGCTTGAGCCGATCCGCCGAACGGGGATCCACCGACACGGTGAGCTGGACGTCCCCGGCCAGCAGGGCATTGACCCGCGAAGGCTCGTCGCCGATGCCGATCAGCTCGATCTCGTCCAGATAGGGCTTGCCGGACTTCCAGTAGTTTTCGTTGCGCACGCCCACGGTGCGCACGCCCGGCTTGAATTCCTTGACCTTGAAGGGCCCGGTACCGTTGGCGGTGGAGAAATCCTTGGTGCCGTCGGCGATGATCAGGAACGGTGAGATGGCCAGCACCGCGGGCAGCTCGGAGTTCGGCGACACCAGGCGGATGCGCACCTCGTCGGGCGCCACCGCGGTGACTTCGGCGAACTGATCGGCCAGGGCCTTGACCTTGGAACCCACCGCCGGGTCCTTGTGGCGCAGCAGCGAGTAGACGACATCGGCGCTGTCCAAGGTCTTGCCATTGTGGAATTGCACGCCCTGGCGCAGCTTGATCGTCCAGGTCAGGGCATCCTGGGTCTCCACGCTGGTGGCCAGGGCCATCTGGGGTTCCAGATGGCTGTCGAAGACGGTCAGGCCGTTGTAGAAGAAGTACTGGCGGGCATAGTCGCCCGAGAAAGAGCCCTTGGCCGGATCGAGGGTATCGGCGGTGGAGGAACCCGCCGCTGCGGCACGCACCCGACCGCCGCGACGCGGGGTGCCAGTGACCGCATCTTCTGCGGCGAAGGCCTGGCCATCCCGACCGAGCAGACTGCCCACCCCGGTCGCCAGCAATCCGGCGGCGCCCAGCAGGCGCAGCGCATCGCGCCGCGACACCCCCCGATGCAGGGCCTCGAAGGCCCGAACGCTTTCAGCAGCTCCTATCAGGGGACTTCCAGTCTTTTTCTCGGTCATGTCGGCTCGCTCGTTGGGGACTCGGTCGCCAGTCCGCGCACCCCTCCCCGGGCGCACGAAGCTGTCCTCTTGGCCGCCTTGTCGTGCGGCCAGGTTCATTACAGCACCCGCCCCTCGTCGATTACCGTCGAATTGCCCCCGCGGCGAGACAGAAAAGACCGTTTTGACCGAGCCGCTCAGCATTGTTTGCGGTGTGCGTCGCGACGGCGCGTCGGGGCCCGTCATGCCCGCCTTTGGCGCGCTGGTGCGGCGTTTCGCTTGGCTTGACGGAGCGCGGTGCGGACCGCGACGGGAGGCTGGACGATCGCAAAAAGCCCGCAGCGACAGCAGGTTCTGCGCAGCGGTGCCGGTCAGCGCTGCGACAGGCTGCGGAAACGAAAAAACCGCCAAGCCGGGCGCTGCGTGGCAGGGCCTGGACTGGCGGTGGCGGTGGCGGGATCGGGGCTAGTGCAGGCGATCCTGAACGCGGTAGTAGAGTCCTACCAGTGGCAGGAACCAGGGCTTGCCGAAATGCCCGGGAATCGCCGGCCAGTCCAGCACCCGCCAGGGATTGGCCTGGCCGCGACCTTCCAGCACCTCGGCCATCACCCGGCCCATGTGCACCGACATCTGCACGCCATGGCCGCTGTAGCCCATGGCGTAGAACAGGCCGTCCTGCTCGCCGGCGCGGGGCAGGCGATCGGCGGTCATGTCCACCAGGCCGCCCCAGCAATAGTCGATGGGCGTCTGGACCAGGCTGGGAAAGAGTTGACCCAGCGCGGCGCGCAGCACGGCGCCGCTCTTGGCGTCCTGGCGTGGATCGGACAGCGCGAAACGCGCCCGTCCGCCGAAGATCAGCCGGTGATCCGGGGTGGTGCGGAAATAATTGCCGATGATGCGGCTGGTGACATAGGTGCGCCGATTGGGCAGCAGACCGTCCAGCTGCGCCTTGGGCAGGGGCGCGGTGGCGATGATGAAGCTGCCCACCGAGGCGATGCGCCGGCGAAACCACTGGAAGGGGCCGACGCTGGCGTTGCCCGTGGCCACCAGCACCTGGCGGGCGCGCACCTCGCCCCGGGCGCTGATCACGCGAAAGCTGCCATCGGGCAGTCGCTGCAGATCGCTGACCGCCGCGCCCTCGTACACCTGGGCGCCCCTCCGCACGGCCGCCTCCGCCAGCCCGACGCCGAAGCGCCCCATGTGCATCTGGGCACCGTTGTGCTGCAGCAGACCGCCATGGAAATCGTCGGACGCCACCTCAGCCCGCACCTGGGCGGCGTTGAGCAGCTCGACCTGTGGGTCCACCTCCTGGCGGATCAGTTCGCAGGTGCGCGCGAGGTTGTCATAGTGCTGTGGCTTGGCCGCCAGCTTGAGCTTGCCGGCCTTGTGGAAGTCGCAGGCGATGCCCTCTTCGGCGATCACCGCCTCGACGCTGGCCACCGCATCGGCATAGGCCTGGTAGAACGCCCGGGCCTTTTCCGCGCCCAGGCTGGCGTGCAAAGCCGCGTAATCCTGGGCGACCCCGGTGTTGCAGTGTCCGCCGTTGCGTCCGGAGGCTTCGCCGATCACCCGGCCAGCCTCCAGCACCGCCACGCTGGCGCCCCGCTGACGCAACGCCACGGCCGCGGAGAGCCCGGTGAAGCCGCCGCCGATGACGGCGACATCCACCTCGCCCGCCACCGGCCCGGGGGTAGCCCCGGTAAAGCCCGGCGCGGTCGCGAGCCAGTAGGAATCGGACGATGCTGGGCCAAGACTCATGGGCGGGCGCTCCGGCAGCTCAGGGGGTTATTCGAGACCGACCACCGCGGCCAGGCCGCCGATGTCCTTGATCTCGGTGTTGGTATAGAACGGCGTACTCGGCTCATGGCCGCGATTCACGAACACCTTGTTCTTGATGTTCATGTAGTCGGCGGGAATGAGGTCGTAGCGAAAGCTCGACGATACATGCAGCACGTCTTCCGGACCGCAGCCGAGGGTGTCCAGCATGTATTCGAAGGCCTGCAGGCGCGGCTTGTAGGCCTGACCCTGCTCGGCGGTGAAGACCCGGTGGAAGGGCACGCCCAGCTTGTCGACGTTGGACATGATCTGCTCGTCGGCGGCGTTGGAATAGATCACCAGCGGGATCTTGTCGGCGATCTTGGCCAGGCCCGCGGTCACGTCCGGATGCGGCCCCCAGCTCGGCACCGCCTCGTAGTAGGCATTGGCCTCGGCGTCGGTGAAGGAGATGCCCCAGCGCTTGCAGGTGCGCTCCACCGCCGCGTACAGCACCTCCGAATAGGGCTTCCAGGCGCCGAGCACCTCGTCGAAGCGATAGCCGTTGAAGTCCTTGCAGAACTGGTCCATCGCCTCGGCGGGAATGCGGTCGGCGAACATCTCGCGGGCCATGTCGGACATGCGGAAACGGGTCAGGGTGCCGTAGCAGTCGAAGGTGATGTACTTGGGCCGAAAGGCGGTCATGGCAAGGGTCCTTTGACAGGGGTCATGAGTGAGAGGCCGGGACGCCGGTGGCGTCCCTGGCAAGCATTACAGCATCGGCGAGCCTGACAGTTGTCCGCTTTCAGGCACCGCGGGAGACAGAAAAAACCGTTTTAGCGGTAGGGCCCAGCATTGTTTGCGGCGACCTCAGGCTTTGGCTGAAAAGTGCCTGCGCTCGGCCATGCTGCGTTAAAAATCATCTCGGAATGCTCATTTACCCTTAGTAAACTCGAGCGCGAGTCCGATCCGCTTCCTCGCTGATTTTTGCCTTGCCTGACCATCGCTCAGCGACTTTTCAGCCAAGCCTCAGGAGTGTTCCAGGTCGATCAGCACGCTCTTGCTGCGCAGGGTCGCCTCATAGGCGGCGCGGCCCAGGTCCTTGCCGATGCCGGACCTCTTGTAGCCGCCAGTGGGAATGATCCAGTCGTGGCTGCGGCCATAGCGATTGACCCAGACGGTACCGGCTTCCAGCGCCCGGGTCAGCCGCAATGCCCGGCCAAGGTCGGCGGTGTGCACCCCGGCGGCCAGGCCATAGGTGGGGTGGTCGGCCAGGGCCAGGGCCTCGGCTTCGTCGTCGAACACCTGCACGGTCAACACCGGGCCAAAGATCTCTTCGTGCACCGCGGGGTTGGCCGCGTCGACCCCGGTAATCAGCGTCGGCTGATAGTAGGCACCACCCATGCCCTCCTCCAGGGCGCCACCGACCAGGATCTCCGCGCCGGCTGCCCGGCTGCGGGAGACGATGTCCTGGATGCGCTGCCCCTGGCGGTGGGAAATGATCGGCGCCAGGGTAGCCTCCGCCGCCCAGGTCGGCCCCGGGCGCAAGGCGGCGAAGGCCGCGCGGATGCCTTCCAGCATCGGCTCCAGAGCGGCGCGCTGGACCAGCAGTCGCGAACCCGAGACGCACACCTGGCCGGCGTTGCCGGTGATGGCGGCCGCCACGCTGCGGGCGGTACGGGCCAGATCCGGAGCGTCGGCGAACACCAGTTGCGGACTCTTGCCGCCCAGCTCCAGGGTCACCGGCTTGGGCCCGCTCTCGGCGCAGGCGACCATGATGGCGGTGCCGGTCCCGGTGGAGCCGGTAAAGGTGACCTTGCCGATGCGCGGATGGCGACACAGAGCGTCGCCGGTGGTCCGACCATCGCCCTGGACCACGCTGAGGATGCCGGCCGGCAGTCCCGCCAGCACGGCCAGTTCCGCCAGGCGCAGGATGGAAAAGGGCGTCAGCTCCGAAGGCTTGATGACCACCGCATTGCCGGCGGCGAGCGCCGGCGCCATCTTCCAGCCGGCCATGCTCAGGGGGAAATTCCAGGGGGCGATGGCGCCCACCACGCCATAGGGCTCGGTGATCTGCAGGCCCAGGTGGCTGGTGGCGGTGGCCGCCACCTCGCCGCCGTGCTTGTCGGCGAATTCGGCGAAGAAGCGAATGCCCTCGGCGACATAGGGAATGTCCCAGGCCAGCACCTCGCGCAGCGGACGGGTCGAACCCACCGCCTCCAACGGACCGAGGATCTCGCCATCGGCCTCCACCAGATCGGCCCAGCGGCGCATCACCCGCGCGCGTTCGCGCGGCGGCCGACTGGCCCAGTCGCTGGCCTTCCAGGCGCGCCAGGTGCCCTCCACCACCTCGTCCACCAGATCCGACGAGGCGCACGGCAGGCCGCTCTGGAAGCCACCATCGGACGGCCGAAACACCTCCAGTTCGGCGCGGGCATCGCAGGTGCGACCGCCGATGAAGTGGGCACAACGAACCGCTATTGCTCTGGGGTCGAACGAGGCCATGGCGCGCTCCGCTAGGGCTGTGGGCTTGGCCCCAATGCTAGGCCGCCGGGCCGCCATCTTTTGCCGAACTGGAAGGGGCCTTCGGTGCCTCGCAGTGGCGCATCCACCCACCGGCAACCGAATCTGCCGTCGCGGCTTGCTAGGCTGACGCCTGAATCAGCCAGACCCGAACCGGAGCCCTGCCGTGTCCCACGCCACCTTGAGACCCCTGCGCGAAACCGACCTCGCCACCGCCCACCAGCTGTCCCAGGCGCTGCACTGGCCCCATCGCCTGGAAGACTGGCAGTGCCTGTTCCACACTGGCGAAGGCCTGGTGCTGGAAGACGACCAGGGCGTGTTTGGCACCGGCTTCTGCGTGCCCCAGGGCGACTACGCCACCATCGGCCTGGTGATCGTCGCCGACAGCCACCAGGGCCAGGGCCATGGCCGCCGGCTCATGGACGGCCTGCTGCAACTGGCCGGCAACCGCACGCCGCTGCTGGTCGCAACGGTGCGCGGTGCCCCTCTCTACCGCAGCCAGGGCTTCGAATCCTATGAGCGCATCTATCAGCACCAGGTGGCGCGTCTGCCGGCCATGGGGGAACGCCATCCGCTGGAAGGCCAGGTCCGCGCGTTGAATCCGGCAGCGGCGCCGCAGCTGGAGGCCCTCGCCCAGGCGGCTACCGGCCTGGACCGCAGCGCCCTGCTCCGCGAACTGGTGCCCCAGGCCGAGCGTATCGTCGGCTTGGAGCTGGAAGGCCAGCTACACGGCTTCGCCCTGCTACGCCCCTATGGTCGCGGCCTGTCGGTCGGCCCGGTGATCGCTGAATCCACCGACCAGGCCAAGGCCCTGGTGCTCGCCCTGCTGCGCCACGCCGAAGGGCGCTACCTGAGATTCGACGTGACGGCCCGCAGCGGTCTCAATCCCTGGCTGATTGAAATCGGCGTCCCCCAGGTCGATGAAGTCGAGCAGATGGCCAGGGGCGCGGCGCCGCGGTCCCGCGAAGGGGTGGATCAGTTCGCGCTGCTGACCCAGGCGCTAGGTTGAACAGGCAATCGGATATCAACTCGAATTGGGCGTCACGGCTGAGCCGAATAAACCGGCCGATCAGCTCATGTAGTGAGCCGATCGGCCGGTTCACCTAACGCCACTCGCACCCCGCCACGCGGTTGCAGCTGGTGCGGGCGCGGTCGCCCTGGGACGTGGAGAAGCGACTGATGACGTTCCAGCCCAACTGGCGGGTGCGGCCCAGCCAGAGGGTGCCGTCGCTGGTCAGGCCGCTGAAGAACTGCAGCCGTCCCAGCCGCGTACTGGTCTGGGCCCAGGAGCGGCCCGATACCGGATCATAGCCACGCATCAGGGTATCGTTGCCCTGCACCGCCACCCCGTACCAACCGCCCTGCCCGTCCTGACAGCGCAGCACGAAGGCGCTGCGCACGCAGGTGTCGGCCGGTTTGAGACTGGGAATGGCCGCCTGGACGGCGGGCACAGTCAGCAGCAGGGCCGCGGTAAGCAGGCCGGTACGCAGGATCGCAGACGAGGTCATCGCGGCAGTCGGTTGGCAGCGGGACGCCCAGCATGAGGCAAATCCCCGCGGCTCGCCAGCCAGGCAGGCTCTGGCGTCAGCCTTTCGCCGTCCGCCACAGCCGCCCGATATCGCGAGCGGTCCGCTCCAGCAATACCTCGGCCTGAGCCAGGGCTTCTTCCAGACTCAGCGGACCCGGCACCAGGCTGAAGGCGGCGGCGAGACCCTGCTCATAGAGGGCGTCATAGCCCTCGCCCAGCGAACCGGCCACGGCCACCACCGGCACGCCGTGGCGCCGGGCCAGGCGCAATACACCCGCCGGGGTCTTGCCCCTCAGGGTCTGGCCGTCCAGCCGCCCTTCGCCGGTCACTGCCAGATCGGCGTCGATCAGGGCGTCGTCCAGACCGACCAGTTCCGCCACCACCTCGATGCCGGGGCGGAAGGTCGCCTGGAGAAAGGCCAGGGCCGCAAAGCCGACGCCACCGGCGGCGCCGGCACCCGGTTGCTCCCGGACATCACGACCCAGGGTCGCGGCGGTAACGGTGGCGAAATGCGCGAGGGCCGCGTCGAGCTGGCGAACCTGCTCGGGCGAAGCGCCCTTTTGCGGACCGAAGATCTGGCTGGCGCCCTGGGGACCACAGAGCGGATTATCGACGTCGGCGGCAATGACCACCTCCACCTCCGCCAGCCGTGGGTGCAGCGCGGTCACGTCCAGGCTGGCCAACATCGCCAGGGCTGCCCCGCCCGGCCCCAGCGCCTGACCCTGCCTGTCCAAAAGGCGCACACCCAGCGCTTGCAGCAGCCCTGCGCCGCCGTCATTGGTGGCACTGCCGCCGATGGCCAGCACCAGGCGCTCGGCGCCGGCGTCCAGCGCGGCGTGCAGGAGCTCGCCCGTACCGCGGGAGGTGGCGACCAGCACGTCGCGCCGGCTCCTGGGGACCAGCTCCAGACCGCTGGCGCTGGCCATCTCGACGAAGGCGGTGCGCTGCTCGGCCAGCCAGCCCCAGCGGGCGGTCACCGGCTCGCCCAGCGGACCGGTCACCCGCGCCTCGCGCACCTCGCCGCCGGTTGCGGCCAGTACGGCATCCAGGGTGCCCTCGCCGCCATCGCCCAGGGGGCACTCGATGATCTCGGCCGCGGGCAGGGCCTGATGCAGGCCACGGGCCAGGGCGCGGGCGACACCGGCAGCGGACAGGCTTTCCTTGAAGGAGTCAGGGGCGACGACGATTTTCATGGGCGATTCTCCGTTGTTATGCACCGAGTGTTTCCCGGTTCGGCCGGCGCTACAACAGGACAAAAGCCCAACATAGTGAAGTCAGGACTGTGAATTCGCCCAGTCCTGATCCAGCAGCAGCAGCGCGCAGTACAAGTCGGCGGCCTCGGCGAAACGCCGCGGATCCCGTCCGGTCAGCGCCTGGATCCGCTCCAGCCGATGCCGCAGGCCATTGCGATGCAGCCCCAGCGCCTCGGCGCAGGCCTGGGGGCTGGCGTCCTGGGCGAACCAGCTGCGCAGCGTCGCCAGCAGTTGGCCGTCCCGGTCGGCCTGGCGCAAGCGCAGCAACGGCTCCAGCAACCAGGCGCCGTGCGAGCGCTCGGCCTGACCCTGGAGCCAGGTGGGCAAGGCCAGGTCGTCCTGCGCCACCCGGACGAGGTCAGGTCGCAGGCGCCTGGCCACCGTCAGCAGATCCAGGGCCCGCTGAGTCGTCTCGGCCAACCCCGACCAGGGTCGGGCCTCCGGGATCCAGGCACTGCGCTGCAATGACCAGCCCTGCCCCGGCAGCTCCCCCAGCAGCGCCTCAGGCGCTTGCGCGCCGGGTCGATACCAGAGCCACTGCCCCTCTTTGCGCGGCAGGCACCAGCTGTGCGTCAGCCGCTGCTGGGCCCAGTCGCCAAAGCCCGGTGCAGGCACGGCGAATTCGAGCAGCAGCACGTCACGCGGCAGCTCCGGCCGCAAGCCGAGCAGACTGGCATGGCGACCCACTTCGGGCGCCGCACCCGGTGTAAGCAGCTGACGCAGCAGGGGGGCGGTCATGCGGCTGGTTACGGGCGGTTGCCCGGCGGCCTGCTCGATGAGCATTTCCGCGGTAAGGCGCAGGAGCTCGGCGGGCAGGCGCAAGTGCTCGGCGTCAGCCCCGGACACGCCAAGGACCCCGACCAGCTCGCCCGCGCGATACAACGGCAGGTTGATACCTGCCTGGGCGCCAGCCAGCCGTGCGGCGGCGACGGCATCCAGCGCCACCGCACGGCCTTCGGCGATGACCTGGCGCGCGCCGGCATGGCGGGTGAACAGTCGCGCCGGATCGCCCGAGCCGATGATCAGCCCGGACGCATCCATGACATTGACGTTGCCCGGCAGGATGCGCATGGCGCGTTCGACAATTTCCTGCGCCAGGGTCTGGCTCAGCTCCATGGCCACCTCCAAGGTTGGCGCGCGTCCTTGCGACGCGCCGTCACCTTAGAGGCGTCGCCTGCCGCCGGGCAAGCCTCCAGGAGGCCGGAGGCCGTTACGCCGAGGTGCTCAGCACTCCACGCCGCACCTGGTCGCGCTCGATGGATTCGAATAGCGCCTTGAAGTTGCCCTCGCCGAAACCGGTGTCGCCCTTGCGCTGGATGAATTCGAAGAACACCGGTCCCAGCAGGGTCTGGGAGAAGATCTGCAGCAGCAGGCGGCGCTCGCCACCTTCGGAGTTACCGTCGAGGAGGATGCCGCGGGCTTTCAGCTGCTCCACCGGTTCGCCATGGTTGGGCACCCGCCCTTCGAGCATCTCGTAGTAGGTCTCCGGCGGCGCGGTCATGAAACGCGTGCCGTAGGCCTTGAGCCGATCCCAGGTGGCGATCAGATCGTCGGTGAGAAAGGCCACGTGCTGGATGCCCTCGCCGTTGAACTGCATGAGGAATTCCTCGATCTGCCCAGCCCCCTTGGAGGACTCCTCGTTGAGCGGGATGCGCACCAGGCCGTCCGGCGCCGCCATGGCCTTGGAAGTCAGACCGGTGTACTCGCCCTTGATGTCGAAGTAGCGCAGCTCGCGGAAGTTGAACAGCCGCTCGTAGAAGTCGGCCCAGTAGGCCATGCGCCCGCGATAGACGTTGTGGGTCAGGTGGTCGATGACCTTGAGGCCGGCGCCCACCGGCTTGCGCTCGACTCCCTCAAGAAACACGAAATCGATGTCGTAGATCGAGCTGCCCTCCTCGTAGCGATCGATGAGGTACAGCGGCGCACCGCCGATGCCCCTGATCGCCGGCAGCCGCAGTTCCATCGGGCCGGTAGGCATGTCCACCGCCTGGGCGCCCAGCTCCAGCGCCTTGGCGTAGGCGTGGTGGGAGTCGCGGCAACGAAAGGCCATGCCGCAGACCGAAGGTCCGTGCTCGGCGGCGAAATAGGCCGCATGGCCGGTCTTCTCGCGATTGACGATGGCGTTGATGTCGCCCTGGCGGAACAGCACCACGTCCTTGGATCGGTGGTTGGCGACGTGGCTGAAGCCAAGGCTTTCCAGTACGGGTTCGATGACGTTGGGCGTAGGCGAAGCGAATTCGATGAACTCGAAACCCATGAGGCCCATGGGATTTTCAAACAGATCGGCCATGACTGGCTCCTTGACGGGTAACGTGACGGACGTTGTCGGTAACGCGGGCTAGCGCCCCGTCAGGGGCGGCGCGCAGGAAATGCCGCGCACGCTGCGGGCGAGGAAATCGCCCAGGAGAAGCTGACAGCCCAGGCGCCTCACGAGGCCACCTGTGCCGGGGTATCCGGCTGAACCTCGGGGCGCGCCTGCTGGAACGCCGGATGCGCGGCGGCCAGGGCCTCCACCCGCAGGAGGCGCGGATAGGGCGACAGATCCACCTGGAAACGCCGCGCCGCATAGAGCTGGGGCAGCAGATAGACGTCCGCCAGCCCTACGTCGCCGAAACAGAAACCACTGGACCCGATCTGCGCCTCCACCGCCGCCAGGCCCTCGTCGATCCAGTGCGAAATCCAGTCGAGGATGGCCGGTTCTTCCAGGCCCAGACCGCGCAGGCGGTTGAGCACCGAGACGTTGTGCAGCGGATGGACATCGCAGGCGATCAGGGCGGCGACCCCCCGATGCCGGGCGCGCAGCAGCGGCTCGGCCGGCAGTAAGGGCACCGCTGGATAGCGCTCTTCCAGGTATTCGAGGATGGCGGGCGACTGGATCAGCACCTCGCCGCTGTCGAGGCGCAGGCTGGGCAGTCGGCCCTGGGCATTGAGCGTGCGATAGACCGGCTGGCGCTGCTCGCCGGCCAGCAGATTGACCGGCACGGCCTGGTAGTCCAATCCCTTCAGCGCCAGGGCCAGACGGACCCGATAGGCCGAGGTCGAACGGTAATAGGTGAAGAGGTCCATCGACACTACCCCGCGATTGCCTGCCGGCTTCTTATTATGCGTAAGTTCATTACGTTAAAAGGAATCTGCGCCTGCCCGGAGGCCTTGTCAACGGCACTCGGGTCGTTGGCCAATCCGCGCTGCCCTACCCCGCGGCCAGCACCTGGCCGCGACATTCGCCGAAGCCGATCGTGGGCAGTCCAGGCCGCTGACAGCGCGCCCTGAGGATGACCTCGTCACCGTCTTCCAGAAAGGTACGGGTCTCGCCGCCTGGCAGTTGCAGCGGCTGCTTGCCGCCCTGGGTGAGCTCCAGCAGACTGCCGCAACTGCCGGCATCCGGCCCGGACAGGGTGCCCGAACCAAAGAAGTCGCCGGGTTGGAGGGCACAGCCATTGACGGTGTGATGGGTCACCATCTGCGCCACCGTCCAGTACATGTTCAGGGTATTGCTCAGGGCGATCCGCTGGGCGGGCAACCCCTGCTCCAGCATGTGCGGCGTGCGCAGCAGCACTTCCAGTTCGATGTCCAGCGCGCCCTGGGCCTGGTCCCGCTCGTCGTACAGATAGGCCAGGGGCTGGGGATCCCCGGCGGGCCGCGCTGGCTGCGCCTGGCGATAGGGTGCCAGGGCTTCCGCGGTCACTACCCAGGGCGACAGGGTGCTGGCGAAACTCTTCGACAGGAAGGGGCCCAGCGGCTGGTATTCCCAGGCCTGGATGTCCCGCGCCGACCAGTCGTTGAGCAGGCAGAAACCGGCGATGTGCTCCGCCGCGTTGCCGATGGCGATGGACTCGCCCTGGGCATTGCCCGGGCCGATCCAGATCCCCAGCTCCAGCTCGTAGTCCAGCCGGCGGCAAGGCCCGAATACGGGCGCCTCCTGCCCGGGCGGGAGCGTCTGACCCTTGGGTCGCTTGAACGCCTCGCCAGAGACCCCGAGGGTCGAGGCGCGGCCGTGATAGGCGATGGGCACGTGCTTGTAGTTGGGCAGCAGCGGATTGTCCGAGCGGAATAGCCGACCGATCTGGGTGGCATGGTGGATGCCGACATAGAAGTCGGTGTAGTCGCCGACCCGCGCCGGCAGGTGCATCCGGCAGGCGCTCTGGGGTACCAGCAGATACTCGGCCAGCTCCTCGAGTTGCTCGCGCTGCGGATGATCGGCACGCAGCAGCGCCTGCAGGGCCTGGCGCAAGGCGACCCGCGCCGGCCCGCCGGCGGCGAAGAAGGCATTGAGCGTTTCCTGAGCGGCCAGTTCGGCGGCGCGCTGGGCCGCGCCGCGGAACAGACCCGCTTCGAGAGCGAAGCCCAGATCGAGGATGAAGTCACCCACCGCCACGCCCCCGCGGGGCCTCTCCTCGACGCGGCTGAACACGCCCAGGGGCAGGTTGTGCAGGGAAAAATCCGCATGGCCATTGGCCGAGGCGACCCAGCTGTGCAATTCGTCGGTCATGCCGATGCTCCTGCGCCAGGCGCGACAAAGGTCTTGGTGAGGCCCGCCCAGCAGGCATCGTAGTCGGGCTGCAGCAGCGGCGACGCCAGGGCGTGACGGGTCGGCCGCAGGACGCGCCCGGTTTCGAACATGAAGGCCATGGTGTTCTCGATCCGGTGCGGCCGCAGGTCGGCGGCGATGGCATTCTGGGTGGAAACCTGATCCGGGCCGTGGGCGCTCATGCAGCCGTGCAGGGAGGCCCCACCCGGCGCGAAGCCATCGGCCTTGGCGTCGTAGGCGCCCTGGATCAGACCCATGAATTCGTTCATCAGATTGCGGTGGAACCAGGGTGGTCTGAAGGTGTTTTCCGCGACCATCCAGCGGGGCGGAAAGATCACGAAGTCGATGTTGGCCACCCCTTCGCTGGTTCCGGGTGCGGTCAGCACGGTGAAGATCGATGGATCCGGATGATCGAAACTCACGGTGCCCAGGGTATTGAAGCGACGCAGGTCGTATTTGTAGGGCACGTTGTTGCCATGCCAGGCGACCACATCCAGCGGCGAGTGATCCAGCTCGGTCTCCCAGAGTTCGCCGAGGAATTTCTGCACCAGCCGGGTGGGCGCCTCCCGATCCTCGAAGCGGGCCACGGGCGCCTGGAAATCCCGCGGATTGGCCAGGCCGTTGCTGCCGATCGGGCCCAGCTCGGGCAGCCGCAGGGAGCGCCCGTGGTTTTCGCAGACGTAACCCCGTACCGCCTCGCCCTCCACCACCTCTACCCGGAATTTCATGCCGCGTGGAATCACCGCGATCTCCAGCGGCTCGATGCGCAGCAGACCTAGCTCGGTAACCAGGTCCAGCCGCCCCCGCTCCGGCACGATCAGCAATTCTCCGTCGGCGTCGTAGAAGACGCCGGTCATGCTGGCATTGGCGGCATAGCGATAGAGGCTGACGCCCTCGGCCTGGTCACCCGGGTCGGTGGCGACGAGCCGTTCCAGCCCGGCGAGGAAATCGGTGGCGGCGGCCGGCATCGGCAAGGGATTCCAGCGCAGGCGATTGGGTGTGGGCGCGCCCAGCTCCGCGCCGGTCAACTGCAGCGCGCAGCGCTGAAAGCGGCCATGGGCGGCCGAAGGCCTGAGCCGATACAGCCAGGAGCGCCGAGTCTCGTGGCGAGTGACGGTAAAGGCCGTCCCGGAGAGTTGCTCGGCATAGAGGCCGAAGGGCGCGCGTTGCGGCGAGTTCTGCCCGATCGGCAAGGCACCCGGCAGGGCCTCGGCGCTGAAGTGATTGCCAAAGCCGGATTGGTAGGTCACTGGCGTTGTTGCTTGTTCTTGTCTGTCCACCTGGGCCACCCATTATGCGTAATAGGTTTACGCAAAAAGTAAATTGAACCCAGGAGAGCGTCAAGCTATAACGCTGCCTTTACCCACGCGATCGAAGCGATGACGAACACCCCCGAAGCAGCACCCCCACGACGCCAGAAGGTGCAGGCGGCCGAGGTCGGCACCGACATCCTCAAGGCCCTCGCCGAGCTGGCGCCGTCGACGTCCTTGTCGCGCCTGGCCAGCCACCTGGACATGCCCGCCAGCAAGGTGCACCGCTACCTGCAGGCGCTGATCGCCAGCGGATTCGCCGAGCAGGACCCGCGGACCAATCACTACGGACTCGGTCAGGCCGCCCTCTTCGTTGGCCTGGCGGTCCTGGGTCGGCTGGATGTGGTGAAGCTGGCGGCGCCGGTGCTGGCCGATCTGCGCGACGAGGTCGGCGAAACCAGCTTCCTGGCGGTCTGGGGCAACAAGGGGCCGACCGTGGTGCTGGTGGAACAGGCGCTGCGCGCCGTCACCCTGGTGACCCAGGTCGGCTCGGTGCTGCCGCTGCTGGGCTCGTCTACGGGCCTGGTGTTCAATACCTTCCTGCCGGAGGTCGAGACGGCGGCATTGCGCGCGGAAGAATTGCACCGGCCGGACGCGCCCAGCGTGGCGGAGCTGGCGGAAGGTGCACGCCAGCTGCGGGAGACCCATATCCAACCGGTGCATGGCTTGCTGATGGCGGGCGTCAATGCGCTGTCCGCACCGCTGTTTGGAGCCGGTGGCCGGCTGGCCGGGGTGCTGACCCTGGTCGGCGCCGCGCCAGGCTTCCAGGCCGAGGTCGGAGGCGCCGCGGCGAGCCGTCTGCACACCGCCGCCCAGGCCATCAGCAGGCGGCTGGGCGGATAGCGCGGACGAATCCGGGCACAGCATCGCAGTCGGGAGCGCCGATGGTCGCGGCAGCGCTCCACTCGATCCGTTCCAGCCTCCATTCGGCTAAAGGATCACCCGGACTGGCCGTTTGCCATTAAGCTTACTGTTAGCGCGTTTATCATTGGCGCACTGCTTTCTGGTGACCTCTTCATGACTGCTCTTTCCTATCGTGATCGCAACCAGGCTCTCAACGACTCCCTGGGCAAATTCTGGCAAGTCGCCAAACCCGTGGTTCAGGCGGCCATGGCCATTCATGTGGCGCTGCTGGTCATTTTCGTCCTGCTCGACCAGATCCTGATGGCCTGGGCCAACGTGCTCAGCATCGCGGCCTACTTGGGCTGCCTGGCCGCCCTGCGCCAGCGCCGTTATCGCATCGCCAGCCTGACCATGAGTTGCGAGATCGTCGCCCACGCCTGGATCGCCACCTGGCAACTCGGTTGGGACAGCAACTTCCACTACTACGTGCTGTGCATCCTGCCGATCGTCATCTACAACTACCGCACCGCGCCGATCCGTCATCTGGTGCTGGTCACCGGCATCCTGGTGACCCTGGCGGGCGGCTATCTGTTGCACCCACCCGCTACCCTCGCGCCCCTGGCGATGAAGCTGTTCGGCACGATCAATATCATCAGCGCCCTGGGGTTGCTGCTCTACGGCACCGGCGCCTCCTTCCACCACAGCACCAAGATGCAGCTGGACCTGCTGCATTCCGCCAGCCACGACAGCCTCACCAACCTCTACAACCGCCGGCGGATTCTCGACCAGGCCGACCAGCACAGTGGCGTGACCGGCAGCCTCATCCTCTTCGACGTGGATCACTTCAAGCATATCAACGATCGCTTCGGCCACGATTGCGGCGATCTGGTGCTGCAGGGCATCGCCGACGTCATCCGCCGCGAGGTGCGCCATTCGGATCTGGCGGCGCGCTGGGGCGGCGAGGAATTCCTGGTGCTGCTGCCCCAGGCGCGGACCGAAGTGGCCTGGGGCGTGGCGGAACGCATCCGCCAGCGCCTGACCGATGTCACCCAGTCCCTCGAACGTGGTCCCGCGCGGGTCACGGCGACCCTGGCGGTGTGCGAGATTCGCGATTGCGAAGCCTTCGCCAGCGCCTTGGAGCGCGCCGACCAGGCGCTCTACCGTGGCAAGCAGGAAGGTCGCGATCGGGTGATGCTGGCGGCCTGAGATCCCGCCCGTCCTAGACCACGAAGCGCTGCAGGGCGCCGTGCAGATCGGCGGCCAGGGCGGAAAGCTGCTGGCTGCTGGCACTGGTCTGCTGGGCGCCGGCGGCGGTCTGGGTCGCCGCGTCGCGGATCAGCGTCAGGTTGCGATCGACCGCCGCCGTGGTGGCCGTCTGCTCTTCGGTGGCCGCGGCGATGGCGTCGTTGCGCTGGCCGATGGCGGTGATGGCCTGGGTGATGCCTTCCAGCACCTGCCAGGTCGCCTGGGCTTGGTCGCGGGTATGGCTGGCCTGGAGTCGACTCTGATCCAGGGCAGTCACCGTCTTCTCGCTGACCTGCTGCATGCCATCGATCAGGCCTTCGATCTCACGGGTGGAGTCGCCCGTGCGGCGGGCCAGGCCCCGCACCTCGTCGGCCACCACGGCGAAGCCGCGTCCGGCATCCCCGGCACGGGCTGCCTCGATGGCGGCGTTGAGCGCCAGCAGGTTGGTCTGCTCGGCGACGTTGCGGATGACATCGAGCATCTTGCCGATGCCCTTGGATTGCTCGGCCAGCTGGCCAGCCTGGTTGGCCGCCTCGTCCACGTTGCCCACCAGCTGGGTGATGGCGGCCAGCGTCTGGCGGACCTGCGTCTGCCCCTGCTTGGCCTGATCGACGCAGCGCTGCGATTCGGCGGAGGTGGAAGTCGCGTGCTCGCATACCGCCTGGACCGCCTGATTGAGCTGGGTGACGGCATTGGCCGCATGCTGGATATCGGTCGTCTGCTGCTCCAGATTGCGGCAGCTTTCATCCATCACGGCACTCACCTGGGTCGAGGCCGAGGCCAGTTGCTCCGAGGCATTGCCGGTATGGGCCAGCACCTCGCGCAGATTGCCCTGCATACGCTCCAGCGCCAGCAGCAGCATGGCTGCCTCGTCGCGCCCCTGGGGCTGGATGTTCTGCCGCAGATCACCCGCGGCGATGCCGCCGGAGATGTCCAGCGCCTGGCGCAGCGGCTGCACCACGCTACGGGTTAGTCGCCAGGCCAGGAGCAGCAGCAGCAGAATGGCGCCGCCAATGACCGACCAGACGATGGCGCGGGCCTGCAGGAACTGGACGTTCGCCACCTCCTTGGCCTGGGCCGCGCCCTGCTTGTTCAATTCGCGCAGCAGTTGCACCTGCATGTCCATCAGATCGCCCTTGAGGCCCACCACGGTATCCAGTTGCATCCGCGCAGCCGGGATCTGCTGCTGCTCGATCAGGCGCACCTCTTCGCGCAGGCCTTCCACGAAAGGCAGATACGCCTCGTGCAGGGCCTTGATCGAATCCCCTTCGGTCGCATCGGTGACGACCGGCGCATAGTCCCGGAACAGCTGATCGGTCTCGTTGACCAGT
The DNA here is from genome assembly GCF_028640825.1 of Pseudomonas sp. LA5. NCBI lineage: Bacteria > Pseudomonadati > Pseudomonadota > Gammaproteobacteria > Pseudomonadales > Pseudomonadaceae > Pseudomonas > Pseudomonas sp. LA5. Next base: position 218,970 of record NZ_JAQYZY010000025.1, read on the forward strand.
TGCTCCAGGGTGACCCGGCTCATGGCCACGGCGCCCGGATCCTCGGCATTGAGCAGCACCACCGAGGCCTGGTTGCGCAACTTGCCGAGGTTGATCGCCAGGGAATCGGCGATGGCGATACTGGGTAACCAGTCCTGCTCCATGCTCAGGGCCTGACGGCGCAGCTGCTGCATCTCCCATAGCGAAAAACTGCCCAATCCGGCGAGCAGCACGGCGGCGAAGGTAAAGGAGAACAGCATCCGCGGGCCGGTCTTGAGAGCTCTCAACCAGGAACGGCGGGAAAGGCGGCGAAGGGGCGCGAGGATCCGAAGCATGGAGGCGTCACTGCAGGAAGACGGTCAAGCACAGCAGCCTAGGCAAGCCAGATGTCGAGCTGATTACAAAATGCCATTGTCCGAAAAAATCAGACGATTGCGGCGAAAGGAAACTGGGGCTAAGGTCCGCCCCTTCTATTCGCCATCCTGTCCGACGCTGTCATGACTACCCCTGTCGCCAAGGCTTCGCCTTTACAGATCCTGCTGCTCGGCATCGCCCAGATCCTCGTCTGGGGTGGCTCCTTTTTCATTCTCGCGGTGCTGGCCGATCCGGTGGTACAGGAGACCGGCTGGTCCCGGCAATGGGTCTATGGCGGTCTTTCGCTCGGCGTCCTGGTCTCCGGCCTGCTCGCACCGGCGTGTGGCCGCCTGATCGCCCGCCAGGGCGGCCGCACGCTGCTGTCGCTGAGCGGTCTGGGGGTGGCCGCCGGGCTGACCCTGATGGCCAGCGCCCAGCATCTGCCGCTGTTCCTGCTCGCCTGGGTGGTGATGGGAATCGGCATGGCCGCGGGTCTGTACGATGCATTGTTCGCGACCCTGGGCACCTGCTACGGCAGCCAGGCCCGCTCGGCGATCAGCGGCATCACCCTGGTCTCCGGCTTCTGCACCGCCATTACCTGGCCCGTCGCCGCCTTCATGGTGAGTCATCTGGGCTGGCGCGGTGCCTGCCTGGTCTATGCGGCCGTCCTGTTGCTGACGATCTGGCCCCTGTATCGACGCGCCCTGCCCGCGCCGGTCCTCGCCACCCAAGCGCCGCGGCCCAACCAGACGGCACCGGCAGTACCGGTTGATCGCGCCCTGTACATCGTACTCACTGTCCTCTTCACCCTGGGCGCGGTGCTGATGACAGCCATCTCCATCCAGCTGATCACCCTGCTGCAGGGGATCGGCTACAGCCTGGCCAGCGCCGTGGCGATGAGCGCCTGCCTGGGGCCAAGTCAGGTCGCCTCACGGATCATCGACCTGCTCAACCGCAACGGCCATCCGCTGTGGACGGCCCTGGCCTCGGTGGTCTGCACGGCCGCCGGCCTGCTGCTGGTCACCCTGGCGCCGGGCCTGGTCTGGGTGACGGTCGTGGGTCTGGTGATCTTCGGCGCAGGCAATGGCCTGAGGGCCATCATTCGTGGCGCCCTGCCGCTGGCGCTCTGGAGTCCGGCGGAATACGCCACCATCCTCGGCCGCATGGCGCGCCCGGCATTGCTCGGCCAGGCCGCCACGCCTCTGCTCTGTGGCTATGTCCTGGAACACCATGGCACCCAGGCGGTGCTGGGTCTGCTCTGCCTGCTGGCGCTGATCAACGTGGCACTGGTCGCCTGGTTGTTCAGGGCGATCCTCAGCCGTCGCGACGCCTAATCGCAGGCAATTTCCAGGGGTACCAGGCGCAACCTGATGCCGGTGCGACGCAGGGTAAGGATATCGCCCTCACGCTGCCCGACCTCGTCGCCCAGGGTGCTGCGCAGCGTTTTTTCGTCGAGCAACTGGGCATAGGTCCGGGGATCTTCCCCCTGGCAGCTTTCGGCGATATGCAATTCGCCCTGCAGCAGCTTGCCCGCAGTGCGCCCGCTGGTGAGATCCACGAGCAGATAATCCTGGTCAGGCTGGTACTTGAAGGTCATGCGAATTCCCCGGCGACTGTAGCCATGGGAACCGCTCGTACCCGGTTGGTTCAGGACGTCGGGTTGCCTTCCTCGTCCAGACGAGTGCGCAGCATGACCAGGGTCTCGCGCAGATCATCCAGGCCCGCATCGCCCAGGGCGCAGACCTGCCGCACCCGGCTGTTGACCCCATTGGCCTGATCGCGCAGCGCGCGACCCGCGGGCGTCAGTTCTATCGACAGGTTGCGCTCGTCTTCGGCACTGCGACGGCGCGTGACCAGCCCGGCGGCCTCGAGGCGCTTGACCACGGGGGTCAGGGCACCGGAATCCTGCCGCAGCCGATTGGACAATTCCTTGAGCGTGAGGCCGTCATGCTCCCAGAGCACCAGCATGATCAGGTACTGCGGGAAGGTCAGGCCCATGCTCTCCAGCAGGGGCTTGTAGAGTTGCGTCATCGCCAGCGAAGCCGAGTACAGGGAAAAGCAGAGTTGCTGGTCGAGGAGCAGTGGATCTTTGGCTGTCATGGGATCTGCCATTACAAAAAGCGTGAAAAGAGTGGAAGGTGCGAGCTATCCCCAGCCAGGTCAAGCACCCGGGTGACGTGGGGTCGGTTGCCGGAAACATCCGGTAACTGGCACTGGATTCCGATACCACAGGATGCCACAGTGAGCGGCTGGACATAAATAATAAGGGTAATACCTGCATGGCCGTTTCCTCTGCCACGCCAGCCGTTCCTGGCGAAAATTCCCCCGCCGCCCTGGTCGGCGCCTCGCCGATGGTCACGGGGATCCTGGCCTCCTGTGCGCTGGCCCACCTCATCAACGACCTGATCCAATCCGTCCTGCCCTCGATCTATCCAATGCTCAAGGACAGTTATGGTCTTACTTTTACCCAGATCGGCCTGATCACCCTGGCTTTCCAGATCACCGCCTCCCTGCTGCAACCCTGGATCGGCTTCCATACCGACCGCCATCCTAAACCCTATCTGCTGCCCGCCGGCATGGTCTGTACCCTGATTGGCGTACTGCTACTCGCCTTTGTCGGCAGTTTTCCCGCGATCCTGGCCGCTTCGGCGCTGATCGGCGTCGGTTCCTCGACCTTTCACCCGGAAACCTCGCGGGTAGCCCGCCTGGCGTCGGGGGGACGCTTCGGCCTGGCGCAATCCACCTTCCAGGTCGGCGGCAACGCCGGCACCGCCATCGGCCCCCTGCTGGCGGCAGCCATCGTCATTCCCTATGGTCAGACTCATGTCGCCTGGTTCGCGCTCTTCGCGCTGTTCGCCATCGGCGTGCAGTACGGACTGTCGCGCTGGTATCGCAACCACCTGCGTAGCGCCAAGGGTCGCAAGGCCACCGCAGTCAGCCACGGCCTGTCGCGCGGCCAGGTGACCTTCGCGCTGATCGTGCTGGCGCTGCTGGTGTTCTCCAAGTACATCTACATGGCCAGCATCACCAGCTACTTCACCTTCTATCTCATCGAGCGTTTCGGCCTCTCGGTGGCCAGCTCCCAGCTGCACCTCTTTCTCTTCCTGGGTGCGGTCGCGGCCGGAACCTTCTTCGGTGGCCCCATCGGCGATCGCATCGGCCGCAAGGCGGTCATCTGGTTCTCGATCCTGGGCGCGGCGCCCTTCACCCTCGCCCTGCCCTATGTCGACCTGTTCTGGACCAGTGTGCTCAGCGTCATCATCGGCTTCATCCTGGCCTCGGCCTTCTCGGCCATCGTGGTCTATGCCCAGGAACTGGTACCAGGCAACGTGGGCATGATCGCCGGGATCTTCTTCGGCCTGATGTTCGGCGTCAGCGCCATCGCCGCCGCGGGGCTGGGCAATCTCGCTGACCATCGCGGCATCGAATACGTCTACCAGCTGTGCTCCTACATGCCGCTGCTGGGTGTCCTGACCATCCTGCTGCCCTCCACTTGCCGCAAGGCGGCCTGAGGTCCGCGCCACGGGAGCATGAGGCTCCCGTGGCGAAGCGCTTCGCCACCCGCTACGCTGGCCGCCCCTGAGCCTTTCGCCGAGTCGCGATGAAGAGTCCGCTGCACTACCTAGTCCGTTACCCCTCCGCCAACCTGCTGTTCATCCAGTTGCTCGGGCTGCTGCTCTACCCCTTCGTGGAGCAGGAAGAACATGGGCGCGCCATCATCGGTGCCTTCGGCATCATCGTCCTCGCCACCGCCCTGCGCATGGTGCGCCGGAGCCCGACCATCCAGTGGCTGGGGTTCATTCTCGCCGGCTGCATCCTGGTGCTCACGGTACTGGTGGAGTGGCAGGGCAATCGCCACCTGGTGGTATCCCTGGCCATCCTCGATGCGATCTTCTACTTCTATGCCGCGGGCAGTCTCATCGCCTACATGATGGAAGACCAGCGAGCGACCACCGATGAACTCTTCGCCGTGGGTGCGACCTTCACCCTGCTGGCCTGGGCCTTCGCCCATGCCTACTCGGCCTGTCAGATCCTGCAGCCCAACAGCTTCACCGCCGCCAACGATCCCCTGGCCGCACGCACCTGGACCGAGCTGCTCTACGTCAGCTTCGCCATCCTCTCCGGCGTCGGCCTGAGCGATATCTACCCGATCAAGCCGATGGCGCGCTCGCTGGTCATGCTCGGCCAGTTCTCCGGTGTCATGTACATCGCCCTGGTAGTGACCCGGCTGGTCACCCTGACGGTGCGCAGCCGCTAGCCGAATCGCGCCAGGCTGAAGCTGCCGAGATCGATGTCGCTGCGCCCGGTGGTCACGCGCTGGGCGAGCGCCTCGCCCAGCGCGGCCGAATGCTTGAAGCCATGTCCCGAACAGGCACTCACTACGGTCACGCCCGGCAGCGCCGGATGCTCGTCGACGATGAAGCCGAAGTCGGACGTCACGGTGTAAGCGCAGACCGCGCTGCGTACCGCCCGGTCTGAAAGACCGTCAACCCACCTTCCCACCTGATCACTGAACAGCCTGCTCGATTCTTCAGGATGAAGGGATCTCTCGATCCCATTAGGGGTGGTATTATTCTGGTATTGTTCCGTGGCGACCTTCACGGCATTTTCCCCAGGCAGAGGAGGAAAGCCGTAGAAGAGATCGCTGTCGCCACTGCCATGGGCGAGGATGAAGCTCGGTGAATCCGCCGGAAACAGTTCGGGCCTGGCGACTTCAAACCAGTGCAGGGTCTGACGGCAGACGCGCAGCAGCCGGTCGAACGGTGCGCCCAGCAATTCAGCGCTCCACATGCCGGCAGCGACGATGACCCGCTTCGCCCGCCAGCGGCCCTCTGCCGAATGCAGCAGTACGCCCTGCTCGTCCGTCTCCAGCCGTTCGATGACGGTATCGGTATGGATCCGGGCACCCCGCTCGCGTGCGCCGTCCAGTTGCGCCTGGATACAGGCTTCCGGATAGAGGTAACCCCCACCTGGTTCGAAATAGCCCAGCGCGTCTTCCGCTACCTGGAATTGCGGAAACCGCTGGCGAATGGCGGCGCCATCCCAGGCCTCATGAAGGATCCCGTACTGGCGCGCCAGCTCCAGGGTGGCCTGGGTGAAATCCGGGCGACCGTGATGAGAGGTTGCCGTCGCGGTGGCCGTCATGATCAGCACGCCGCACTGTTCGAACAGGCTGACACCCTGCTCCGCCTCCAGCTCGCGCCAGAGTTGCTGCGAGCGGATCGCCAAGGGCACGTAGGCTGCGCCCTCGCCCACCGCCTGGCGAGTAATGCGCGTCGCGCCGTGGCTGGAGCCCAGCTCATGGGGCGGTGCATAGCGATCGATGCCTGCGACCTTCACGCCACGCCTGGCCAGTTGGTAAAGCGTGGCCGCGCCCATGGCGCCCAGGCCCAGGACAATGACGTCATGAGTTGCGTTGGTCATCTTATCTCCCTGCCTTCTTCGCCTATTGAGCAGCGAACGCTAGCAAAACGAGCGGCCCAGGACCAAGCGCGGAGTCAGAGATGGGCGGTTTTCGTCTCCATGACATGTTCGTGCAAGAGGAATCGAAGGGTGGCAGCTCGGTTTTTAAAGGGGTGGTATTAAACGGGGTTCAATTCAGGGGCCACATAGCGACAACGACGGTCTTGGCCGATCGCTCCGTACATGGCGCCGCCTCAACCACTGGGTGAAGAGTCCGATCGCAAGTCGTTGGACGCTTCACCCAGTCACCCTCCTCTGCCTCAGGTCATGCCCAACCAATTCGGCAAGGCCAGGGACAGATAAGGCACGTAGGTCACCAGGATGAGGAAGGCGAGCATCACCAGCAGCCAGGGGGAAACGGCCTTGATGGTGGTGGTCAGCGGCATCCCGGTGACTGCTGAAGTGACGAACAGATTGAGTCCTGTCGGCGGTGTGATCAGTCCGATCTCCATGTTGACCACCATGATGATCCCCAGATGAATCGGATCTATCCCGAGCTGCACGGCGATTGGGAAGAGGATAGGTGCGAGAATCAGGATGATCGCCGAAGGCTCCATGAAGGTGCCCGCGATCAGCAACACGATGTTCACCACGATCAGGAACTCCACCGGCGAGAACCCCTGGGCCACGACCCAACCCGTGATCGACTGGGGAATCTGCTCGGTGGTCAGTACATGAGCGAACAGCATGGCGTTGGCGATGATGAACATCAGCACCACGGTCAACTTGCCCGCATCGATCAGCACGCGGTGGCACTCTCTCAGCTTCATGTCCTTGTGCACGAAGACCGCGACGATGGCTGCATAGATCGCCGATACTGCCGCCGCTTCCGTGGGGGTGAACATGCCCGAGTAGATGCCGCCGAGGATGATCACGATGAGCATGAGGCCCCAGATGGCACGGCGACCGGTGCGCAACACCTCCTTGAAGGACGCGCGTGGCAGTGCCGGGATATTCTTGATCCGGGCGATGACGTAGATGGTCACCATCAGCACCAGCCCCAGCAGCAACCCCGGTACCACCCCCGCCATGAACAGCTTGCCCACCGAGGATTCGGTGGCCGTCGCATAGACCACCATGACGATGGAGGGCGGAATCAGGATGCCCAGGGTGCCGGCATTGCAGACGATGCCGGCCGCGAATTCGCGCTTGTAGCCCGAGCGGACCATGCCGGCGATGACGATGGAGCCTACCGCGGCAACGGTGGCTGGCGACGATCCGCAGAGGGCGGCGAACAGCATGCAGGCCAGGATCGCCGCGATGGCCAATCCACCCCTGATATGGCCGACGCAGGCGTTGGCGAACTCGATCAGCCGATGAGCCACCCCACCCGTGGTCATGAAGGCTCCGGCCAGCAGAAAGAACGGAATGGCCATCAGGGTGTAGTGCTCGCTGGTCTCGAACAGCTTGATGGCCAGCGAGCGCACCGAGTCGTTGCTGAACAGCAGGATGGTGAGCGCGCCGGAAAGCCCCAGGGAAATGGCAACCGGAATGCCGATGAACATCAGGACGAAAAGCGCCAGGAACAGAAAGGTGATAGTCATGGCTGGCGCTCCGTGCCCTGGTGTCCATCGACGAGCTTGAGAGCATCCTCGGCTTCACTGTGTCCACCGAACCCGCTCTGCTCGTTGCGCAGGATGCGCAGGAACACCTCGACGAAGCGGATAAGCATGAGACCGAAGCCGATTGGCACGATCATGACGATATGCCACTGACGCAGACCGAAGCGGTCGAGATCCTCGGCACCGATGTTAGCGTTCATAAGCGCCGCTACCCATTGCTGACTGGAATAGGTCATCAGTCCGCAATAGAAAATACAGATACCGACCGCCAGCAAGGCAACCGACCTGCGCAGCGCGGGCGGAAAGGTCTTGACCAGCAGATCGACCCCCAGGTGAGCGCCGAGGCGCACGCCCCAGGCCAGACCGATGAAGATCAGCCAGCCGAATACGGCCTTGGCCAGGGCAACGCTCCAGGTCATTTCCTGGGAGACGAAGAGAATGCCATCGCCGATGGCGAAGAGGGGTTTTTCCAGAAAGGGAAGGAGATCGGCGAAATAATAGAAAACGGCGTAAACGTTGTTGACCACCACGTAGAAGAAGGTGATCAGGGTCATGACCGCCAGCAGGAAGGCGACGAGCGCCTCCTCCAGCCGGCACCAGAGACGAGTCACGGCGGGCATAAGAACCTCCGACAACAGCTGACAGGGGGCGAAGGAAAGAAGCGCTCGTGGCTTTTTTAGCTAGCCCTGTTGGCGTCGACGGCCGCTTTGATCACCTCGCTGCCAATCTCTCCCTCGAACTGCTTCCATACCGGCTGCATGGCCTTGCGCCAGTCTTCGCGTTGCGCGGGAGTCAGCTCGATGATTTCGCTGGTACCGGCCTTGGCGATGGCGCTACGCGCCTCGTCGTTGAGGGCCTGAGCCTGGCGGTTCACCTCGACAGAGACCTCGGCCATCACCTTGCTCAGCTCGCTGCGAACATCCTCCGGCAGCCCCTGCCAGAACTTGGTATTGGTGATCACCATGTAGTCGATCAGGCCGTGATTGGTCTCGGTGAAGTAAGGCTGAACCTCATAGACCTTCTGGCTGTAGTAGTTGGACCAGGTGTTCTCGGTACCGTTGACGACCCCGGTCTGCAAGCCCTGATACACCTCGGCGAAGCTCATCTTGCGCGGCACGGCACGCAGTGCCTTGAATTGCTCATCGAGGACCGCCGAGGCCTGGACGCGGAATTTCAGGCCGCGGGCATCCTTGGGTTCACGCAGCGGCTTGTTCGCTGACAGCACCTTTAGCCCGTTGTGCCAGTAGGCCAGCCCGGTGATGCCCTTGCCTTCCATGCTGGCCAGCAATGCCTTGCCCTGGGGGCCGGCCTGGAAGCGATCGACCGCGGCCATGTTGTCGAACAGGAAGGGCAGATCGAAGACCTGCACCGCCTTGGCGTAGTGCTCGAACTTGGCCAGCGAGGGCGCCAGCATCTGGACATCGCCCAACAAGAGAGCCTCCATCTCCTTGCCATCGCCAAACAACGACGAGTTGGGATAGACCTCGACCTTCACCCGGCCGGGCAGGCGCTCTTCCGCCAGCTTCTTGAACAGCACCGCGCCCTGCCCTTTGGGCGTGTGCTCGGCGACCACATGGGCAAACTTGATGGTGATGGGAGCTTCATCTGCCGCGTAAAGCGAACCGACGAAGGAAAACACGGCGGCACAGAACAGCGTCTTGATAGTCAACGTGGGCATGGCGACACCTCATCTTGTTTTTGTAATCAGGTCGGTTTTATTAAACGCGCCCCCTCCGTGGGGTGGAATTCATCATTGCCCAACAGGGCCTTCAGCTCTGCCTAACACCGGAGCACCTGTTTGCAGACGCCTCAGCAGTCGCTGGGCCCGCCCGATGACGGGTGCATCGATCATTTTCCCGTCGACGACGAAGACCCCCACGTCGCCCTGACTCGCCGCGATCACCTGCCGTGCCCAATCGATTTCCGCTGGCGTCGGCCGCAGGCTGTCGTGCACCACGGCGACCTGGCGGGGATGGATGCACAACAGGCCGCCGAAGCCCTGGTCACGCGCACTGGCGGTGGCTGTCGCCAGACCGGCCAGGTCATCGATGGCTGGAAAGACGCTGTCCAGCGGTGCGGGCAGCCCGGCCAGTCGGCCTTCCAGCAGGAGTAGAAAGCGAGCCTGATCCAGCAGCCGTTCGGCTGCCGCCGTACCGCTTTCCAGACCGAGATCCAGGCCCAGATCCAGACCACCGAGCACCAGGCGCTCCACCCCGGCAGCCCCGGCGACCTCCTTGAGTCGATCCAGCCCCCGGGCGCTCTCGATGATCGGCCAGACGGGCTTGCCCGTCTCGGCATGGACGCGCTCGACCTGGGCGGCGCTTTCCGCCTTGGGCAGGACGACCCCGAGCACCTGCCCCAGGCGTTGGCACAGCGCCAGGTCGTCGCCGTGCGCCGAGTGAGCGGCGGCGTTGATCCGTATCCAGACCCGTAACGCAGGCGCGGCGAGCAACGCCTGTTCGAGGGCGCCGCGTGCTGCGGTCTTGGCGGCTTCAGCGACCGCATCCTCCAGGTCCACGATCACCACATCGGCACCGCTGGCCACGGCCTTGGCGATTCGCTCCGGACGAGTCGCCGGGACGAACAGGGCCGAGCGAGGATCAGCAGCCATCCTGCTGGCGGTAGGGGTCATAGCGCACCTCGCTGGCGCAGCGCCTCCAGCGCGGCGTGGTCATAGCCCAACTCCTGCAATACCGCTTCGGTGTGCTCGCCCAGCGCCGGGACCGGATCCATCCGCGGCTCGAAGGCACTGTTGCTCGCCGGTGGCAACAAGGCGGGCAAGGGACCGGCCGGACTGCCGACCTCACGCCAGCGATCACGCTCGCGTAACTGGGGATGCGCCCAGACGGCCGCCATGTCATTCACCTGGGCATTGGCGATCTGCGCCCGCTCCAAGCGGGCGATGACCTCTTCGGTCTTGAGCTCGGCGAACGCCTCGACGATCAGGTCGCGCAGCACGCCGCGATTCGCCGAACGTTTGAAGTTGGCGGAAAATCGCGGATCGGTAACCAGTTCCGGCTGCAACAGCACCTGCTCACAGAAGAGCTGCCACTCCCGCTCATTCTGCAGGCCCAGCATCACCGTGCCGCCATCGCCTGCGGGAAAGGGTCCGTAGGGGTAGATGGTGGAGTGGGCGGCGCCGGCACGCGCGGGGGCCGGCATGCCGGCGTAGGCGTAATACAGCGGATAGCCCATCCACTCCACAAGGCTCTCCAGCATGCTGACCTCAACGCGACTGCCCTCCCCGGTCCGCTCCCGCAACAGCAGCGCCGACAGGATGCCACTGTAGGCATACATCCCCGCGGCGATATCAGCGATCGAGCAGCCCGCCTTGGCCAGCTGGTCATCGTCTGGTCCACCCGTCACCGAGAGAAAACCCGCCTCGCTCTGAATCAGCAGATCATAGGCCTTCTTGCGCTCGTAGCTACCTCCTGCGCCATAGCCGGACACATCGCAGACGATCAGCCGGGGAAAGCGCTCGTGCAGCGCCTCGAAGCCCAGCCCCAGCCGACTCGCCGCGCCCGGCGCCAGGTTCTGCAACAGGACGTCCGCCCCGGCGAGCAGCTTGTCCAGCACGGCCAGGGCATCATCCTGCTTGAGATCCAGAGCCACGCTCTCCTTGGAACGATTGGTCCAGACGAAGTGGGAGGCGAGTCCGGCGACACGTTCGTCGTAGCCCCGAGCGAAATCGCCACTGCCTGGCCGCTCGATCTTGATCACCCGGGCGCCCAGGTCGGCCAGCTGCCGGGAGCAGAACGGGGCCGCGATCGCGTGTTCGAGACTCACGACCGTGATGCCATCCAGGGGACGAGGTTTTTCGACAGCCATCTTGGTTCACTCCGGGTCAGGTGAAGCAATAGAGATCCACGCACTCGTGCAGCCGCCAGGCCTGGGCGATCAGGGCCTCGGCCTCGGCGGGTGGGCGTTTGCCGGCGAAGGCGACCAGCCGGCGGAACTTGTCTTCCAATTCGGCCCTGTCGAGGGTATTGCCGGGATCACCCTTGGGCTCGTCGATACGTCCCTGCAGAACGGCGCCCTGGCGGGTTGTCACCTCGACCCTTCCCAGCCAACGCTGGGGATAGGCGGCATCGACCTCGGGGTCCAGCCGCATGCCGACGCGCGCGCGGAAGGCCGCGACCGCGGGATCGTTCAGCGCGGAATTCGCAAATTCGCCCAGTTGCGCCTTGCCATGGACGGCGATCAGACCCAGCACCGTGCCCATGGAAAACTTCGCCTGATGCACGGTCCGCGGCACGTCCACGCGCCCGAGCACGTCCAGGGCGCCCTGGTGAACTCGTGCTGTTACCCGGGCAATGTCGTCGGGCGCCAGGCACTCGCGCTGCATCAGGTCCAACAGGGCATCGGCAGCAGGATGGGTATGCCGACAGGACGCATGGAACTTGAAGGAGGTTTCCAGCAAGGCCCAGCGCTGCCCCAGGCGATCGCTCAGGCGGCGGGCGTCGGCGTCACTGGAAAGGCCGGCAGCCATCCCCTGCTCGCCTTCCAGGATGTTGCGCGCACCGGTCAGCCCTTGCGCCGTGAGATAGGCTGCGAGCAGTCCATCCCCCGCTGCCTTGGCGGTATGCAGCTGCTTGGAATCCGCCGCGTCACGCAGGAACTCCCAGAGCCCCGCCGCCTGGGTGCCCGCGTTGCCAAGCACCTGGATGAACTGCTCCCGGTCGAAGCCCAGCAACTTGCCCACCGCCACCGCCGCGGCCAGGGTGCCAGCGGTGGCCGTGGTGTGGAAGATCCGATAGTGCGAGCGCCCGAGAAATTCACCGATGCGGATGCCTGCCTCATAGCCGGCGACCGCGGCGACGATCAGCTCCTGTCCGCTCTTTCCCAGGTCCTGGGCGGCGGCCAGTGCGGCGGAAAAGACCACCGTCGCCGGATGCAGCACCGAGCTGTTGTGCAGATCATCCTGCTCCACCAGATGAGAGGCGGCGCCATTGACCAGCGCGGCAAAGTAGGGCGAGGTGCCGTAGGGCGCGACGAGTACCCGGGCCCGCCCCTCGCGCGGGCCCATGGTCTGCGCATAGGCATGGAACAGCGGTGTGGGATGGCTGCCATCGCTGGCCAGTGCGGAGCCCAGCCAGTCGAGAAACAGCTCTTCGGTCCGAGAGACGACGCTGGCTGGCAGGTCCGCATAGGCCAGCTCGCCAAGATAGGCCGCCAGACGTTCGGTATGGGTCATGGCAGTCACCCTAGAACGAGCGCGGCAATTCGAGCAGGTGCTCGGCCACGTAGGAAAGAATGAGGTTGGTGGAGATGGGCGCCACCTGGTACAGGCGCGTCTCGCGAAACTTGCGCTCGACGTCGTACTCGGTGGCAAAGCCAAAGCCACCGTGCGTCTGCAGACAGGCGTTGGCCGCCTCCCAGCTGGCCTTGGCCGCCAGGTACTTGGCCATGTTGGCCGCCGCGCCGGCGTTTTCGCCGCGGTCGTACAGATCGCAGGCGTGCCAGCGCATCAGATCGGCGGCCTCGATCTCGATATGGGCCTCGGCGATGGGAAACTGCACGCCCTGGTTCTGCCCGATGGGGCGACCGAATACCACCCGGTCGCGGGCATAGTGACTGGCCTTCTCGACGAACCAGCGGCCGTCGCCAATGCATTCCGCGGCGATCAGGGTGCGTTCGGCATTGAGCCCATCGAGGATGTAGCGGAAACCCTTGCCCTCCTCCCCGATGAGGTTGCTGGCGGGAATTTCCAGCTCGTCGAAGAACAGCTCGTTGGTCTCGTGATTGACCATGTTGGGGATGGGCCGAACCGTGAGCCCCTTGCCAATGGCCTCACGCAGATCCACCAGAAAGATCGACATACCTTCGGATTTGCGCTGGACGGCCTCCAGGGGTGTGGTCCGCGCCAGCAGGATCATCAGATCGGAATGCTGCACCCGGGAGATCCACACCTTCTGCCCATTGATCACATAGCGATCGCCCTTGCGCACCGCCGTGGTCTTGATCTTGGTGGTGTCGGTGCCGGTGGTAGGCTCGGTGACGCCCATGGACTGCAGCCGCAGCTCGCCGCTGGCCAGCCGTGGCAGATAGCTGTTCTTCTGCTCTTCGCTGCCATTCCGCAGCAGGGTGAACATGTTGTACATCTGCCCATGGATGGTGCCGGAGTTGCCCCCGCAGCGGTTCACCTCCTCCAGGATGATGGACGCCTCGGCCAGGCCCAGCCCCGAGCCACCATAGGCTTCCGGAATCATCGCGGACAGCCAGCCTGCCTCGGTCATCGCCTGGACGAAGTCCTGGGGAAAACCCTTCTGCTCATCGATTCGGCGCCAGTATTCGGCCGGAAAGCCCGCGCAGAGGCCACGGACGCCATCGCGAATGGCGGCGAATTCTTCTTGTCGTTCGTCCAGCATGGGGGGTTCTCTCTTGTCGTTATAGGGGCACCGCTGTCACTCGAAATGCAACTGAGCCATCTGGGCGACACCGTCGCCATTTCCGGCCCACAGCTCCGCCTCGCCGGGCGCGATGACCTGACCACTGAGCGTGAAGGGAGCGGGTGCGATCAGCGGACGAACGCCGCGATAACTGAATTGCCGTATCCGCGCGGTGGGATGGGCGCGACGAAAGCTGCGCAGCAACAGGGTCGCGATGAGCGGGCCATGGACGACCAGACCGGCATAGCCTTCCTGTTGGGTCGCGTAGGGCCAGTCGTAGTGGATGCGATGACCGTTGAAGGTCACCGCCGAATAGCGAAACAGCAACGTAGGCTCGGGCACCACCGACTCCGCCCAGCCACCGAGAGCGATGGCTTCGCCGCTGCCGGCCTTGGGCGCTCCGGGCTCGCGATAGACCAGGTCCTGCTCTTCGCGCAGTACCAGTTCGTCGCGCTGGAAATAGCGATGCTCGACGGTCACGAACAGCAGGCTGCCGCTGCGGCCCGCCTTCTCCTCGACGCGTAGCAGGGTCGAAAGGCAACGAGCCTGCTCGTCAACGCGCAGTTCGCCGAGAAACTCCAGGCGTCCGCCTGCCCACATGCGATTACGCCCTTCCGCCGGCGGCAGGAAGGTGCCCCGCGCCGCGTGACCATCGGGCCCGAGCTGGGCACCTGCCACGGGATTATCGAAGAAGGCCCAGTGCCAGAGCGGCGGCAGCGCCTCGCCTGCAGCCAACGGCGATTCGTCGAAGGTATGGGCGATACGCGCGACTTGGCGTTGACCCAGGAACTCGTGGGTTTCGAGCGTTCGCCCCACCCAGGCTTCGGCCGGCGTAGTGTTCATGTCTGGCTCCCGTCATTAGGCTCTCAACCAGCTTGAGGGGAGTTGTTTCGTTCTGTGAATTTACATTTGCGTAAGCCGGCATTCGGCTAGGCTGAACGCCGAAAGACGTACCGAGTACAAGAGCATGCATTTCGACCTGCCTGACCTGCGGCTTTTCATCCATATCGCCGAATCGCCCAGCCTGACCCAGGGCGCACGCCGGGCCGCACTCTCTCCGGCAGCTGCCAGCGCCCGGATAAAGGCCCTCGAAAGCCAATTCGGCATCCGCTTGCTATACCGTGACAGCCGCGGCGTAGAGCTCACGCCAGCGGGTCAGCGTCTACTGCAACATGCCCGCCTGGTTATGCGCCAAGTCGACTTTCTCAAAGGTGAATTCACCGAGTACCGCAGCGATGCCAGCGGGCATATCCGTATCTTCGCCAACACCACAGCGGTTACCGAGTTCCTCCCGGGGCTGCTGGCCGGCTATCTCGCCGATCGCCCCGGCGTGACGGTGGATCTGCAGGAGCGCCTCAATCGTGACATTGTCAGGGGGGTCATCGACGGGGCAGCGGATCTGGGCATCACCGCCGGGCTGATCGAGGCCAGCAATCTGCAGATCCTGCCCTACAGCATGGACCGCCTGACGCTGGTAGTACCGACCGATCATGCCTTGGCGAGCGAGCCCCAGGTCACCTTGCGTGAAACCCTGGACTACCAGCACATCTGTCTGCGCGAGGGCACCAGCCTGCTGAATTTCCTGCGGGATCAGGTGGAGCGTCTCGGTGCCACCCTGAATCTGCGTATCCAGCTTTCCAGTTTCGAGGCCGTGTGCCGCATGGTCGAAGCCAAGGTGGGCATCGGCATCCTGCCCGAATCCGCCGCCCAGCATCACGGCAAAAGCATGGCCATCAAGACGGTACGGCTCGAAGAGCCCTGGGCCCTGCGCGAGCGAAATATCCTGGTCAGGGATCTGGAGGCGCTGCCGGAAAGCGTCCGTGCCTTGGTCAGGCTGTTGCAGCAATCAGCCAAAGGCGAAGTAAACCGGGAACACGCCTGACGAGGCGATCCCGGAAGTCATCCTTTCGACTACACCCCTGTCTAGTGAAACCGGAGCGCTCCCAATTTGCGCATCACTTCGTCTGCAGTCCAACGCCGGTATTCGGTTCGATCATGACGACCATGGCGTCTCGATCGTGGCTGGTCCCTTCGCCGTTGAGTGCTGCAGCAGAGGAGTCGAAGGAGACTGATCAGCTCTTTACAGGGGTGGTATTATTTAGTGATAAGAACTATGGCAAATGGCCGTCTGCCAGCCGGCGTACCCGCTGCTTGCGCTTGAGGATGCAGTGGCGCATCCACGGGTCGCCAGGCGAAACGCCAGCCCAAGTCGCGATAGCCGGAAAACAGGAAACCACCACTGCGAACCTGGTAGGCACGGCGCCTGGCTCGATAGACCCGCGGAATGAAATACCAGGGCAAGCCCGGCAGATCGTGGTGAACCAGGTGCAGGGTGTTGTTGAGAAATAGCCAGCGCAGCGCCCCACCGCTTTCGTTGAGTACGCATCTTTGCGCAGGGTCCAGCGCCGGACGATGCTCGTAGAAAGATCGGATCAGCGCCACGGCCAGCGCCGGCCAGGCTACCCCCAGCACATAGACCTCCAGGGGCATGCCAGATAGCCAGTGAATCGCCAGGAGCAAGCCTGCACACAGCGCCAGATGAATCAGCCAGACGCGCAGCACGCCCCGCTCCCCGCGCCACCCGCGGCGTACTTCGAGATCGAGCATGCCGTGAAGCGACAGGATCGGGCCAACCAGGAGCCGACCGATCAGGGTCTTGTCCATCCAGAGCAACGCACGCCCGACCTGCCCTCGCCGCTCCCAGAGTTCGCCATCGACATAACGGCTCTCGGGATCGAGGGTCGGATCGGTGAGGTTCTCGCGCCAATGGTGCGCCAGGTGGCTGTCACGATAGAGCGGAAAGGGAAACCAGAGGCCGAGGGGCGGATAGGCGAGCAAGGCATTCACCCCGGGCCAGCGAGTTGGATGTCCATGAATCAACTCGTGTTGCAGGGACTGATGCAGCACCACCAGGATCGTCAGCGGCGGCAGGATCCAGAAACCCAGTAGCGGCCACGCCCAGACCAGCGTCAGCCAGCCGGCGTAGACACCGACGATCAGCCCCCAGGTTGGCCATTCACTTCGACCGGTGGCGGTATGCAGGAGCAGCTTGATCAGGCGGCGGTGCCGCGCATCGAGATAGACAGTCACCGCAGGGTCCTGATAACGAGAAATCAACGCTGACCCTAAGGAAAAACAAGAGGGAAGCCAAATATCGTTAAGGCATTACCTCATGAAAAGACGTTATTCGACCACCTCGCTGCTTGTAACTTCGCCTGATTGAACGCCTTGTTTAAGCAATCTCTTACGTCTTACCTTACATAGCATAATGCTCAAAAAATCATAAGCTTATAAGCAAAAACCGATCAGGCAGCTCAACTGTTTCGTGAGCAACACCTGCATTTAAAAATCAGTTAAAGACATATCCTTAGCAGCTTTGAAGATTGGCGGCGCTCTTGAACGCCCATCTAGACTTCCGCCAACTTTCACGAACTTCAAAGTTTGCCATGCCGCTGTCTGATAAAACTCTTCTACCTGCTGCGCCTGCGCGAACTGCAAGGGTGAATTTCGTTGCCGAGCTGGCAGCCTGCGACGTGTCCAGCCCCCCTCCGCTGCGTCGGCTGCCGACCCTGAATCGAGCCGAAGCGGCAACGCGCATCCGATACCGTGCGACAGCGCGGGTATCCCTCGTCGGCACCCTCGGCCGTCGACTGGTAGCGGCGATGGTGCTGATCGGCTGCACCCGAGCCGCCCATACCGAGCTGGCTCGTCTTGGGCTCGCGCTTCCCCACTCTCTGCTGACACGACCAGAAGGATTTTCTTTTCCATGAGCATCATTTCCGCAGGCTGGGGCGCCGGCCCTTCCGCGCGTCACGCCGAACTCTCGGCCCGCTTTCAGCCGCTGTTCCAGCGTATTCGCGCGGGCGCCATAGAACGCGAGGTGCAGCGGCGACTGCCGGTCGAAGAATTGGCCTGGCTGAAGGCGGCCGGTTTCACCGCCTTGCGGTTGCCGGTCGAGCATGGCGGTGCGGGCGTCACCCTGCCGGAATTGTTTGCCCTGCTCATCGAACTGGGCGAGGCCGATTCCAATCTGGTGCAGGCGTTGCGCGGTCACATGGGCTTTGTCGAGGGCTTGCTCAACAGCGATGACCAGGCACGCCGCAGCCGCTGGTTCGCCCGTATCGCCGCGGGTGAAACCCTGGGTCCGGCCTCCAGCGAGGTCGGCGATGCCCGGCGGGCCGAATTCAGTACCCGCGTGCGTCGGGAGGGTGACGCCCTGCTGCTTTCGGGCACCAAGTTCTATACCACGGGTTCGCTCTATGCGGACTGGATCGACGTGGGCGCCACCGATGACGCCGGCAATCGCGTCATGGCGACCATCCGCCGCGACGCTCCCGGCGTGGCGGTGGTGGATGACTGGAATGGCTTCGGCCAGACGCTGACCGCCAGCGGCACGGCCACCTTTACCAACGTGCGGGTAGCGCCTGGGGACGTGGTCACGGTAGGCGAGCGCTTCCGCTATTCGCCGGGCTTCTTCCAAGTCTTCCACCTCGCCAACCTGGCGGGCATGGGGCGGGCCATGAGCAGCGAGGTGGCGGCTGCGGTCGCCGCTCGCACCCGCACCTTCACCATTGGTAATGCCGACCGGGTCAGCCAGGATCCACAGGTATTGGCAGTGGTAGGCCAGGTGCGCAGCGCCGCCTACTGCGCCGGGGTGATCGCCCTGAAGAATGCCGAAGCGCTGCAGCGCGTGCATGACCTCAGGCAGGCGGATGACCAGGCGGCCGAGGATCGCGCGGTGGAACTGGCCGAACTGGAGGTCTGCCAGTCGCTCAATGTGGTTACGGACCTGATCATCGATGCCTCCGGACGCCTCTTCGACGCTCTGGGCGCCTCGGCCACGCTGAGACCGCAGGGACTGGATCGCTTCTGGCGCAATGCCCGTACCCTCGCCTCCCATAATCCGCGCATCTACAAGGATCGCATCGTCGGCGACTTCGCGGTCAACGGCACGCCGCCCCCACCGCAGTGGAAGATCGGCGTCGCCTAGGGGCCGAAGCCGCCGGAAATGCCGACGAGAGCCGCCCTGCCCCGCTGTTCGCCGCCCCCGGCGATGCTTTAAGCTCGCCGGCTTTCCTCCTGGAGCGGTGTCATGGAAAGGTCGCGCAGCAATCGTCAGGCCGTATGGAAGGCTATCAAGGATCCGCGCTTCATCCCCGTTGCCGTGGCGGCGGTGTGCATCGTGCTGTTCTTCGTCCTGGGGTTGGTCGACGTCCTGGGCAACTGATCGCCACGCTGAGACGCTGGCCTATCCCTGCCACGGGATGGGCCATCACAGCGCGGGGCGCGGCCCGTGGGGGCTATTACCTGGATGCTTTTCCCGGGCCAGAGGCCTTGCGCCAGGTTGGCGAGCCGGGAAGCCAGGTGAAGGTATGAACTGCAAAAAGCGCGAAAAGCGGCCTGGAACCAGGCCGCGGAGGACAGCAATCAGCCTTTGCGCTGATTGAGGAAGCGGAAGCAGCCGGCCAGCAGATCATCGAAGCGCCACGGCTTGGGCAGATAGTAGATATCCGGTGCGCGTTCAGGCTGGAGTTCTTCGAAATAACCCGAGGAGACGATGATGGGCAGACCCGGCAGCTGCTGCTTGACGCGACGCGCCAGCTCCAGACCGTCGATGGCACCCGGCATGCGGACATCGGTGATCAGCAGATCCGGCGTCGGACGCGCACTCGACAGGTATTCCCAGGCTTGGTCCGCGGTACCGAAGGTGTGCACCTGAAAGCCTTCGCCTTCGAGCACCTCTTCCATCAGCCCGAGCAACATGTTCTCGTCTTCGACAACCACTACCACTGGCTTCATAAATCCGTCTCGATCTCCGCAGGTCCGCCATCTGACTGGACGTATCTCGTTGGGGCGCGAATTCTACTCCTATCCTGCGTCCGCTGCGCACTCTCCTCTAAGCTTAGACGCGAGGTGCGACATCCTGCCCCACTGATCGACAGAAAAGCCTGCCGGGAGCGGAACAGGTTTTTTCCTACAGGGGTGGTATTAATTGGCAGGGTATTTTGCCGCTTCCTCGGGGAACCGTGGCGAAGCCCCTCAGTCGGAAAACAGGTATCTCGAAAGGCTTCCCGCGATTCCTCCGCGTCAGCTTTTCAGGATCCCGGGAAGCCGTCTGCTTGAGGAAATGCGTATGACGGCCATCGACTGGACAGGTTGGCTCAACGCCCCCTGGATCACCACGCTGATCGCGGCGGGGGTCGCCCTGCTGATCAGCAGCATCCTCCTGATAGTGGCGTTTGCGGCCATCCGCCGGCTGGCCAATCCCTTTTTGCTGGCGCGCAACCTGGTGAAGCACGCCGAGAAGCCAGCGCGGCTGGCGGTCCCTCTGGTGGTGTTGCAAGGTGTCTGGAATTCCGCACCCGATGCCCTGCCGCTGTTGCGTGCGGTACAGCATCTCACCGGCCTGCTGAGCATCGCTGCCTTCACCTGGCTGGGTCTCAGGGCGGTCAAGGCCGTCGGAGCCACCATCGCCCTGCGCAATCCCGTGGATGTGGTGGACAACCTGCGGGCACGGCGAATCCAGACGCAGAATCGGGTGCTGGTACGCAGCCTCAGCTTCGTCGTGCTGCTGGTAGGTATCGCCCTGATGCTGATGACTTTTCCCGCGGTTCGCCAGGTGGGCGCGAGCCTGCTCGCCTCCGCTGGTGTCGCCGGCCTGGTCGCGGGTATCGCCGCACGCCCGGTACTGGGCAATCTCATCGCCGGTCTGCAGATCGCCGTGACGCAGCCGATCCGGCTCGACGACGTGGTCATCGTCGAAGGGGAATGGGGCCGGGTGGAAGAGATCACCGGCACCTATGTGGTGGTCCGCATCTGGGACGACCGTCGCCTGGTGGTTCCCCTGCAGTACTTCATCGAGACCCCCTTCCAGAACTGGACGCGCTCCTCCTCCAGCCTGATCGGATCAGTCTTCATATGGGTTGACTATTCCCTGCCCCTGGCGCCGATCCGCACCGAATTGGAACGCGCCTGTGCCGAGGTGCCCCATTTATGGGACGAGCGTGTCTGTGTGCTGCAGGTGACCGATGCGTCCCATGATTCGATCCAGATCCGGGTGCTGGTGAGCTCCGGCGATTCCTCGAAGAACTGGGACCTGCGCTGCTTCGTGCGGGAACGGCTGATCACCTACATCAATCGTGAGTTCCCCCTCTGCCTGCCCAAGCTGCGAACCGAACTGGGACGTCGCGATGTGCTTCCCACACCACAATCCGACGAAAGGCACGAACCGGTCGTACGCCAGCCAGAAGTATGATTTATCGGCTAATTGTCTCGATCAGGCAGCCATTAAGCGGTTCACCTGCAGCTTATTTCTTAGCGCACCAAGAGTGAGCGCCAGCTTTCGGGCATGTATTTGGCAATACGAAGCAGGACCGCAACATTCGAGCAGGAAACTTGTGACGTTGTCCGAGAGTCAGTGCGAGAGCAATCTGGAATTCCGCGAAGCAGTTCTCGCCCAAATCCAGACATCTCAGAAGAGATGACCGGCAAAAAGGCTGTAGCAGCTCGGCTGTAGGCGTTTTTGAACCAGGAGCATCGAGCTTCAGGAAGAAGCAATCAGGTAAACCTCAGTCTCGAACTTGCTGCATTGGGAGCGCACCATGGCAAATGCCGTCGTGGGGAAATTTGGGGCTCTGGAGCCCGTTGAAACTGCCACTCTTTCCACCAGATCCAGCTCTCCTCGCAAGCGCACGGATGAGCCTCAGCTGACGCTGAGCTCCGTCGTCGAAAGCCGCAAACGTATCCTCTTCGTGACCCCGGAAATTTCCGACTTCGTCAAGGCCGGTGGCCTGGGCGAGGTTTCGGGCGCCCTGCCGCGCGCCCTCGCCGCCTCCCATGACGTCCGGGTGCTGATCCCCGGCTACCGTCAGGTGATGGCCGCGATCAAGGACCGTGTGCAGATGGTCGGCCGCATCGCCGCCCGTGCCGCCATGCCCGCCTGTGACATCGGTCGCGTCAATCTGGACGACGGGCTGGTCGTCTATGTATTGATCTGTCCCGAGCTGTACGAGCGCTCGGGCAATCCCTACGGCGACCTGAACGGCGCCGACTGGGCCGACAACCACATCCGTTTCGGTCGTCTGGCCAGCGCCGCGGCCGACTTCGCCCTGGGCGACGCCTCGATTCGCTGGGTGCCGGACCTGCTGCACCTCAACGACTGGCAGACCGGCCTCGCTGCTGGCTACCTGCGTTGGAAGGGTGCCAGCACCCCTTGCCTTACCACCATCCACAACCTGGCCTACCAGGGCCTGTTTCCCGCCTCGGTCATGGCCGACCTGGATATCCCCCCCCATGCCTTCCAGATGGAAGGCCTCGAGTTCTGGGGCAAGGTTTCCTTTCTCAAGGCGGGCCTGGTCTATGCCGACCACATCACCACGGTCAGCCACACCTATGCCCACGAGATCACCACGCCCGAATTCGGCTGCGGCCTGGAAGGGCTGCTGCAGGTCAAGGCGCGGGAAGGCAAGCTGACCGGTCTGCTCAATGGCATCGACGATGGCTGGAGCGCCTGCAGCGATCCGCATCTGTGCCAGCAGTTCCACGAATCCGACTGGGACGGCAAGGCGGTCAACGCGGCTCGCATCCGCGAGGAATTCGGTCTCGAGCCGTCCAATGGCCCGCTGTTCGCCGTGGTCTCGCGGCTGGTCCAGCAGAAAGGCATCGATCTGACCATCCAGGCCGCCGATCACATCGTCGCCCGTGGCGGCCAGCTGATGATAATAGGTTGCGGCGAGCCGCACATCGAGCGTCAGGTGCGGGCCCTGGCCCTGCGCTACCCTGGCCGCGTCAGTGCCCACATCGGCTTCTGCGAGACGGAAGCCCGACGCATGTATGCCGGCAGCGACTTCCTGCTGATGCCCTCGCGCTTCGAGCCTTGCGGCCTGAGCCAGATGTACGCCCAGCGCTTCGCCTCCCTGCCGATCGCCACCCGCACCGGCGGTCTGGCCGACAGTATCGAGGACGGCACCACCGGCTTCCTGTTCGCCCCGCTGTCGCTGGAGAACTACATCAGCGCCATCGACCGCGCCCTGGGTGTGTTCGAACGTCAGGACCTGCTGCTGGCCATGCGGCACCGGGCCATGCAGGGCCCATTCTTCTGGTCCGAATGCGCCAAGCCGTACGCCTCGCTGTACCTCGATCTGCTCCAGGCCACCGCGCATCAGGAGCGTCACGTCGGCGCCTGATGCCCGACGTGGCTACCAAGCGCTTTTCCTTCGCCAAAAGGCCGACGAAAAGCGCTATCCCCGCCCAACTTTGAGCAACTCTCACCGGTCATAACAGCAACTGCGGCCAACTGGGCCGCAGTGTCTTTTCTGCCGTCCGGCTTCGGGAGTTCTCTATCCATGACTGATATTTCGCGCGACGCAGCCGCGGTGACCGGGGGCTATGCCTGGCAAACCCGTGCCGGTGCCACCCTGGTGGGCAAGGACCGCACCTTCTTCCACTTCTGGGCACCCAGCGCCGATGCCGTTTCGGTGGTCCTGGAAGGCGGCATGACCCTTGCCATGGAGGCCGAGCAAGACGGCTGGTTCGCGGTCGAGGCCCAGTGCGGCGCCGGTACCCGTTATCGCTATCAGATCGAGGACCTGCTGGTCCCGGATCCTGCGTCCCGCGCCCAGGCCGGCGACGTGCACGAGCCAAGCATCGTCATCGACCCCACCACCTATCACTGGCAAAGCGTCGAGTGGCAGGGTCGCCCCTGGCACGAAAGCGTCATCTACGAATTGCATGTCGGCACCCTGGGTGGCTTTTCCGGTGTCGAGAAGCTGGTACCCCGCCTGGCCGCGCTGGGCGTCACCGCCATCGAACTGATGCCGCTGTCGGAATTTCCCGGCGATCGCAACTGGGGCTATGACGGCGTCCTGCCCTATGCGGTGGAAGCCTCCTACGGCACCCCGGACGATCTCAAGTCGCTGATCGACACCGCCCACGGCCATGGCGTCATGGTCTACCTGGACGTGGTCTACAACCACTTCGGGCCGGACGGCAACTACCTGCACGCCTACGCCGAGCGCTTCTTTCGCGAAGACATCCATACACCCTGGGGCGCCGCCATCGATTTCCGTCAGGACGCCGTGCGCCGCTACTTCATCGACAACGCCTTGATGTGGCTGATGGAGTACCGCTTCGATGGCCTGAGATTCGATGCGGTCCATGCCATCAACGACAAGGGCTTCCTCGAAGAGATGGCCGAGGAGATCCGCAGCACCGTCGAGCCGGGTCGCCACATCCACCTGATGCTGGAAAACGAAGACAACACCGCCACCCTGCTGGGCGGCAAGCACTACGACGCGCAGTGGGCGGACGACTGGCACAACGTCATCCATCCCATGCTGACCGACGAGAACGAAGGCTACTACCAGGACTTCACCGAGGACGCCACGGCCAAGCTGGTGCGCTGCCTGGGCGAAGGCTTCATTTACCAGGGCGAGCAGACCCGCCACGGCAAGGCCCGCGGTGAACCCAGCAAGGACCTGCCGGCCTCGGCCTTCGTCATCTTCCTGCAGAACCACGACCAGGTCGGCAACCGCGCCTTCGGTGAACGCCTGACCCGTCTGGCACCGGAGCCGGCGCTGAAGGCCGCCACGGCGCTCTTGCTGCTCAGTCCGATGATTCCGCTGCTGTTCATTGGCGAGGAATGGGGCAGCCGTCAGCCCTTCCTGTTCTTCACCAGTCACAACGATGAGCTGGCCGAACTGGTCCGCGATGGTCGCCGTAACGAGTTCAAGGACTTCGATTTCTTCACCAGTGAAGAGCATCGCCAGCAGATCCCCGATCCGAACGCGCCCAAGACCTTCGAGGACTCCAAGCCCAATTTCGGCGAAGCCGATCAGCCCGATCACGCTGCCTGGCTGGGGCTGTACCGCGAGCTGCTGGAGATCCGCCACCGCGAACTCTTCCCGCGTCTGGAAGGGGCGCGTCCCGCAGGCGCCGAAGCCCTGGCCGACCGCGCCGTGCGCGCGCGCTGGAGCCTCGCCGACGGCAGCCGCCTGACCATCGAACTCAATCTGAGCGACAAGGCCGTACAGCTGGACGAGGCGCCTCAGGGCGAGTTGCTGCACAGCAGCGACGCTGCAGCAACGCCTGCCCGTCAGGACGGCACGCTGAGCGCGCATTCGGCACTGGTCTGGCTGGAGAAAAAGGCATGAGTGGCGATCGTCTGGAACAACTGGCCGAGGCCGCCGGCATCGCCATCGAATGGACCGCCTACGACGGCCAGCGCCAACGCGTAAGCCCGGAGGCGCTGCGCAATCTGCTCAAGGCCATCGAATTGCCGGCGGACAGTGACGCCGATATCGACGCCAGCCTGCGCAAGCTGGCCGAGGTGGGTGACAAGCACCACTTGCCGCCGCTCATCACCGCAGTGGTCGATAAACCGGTCGGTGCCCCGGACCAGTTCAAGCGCGGTGTCCGCTACCAGGTACAGCTGGAAGGCGGCGAGCGTCTGGACGGCCAGGTCGACGACCGCGGACAGCTGGCGCCGATCAGCGCCGCCGGTTATCACCAGGCCGAGGTCGATGGCGAAGCCCTGACCCTGGCCGTCGCGCCGGAACGCTGCTTCACCATCGCCGACGCCACCGGCAATGAACAGGCCCGTCTCTGGGGTCTGGCCGTGCAGCTCTACAGCCTCAGACGCGAAGGGGGCAGCGGCGCCGGCGATCTCCAGGGCCTGGTGCACTTCGCCAAGGCCGCCGGCGACAAAGGCGCCGACGCCCTGGCCATCAGCCCCTTGCACGCTATGTTCAGCGCCGATGGCAGCCGCTACAGCCCCTACTCGCCATCGAGTCGGGTGTTCTTCAATGTGCTCTATGCCGCGCCGGAGCTGGTCCTGGGTGCCGAGTCCGTACGCCAGGCCATGCAGCGCGCCGGTCTGCAGGCGGAAGCCGAGCGCCTGGAGCAGCTGGAGCTGATCGATTGGCCGGCGCTGGCCAAGCTGCGCCTGCGCCTGTTGCGCACCCTGCACCTGGATTTCCGCACCGCCGGCGGCGAGCTGCGGGAGCGTTTCGAGGCCTTCCGCCGCGACGGTGGCGAGGCGCTGGAAAACCATTGTCGCTTCGAAGCCCTGCATGCCTCCTTCACCCAGGGCGCTGCCTCGCCGAGCTGGCAGCATTGGCCGCAGCAGTATCGCGACCCCAGGAACCCGGCCGTGGCCGAATTCGCCGAACGCCATGCCCAGGACGTGGAGTTCTACGCCTTCACCCAATGGCTGGCCAGCGAAGGACTGTCCGCGGCCCAGGCACAGTGCCGCGACGCGGGCATGAAGATCGGCCTGATCGCCGATATCGCCGTGGGCGCGGATGGTGGTGGCAGCCAGGCCTGGAGTCGGCAGGAAGAGTTGCTGGCCTCGGTCACCGTGGGTTGCCCACCGGACCTGCTCAACCAGAAAGGCCAGGGCTGGGGCATTTCCGCCTTCTCGCCCACCGGCATGGTCAAGCATGGCTTCCGCGCCTTCATCGAGATGCTCAGGGCTAACTTCGCCCATGCCGGCGGTGTGCGCATCGACCACGTAATGGGCCTGCAACGCCTCTGGCTGGTGCCCGAGGGCGCTTCGCCGGCCGACGGTGCCTATCTCTCCTACCCCATCGACGACCTGCTGCGACTGGTCGCCCTGGAATCCTGGCGTCATCGCTGCGTGGTCATGGGTGAAGACCTGGGGACGGTGCCCGAAGGCTTCCGCGAACGCCTGGCCGAGCGCGCCATCATGGGCATGCAGGTGCTGCTGTTCGAGCGAGATGGCAAGGCCTTCAAGCCCGCTGCGCAATGGTCGGACACAGCCATGGGCATGCCCACCACCCATGACCTGCCGACCCTTACCGGTTGGTGGCAGGGCCGCGATGCCGACTGGCAGGAGGAGCTGGGGCTGCTGCCCGATGGCACCTCGCGCCAGGACCGGCTCGACGAGCGGGCCGAGGATCGCCAATACCTGGCCAAGGTGCTGGAACTGGACGACCCCCGGGAAAGCAATGTCGAACAGGCGGTCGATGCCGCCATCGCCTTCATCGGCCGCACCCCGGCACCGCTGATCATCCTGCCGGTGGAAGACGCCCTGGGCCAGCTGGAGCAGGCCAACCTGCCCGGCACCACCAACGAACACCCCAATTGGCTGCGCCGCTGGGACGACCCGGCCGAGCGCCTGCTGAACGCTGCTACCCCTAAACGACGCCTGAGCGTGCTGAGCACTGCGCGTAATAATCCGGAGAACACTCGATGAGTCGCTTGCGCGCTACCGTACGCCTGCAGTTCCACAAGGACTTCACCTTCGACGATGCCCTGCCCCTGGTGGACTACTACGCCAAGCTGGGTATCAGCCACGTCTACGCCTCGCCCATCACCACCGCTCGCGCCGGCTCCGTGCACGGCTACGACGTGGTGGATCCGACCCGGGTCAACCCGGAGCTGGGCGGCGAAGACGCGCTGCGGCGCCTGGTCGCCCGCCTGCGTGAGCACGGCATGGGGCTGATCGCCGACTTCGTGCCCAACCACACCAATGTGGGCGGTTCGGAAAATGCCTGGTGGCTGGATATTCTCGAATGGGGTCGTCAGAGCCGCTATGCCGGCTTCTACGACATCAACTGGTACGGCCCGGACCCGGATCTGCAGGGCCAGGTGCTGCTGCCCTTCCTCGGTGACGCCTATGGCAACGTGCTGCAGGCCGGCGACCTCAAGCTGGTGTTCGACGCCGAGCAAGGCGCCTTCCGCGTGGAGTACTACGCCCACCACTTCCCCATCAACCCAGGCACCTATGGCCAGATCCTGCGCGAGAGCGACCTGCCCCAACTGAGCCTCTTCGCGGATGCCTTCTCGGCACGTGCCAAGGATCTGGACGAAGCCCGCGGCGCCCAGCGCCAGCTGGCGGATGCCGCCAGGGATCCCGCTGTGGCAGCGGCCATCGAGAAGGCGGTCGCCGCCTTCGATGGCAGCCAGCCGGCCAACCAGGAACGCCTGCATGCCCTGCTGGAGAGTCAGCATTATCGCCTGGCCAGCTGGCGCACCGCATCGGACGACATCAACTGGCGGCGCTTCTTCGACATCACCGAACTCGGCGGCCTGCGCATGGAGCGCCACGAGGTGTTCGAGGAGACCCATTCGCTGATCTTCCGCCTGATCAGCGAAGGCCTGCTCGACGGCCTGCGCCTGGATCACATCGACGGCCTGGCCAATCCCCGTGCCTATTGCCGCAAGCTGCGCCGTCGGGTGGACGACCTTTGCGCCAGCCGCACCGGTGGCGCGCCGGAAGATGGCTTCCCCATCTATATCGAGAAGATCCTGGCGGATGGCGAGCAGTTGCGCGAAGGCTGGGGCATCGATGGCACGACCGGCTACGAGTTCATGAACGAGGTCTCGGCGGTGCAGCATGCGGCCAGCGGCGAAGCACCGCTCCGCCGGTTCTGGGCCGAGCGGACCGGTCGTACCGAGGACTTCCTCGAAGAGGTACGGGAAGCACGGCGTCTGGTTCTCACCGGCGCGCTGTCCAGCGAATTCGAATCCGCCGTGCACACCCTGCACCTGCTCGCCCAACAGGACTGGCGTACCCGCGACACCAGTCAGGGCGCCATCCGCCGGGTGCTGCTGGAGCTGATCGTGCAGTTCAAGGTCTATCGCACCTATGCCGGCGCGGCGGGTTTCGTCGGTGCCGATGCCCAGTGGTTCGATACCGCGCTGGAGGCCGCCCGCCCCCATGTCAGCGAAGCAGAACAGCCGCTACTGGAGCAACTGCGCGCCTGGCTGGGTGGTGATGCCCCGCGGCACAAGCCCGTGGGCAGCGTGGCACGTCGCGAACAGCGCCGGGCGATCACCAAGTTCCAGCAGCTCACTTCGCCCATTGCTGCCAAGGCCGTGGAAGATACCGCCTGCTATCGCTCCGCACCGCTGCTGTCGCGCAATGACGTGGGTTTCGATCCGCAGCATTTCGCCCAGCCGGTCAGTGCCTTCCACCAGGCCAGCGGTTGGCGCGCTGAACACTTCCCGCGCAACATGCTCACCACCGCGACCCACGACCACAAGCGTGGCGAGGACACCCGCGCTCGCCTGGCGGTGGTCTCGGAACGTCCGGATGCCTACATCGCCCAGGCCACCCGCTGGATGCAGCAGGCCGCCCCGCTGCGCGGCCAGTGGAACGACGCCCCGGCGCCGACGCCGGGCGATGAACTCATGCTCTACCAGACCCTGCTCGCCAGCTGGCCACTGCATCTGCAGGCCGATGACCGGCAGGGTCTGGAGGCCTATCTGGAGCGTCTGCTGCAGTGGCAGGAAAAGGCCCTGCGCGAGGAGAAGCTGGAGTCCGACTGGTGGGCTCCGAACGGGGACTACGAAGCGGCCTGCAAGGCCTTTCTGGAAGGTCTGCTCACCGACGATCAGTACCGCGGCCTGCGCAGCGAGATCGTCACTGCGGTACAGGAACTGGCGCCAGCAGGTGGCCTGAACGGCCTGGTGCAGATGCTACTGCGCAATACCGCGCCCGGCGTGCCCGACCTCTACCAGGGTGGTGAATTCTGGGACTTCAGCCTGGTGGAGCCCGACAACCGTCGCGCCGTGGACTACGCCCCGCGGCAGCAGGCGCTGACCAGGCACGCCTCGGTCGATGCTGCTCTGGATGCCTGGCAGAACGGCGAGATCAAGCAGCAGGTACTGGCTGCCGTATTGCAACTGCGCAAGCAGCGGCCGCAACTGTTCACCGAAGGTGACTATCTGCCCCTGAGCGTAGTGGGTGCCCACGCCGATCAGGTGCTGGCCTTTGCCCGTACCTGGGAACAACAGGCAGTGATCGTCATCGTGCCGGTGCATGCCTCCGAACTGCTGGAGAACAACGGAAAACTGCAATTTTCTGCGGAGGCTTGGCAGGACACCCGGATAAAACTTCCCGAAACCTTGTCCATGTACCGTTTTGGGGAAACTTTTGCCCCGGCATCTGTCCATGACCAGAAGAAAGAGCTTTCTGTCGGCGAGGTTCTGGCACGTTTTCCGCTTGGATTGCTCAGCACACAAGACATCACTCAAGGAGCCGCACCGCAATGACCCAAAAAGACGAACGCATCCAGCAGCTCGCCTATCAGATCTGGGAGTCCGAAGGACGGCCGGCTCACGAACATGATCGCCACTG
The DNA here is from genome assembly GCF_028640825.1 of Pseudomonas sp. LA5. NCBI lineage: Bacteria > Pseudomonadati > Pseudomonadota > Gammaproteobacteria > Pseudomonadales > Pseudomonadaceae > Pseudomonas > Pseudomonas sp. LA5. Next base: position 248,819 of record NZ_JAQYZY010000025.1, read on the forward strand.
GGAGATGGCGACCCGACTGTACGAAGCCGAACAGGAAGGCGTGGCCAAGAAGACCGCGGCCAAGAAGCCTCGGGCGACCAAGGCTGCAGCCATCGCGGAAAAGCCTGTTACTAGCAAGGCCGGCACCACCGGCAAGACCAAGAGTGGCAGCGAGAAGGCCGCTACCGAAGACGCGGCTGCCGGTGAGTCCGTGACCGAGAAGGTCGAGTCGGCCGCCAAGAAGGTTGCCAGCAAGGTCAAGCAGGCGGTCAAGCCCAGTGCAGGCAAGACCGGTGCGAGCAAGGCCCCGGCCAGCAAGGCAAAGGCTGACGCCAACGTCGAGGCCACCGGCGTAGGTGTGGCACCAGCCACGCCCAAGAAGCCGCGCGCTTCCCGTGCCAAGGCGGCCACGGCCAAGCCTGCCGCCACCGAGTGATGTGATGTTCCGGCCTGGCCGTTCGGCCAGGCCTTCCCCTGCCGCCTCGCTGCGGCGTTCGCGTTACCGCTGTTCTCCTGATTTTTCCAGAAAAAACAACGCTTTGTCGGTTCGCCATCAGGGCCCGGAACTGCGCTGCGTCGGGCCTTTCATATACAGGTAGCCGGATCTGTATCGATTCAGCCACCGGCAGGTATTGAGAGCCGAGTCAGAGCTACTTCCTTCCTAGCTATCCCCGAGAGCGTCGAAATGACATCAACCGATTCCAACAAGCCCTTAACCGAAGCGACCGCGTTCATCAGCAAGTCCAAGTCTCGTGTTCGTGAAGGCCTGCCCTATCCCCTGGGCGCTACCTGGGACGGCTCCGGCGTGAACTTCGCCATCTTTTCCGCCAACGCCACCAAGATAGAACTCTGTCTCTTCGACGACGAAGGCAAGGAAGAAATCGAACGCATTGAGCTGCCGGAATTCACCAACGAGATCTGGCACGGCTACCTGCCCGATGCCCGTCCCGGCACGCTCTACGGTTACCGCGTACACGGCCCCTATGAGCCGCAGAATGGCCATCGCTTCAACCACAACAAGCTGCTGATCGATCCCTACGCCAAGCAGATCGTCGGTGAGCTGGAGTGGAACGATGCCCTGTTCGGCTACACCATCGGCCATGCCGATGGCGACCTGTCTTTCGACGAGCGCGACAGCGCCCCCTTCATGCCGCGCTGCCGGGTGATCGACCCGGCCTTCACCTGGGGCAACACCACCCATCCGCGTGTCCCGCGTGACCGCACCGTGTTCTACGAGACCCATGTCCGCGGCTACACCATGCAGCACCCGGCAGTGCCCGAGAACGCCCGGGGCACCTTCTCCGGCCTGCAGGAAAGCGAAGTCATCGATTACATCAAGTCGCTCGGCGTGACCTCCGTCGAGCTGATGCCGATCCACTACTTCCTCGATGACAACCACCTGCTGGAAAAGGGCCTGAGAAACTTCTGGGGCTACAACACCCTGGCCTTCTTCGCCCCGCACTCGCGCTACATGGCCAGCCAGTCCATCGGCGAATTCAAGGTGATGGTCGCGCGCATGCACAATGCCGGCCTCGAGGTCATCCTCGACGTGGTCTACAACCACACCGCCGAAGGCAACGAGATGGGCCCGACCCTCTCGCTGAAGGGCATCGACAACGCCAATTACTACCGCCTGATGCCCGATGATGCGCGTTACTACATCAACGATACCGGTACCGGCAACACCCTGAACATGAGCCACCCCTGCGTGCTGCAGATGGTCACCGACTCGCTGCGCTACTGGGCGACCGAGATGGGCGTGGACGGCTTCCGCTTCGACCTGGCCACCATCCTGGGCCGCGAGCCGGACGGCTTCGACGAAGGCGGCGGTTTCCTGCATGCCTGCCGTCAGGATCCCATCCTGGCCGAGACCAAGCTCATCGCCGAACCCTGGGACTGCGGCCCCGGCGGCTATCAGGTCGGCAACTTCCCACCCGGCTGGATGGAGTGGAACGATACCTTCCGCGACACCGCGCGTGCCTTCTGGAAGGGTGACGAAGACAAGATCGGCGATTTCGCGAAGATCCTGCTGGGCTCCGGCGACAAGTTCAACCGTCGCGGTCGCAAGCCCTACTCGTCCGTGAACTTCGTGACCGCCCACGATGGCTTCACCCTGGCCGATACCGTGTCGTACAACGACAAGCACAACGAGGCCAATGGCGAAGGCAACAACGACGGCCACTCCCATAACCTGTCGTGGAACTGCGGTGTCGAGGGTGAGACCGACGATCCGGAGATCATCGAACTGCGCTATCGGCAGATGCGCAACCTGCTGGCGACCCTCTTCCTCTCCCAAGGCACGCCCATGCTGCTGGCCGGGGACGAGTTCGCGCGTACCCAGGGCGGCAACAACAACGGCTACTGCCAGGACAGCGAGATCGGCTGGGTCAACTGGGAGATCAGCGAAAAGAGTGCCGAACTGCAGGAGTACGTGCGCAACCTGATCGACCTGCGTCGCCGCTATCCGCTGCTGCGTCGTAGCCGCTTCTTCACCGGTGCCTACAACGAAGAACTGGGCGTCAAGGATGTCACCTGGCTGCAGCCCGGCGGCACCGAGATGGGCGACGAGCAATGGCAGGACGGCAGCAACAAGTGCATGGGCATCCTGCTCGATGGCCGTGCCCAGCCGACCGGCATTCGTCGCAAGGGCGCGGATACCTCGCTGCTGATTCTGGTCAATGCTCATTATGACGTGGTGGATTTCACCCTGCCGGAAGTCCCCATGGGCGAGCATTGGTCCCTGCAGCTGGATACCAATCAGCCTGACCTGGATGCCGGCGACGTCTTCAATTTCGGAGACACCTATCAGGTCACCGGACGCTCGGTATTGCTGTTCGAGCTGACCCAGACCAAGCGGAGGAAGCGCCAGGCATGACGAACGCGCAACAGGGTTTTTCGTTCAAGGTCCTGACCATCAACACGCACAAGGGCTTCACGTCCTTCAACCGCAAGTTCATCTTGCCGGAATTGCGCGAGGCGGTGCGGACGGTGTCAGCGGACATTGTCTTCTTGCAGGAGGTATTGGGTACCCACGAAAAGCACCCGTTGCGCTTCGAGAACTGGCCGGCGGCGCCGCAGTACGAGTTCCTGGCCGATTCGATGTGGACCGACTTCGCCTACGGGCGAAATGCGGTCTACCCGGACGGCCATCACGGTAATGCGGTGCTGTCGAAGTTTCCCATCGTCAGTTACGACAACTTCGACATTTCCATCGCCGGTCCGGAAAAGCGCGGGATGCTGCATTGCGTCCTGCGTATCCCGGATCAGGCCGTGGATCTGCACGTCATCTGCGTGCATCTGGGCCTGCGCGAGAAACATCGCCAGATGCAGATGCAGCTGATCTGCGAACACATCAATTCCCTGCCCAGCGATGCCCCCGTCGTGGTGGCAGGGGACTTCAACGACTGGCGTCAGAAGGCCAATGACATCCTTGGCCAGGGCGCGGGACTCGAAGAGGTGTTCATGAAGACCGCGGGGCGCCTGCCCAAGACCTTCCCGGCCAAGCGACCCCTGCTCTGCCTGGATCGCATCTACACGCGCAACGTCAGCGTCGGGCGCCCACAGGTGCTGGGCAATCAGCCATGGTCGCACCTGTCCGACCATGCGCCCCTGGCTGCGGACTTCCACCTATGAATTTCGAATGGCGGGACGGAAACCGCATCGCCTTGCTGGAAAACGGCGAGGACTTCTTTCCACGGGTCTTCGAGGCGATCCGCGCGGCCGAGCGCGAGGTCATCATCGAGACCTTCATCCTCTTCCACGACAAGGTCGGCAAAGCCTTGCAGAAAGAGCTGGTCGCGGCGGCCAAGCGTGGTGTCCAGGTGGACATCACCGTGGACGCCTACGGCTCGCCCGATCTGCCACGCGACTTCATCGATGAAATGGTGCATGCCGGCGTACGGTTCCGCTATTACGATCCGCGCCCCCTGGTCATGGGCATGAGGACCAATCTCTTCCGCCGCCTGCATCGCAAGATCGTGGTGGTGGACGCCCGCCAGGGGTTCATCGGCGGCATCAACTACTCCGCCGAGCACCTGGGCGACTTCGGACCCGAAGCCAAGCAGGATTACGCCGTCGAGGTCGAAGGCCCCATCGTCGATGACATCCACCGTTTCGCGCGGGACGCCATCAACTCCCCCGAGGAAACCCACCGCTGGTGGGGCAAGCGCTCGCAGAAGCCGGCCGACAACCGCAATCCCGGCAATGCCCAGGCGCTGCTGGTGTTCCGCGACAACGACGAGCATCGCGCCGACATCGAAAAGCACTACCTGGAGATGCTGCGCAATGCCAAGCGCGAGGTGGTGATCGCCAACGCCTACTTCTTCCCCGGCTATCGGCTGCTCAGGGAAATGCGCAATGCGGCGCAGCGGGGCGTCCGCGTGGTGCTGATCGTGCAGGGCGAACCGGACATGGCCATCGTCAAGGTCGGCGCGCAGATGCTCTACAACTACCTGGTCAAGGCCGGGGTGGAGATCTACGAATATTGCCTGCGGCCCTTGCACGGCAAGGTGGCGACCATGGACGAGCACTGGTCCACCGTGGGTTCGAGCAATCTCGACCCCCTGAGTCTCTCGCTGAACCTCGAATGCAACCTGATCTTCCATGACCACGCCTTCAACCGCGAACTGCGCGGTCGCCTGGAAACCCTGATCCAGAATCACTGCGAGCACGTCGACAGCAGCAAGGTACCCAAGCGCACCTACTGGCACCTGGCCAAGACGATGCTGGTCTTTCACTTCCTGCGCCACTTCCCCGCCTGGGTCGGCTGGCTGCCCGGTCATACCCCCAAGATCGAACTGGTGAGTCCGCCGGTGCAGCCCGAGCTCGAAACCCAGGATCGGGTCGATTCCTCGATTTCAAGGTATCCCCAACGATGAGCAGCCACAGCGACGCCCTGGATCATACCGACGACGAGGACGACCAGCAGGCTGCCGACAAGCCGCAGAATGGTCGCTGGGTGCTGGCGAAGAAGATCCTCACCTGGGTCTTCCTGATCGCGGTGGTGGTGCTGCTGGTGATCTATGCCCGCAAGGTGGACTGGGGCGAGGTCTGGAAGGTCTTCACCGGCTACAAGTGGACGACGCTGGCCATGGCCGGCGGCCTAGTGGTGCTGTCCTACATCATGTATGGCTGCTATGACCTGATCGGGCGGGCCTATTGCGGGCACAAGCTGGTCAAGCGCCAGGTGTTCCTCGTCTCCTTCATCTGCTACGCCTTCACCCTGACCCTGAGCACCTGGGTCGGCGGCATCGGCATGAGATACCGCCTCTATTCCCGCCTGGGCCTTTCCAGCGGCACCATCACCCGCATCTTTTCCCTGAGCATCGCCACCAACTGGCTCGGCTATATCCTGCTGGCCGGTGGCATCTTCGTCAGCGGCGTGGTGGACATGCCGCCTAACTGGTTCGTCGGCGATACCACCCTGCGGCTGATCGGCTTCGGCCTGCTGGCCTTCATCGTCTTCTACCTGGGCGTCTGTGCCTTCGCCAAGCAGCGCGAATGGACGGTACGCAAGCAGCGCCTCGCCCTGCCCTCGCTGCGCATGGCCTGCCTGCAGTTGCTGGTCTCCTCGATCAACTGGATGGCCATGGCGGCCATCGTCTACCTGTTCCTCGGCCGCCAGGTGGACTATCTGCATGTGCTAGGCGTGTTGTTGCTCTCCAGCATCGCCATGGTCATCGTGCATATCCCGGCTGGGGTCGGAGTGCTGGAGACGGTGTTCATCGCCCTGCTGGCCAATGACGGCCTCTCTCAGGGCAAGATCATCGCTGCGCTGCTCGGCTACCGGACGCTGTATTTCATCCTGCCGCTGCTGATCGCGGCCGTGCTCTACTTCGCCCTGGAAAGCCGGGCCAAGAAGCTCAAGGTCAGCAATGACCGACGCGAAGAGCGCAAGCAGCAGGAAAAGCACGCGACCTGAGCCAGTCTTACCGGTTGTTGGGCTGGTGCATGGAGATCAGCCGGTAGAACAGGACCCGTCCGCCTTCGGTGGCGGGCCCCTCGCCATCGCGCAAGCGGGCACCCGCCTTGAAATACAGGTGATGGCTGCTCCAGGCGCTGTCCAGTTGCAGACCCAGGTCACCGTTGCGCGACCCGGCGCCATGGGCGCGGACGGTGAGCACGCCACTGCGGGCCAGCTTGATATCATAGCTGAAGCGGCTGTTGAGGGGCAGGCGCTCCAGCAGGATGACCTCCTTGGGGCTGTCACTGGGGCTTTCCCGCAACCGGGCGATCAACTGGCCCTGGGGGGTCTGTCCCTTGCCGGTCGCAGGGCTCTCCACGCGATAGATGAGTTGCAACAGCGCCTGGGGTGCTTCCGGCACGGCGGTCTGGTCCTCGATCTGGCTGATGATGACCTCGGGGCGTGAAGGCACCTGTTGCACCACGGCTTCAGCCTGCAGCAGGGCATCCCCTTCGCGGTATTTCCACGCATAGGCACTGCCGTCCGGGCGCGTCTCACGCAGCTCCGTGGCGGGATAGGTGTTGAAGGGTTGCGGCGTACCGGTCACCGGAACCCAAAACACCAGCGATCCCCCCTCGCCACGCGCGAGATAGGGGCTGCGAAAGCCGCTGCTGTTGAGTTCGGCGGTCTGTACCTGAGCCACGGGCATGGGTACGGGAACCGTCAGATTCCATTCGGCGAGATCGATCATGGTGTTCTCGGTTGCCAGATGCCTGACAAGCATCGCCCAGAACGGGGATGCCTGTCAGCGGAACGCGCCCCTGATGGGGCGCTCCCGGATCAGCCCTGCGGCTTGAACACCAGCAGACCCAGCGGCGGCACTTGCAGGTTCAGCGAGGCCGGCTGGCCATGGGCGCCGATCTCCTCGGCCGTTACCCCGCCGCCGTTGCCCAGGTTGGAACCACCGTAGCGCTCGGCATCGCTGTTGAAGATCTCCTGCCAATGGCCCAGCGACGGCACGCCCACCCGGTAGTCGTGACGCGGTACCGGAGTGAAGTTGGCGACTACCAGCAGCGGTCGCTGCTGGGCGTCCTTGCGCAGCCAGGCGAAGACGCTGTTGCCATTGTCGTCGCCGACCACCCAGTCGAAGCCTTCGGGCAGGTGATCGCGCTCGTGCAGGGCCGGCTCGTGACGATAGAGCTGGTTGAGATCGGCCAGCAGCTGCTGCACGCCCCGGTGGGTACCGTGCTCCAGCAGGAACCAGTCCAGCTCGCGATCATGACTCCACTCGCGCCATTGACCGAATTCGCAGCCCATGAACAGCAGTTTCTTGCCCGGATGGGTCCACATGAAGCTCAGGTAGGTGCGCAGATTGGCGAATTTCTGCCAGACGTCGCCCGGCATCTTCTCGATCATCGAGCCCTTGCCGTGCACCACCTCGTCGTGGGAGATGGGCAGCATGAAACGCTCGGACCAGGCATACACCAGGCCGAAGGTCATCTGGTGGTGATGGTACTGGCGATAGACCGGATCCTCTTCCACATAGTGCAGGGTGTCGTTCATCCAGCCCATGTTCCACTTGAAGTCGAAACCCAGGCCGCCTTCGCTGACCGGTGCGCTGACGCCCGGCCAGGAGGTGGATTCCTCGGCGATCACCAGGGCACCCGGCGCTTCCTCGTGGACCACCTCGTTGAGATGACGCAGGAAGGCGATGGTTTCCAGGTTCTCGCGACCACCATGGATGTTGGGGATCCACTCGCCGTGCTTGCGGGAGTAGTCGCGGTAGAGCATGGAGGCCACGGCATCCACGCGCAGACCATCGATATGGAAGTGCTTGAGCCAGTGCATGGCCGACGCCAGCATGAAGCCGTGCACCTCATGGCGCCCCAGGTTGTAGATGTAGGTGTTCCAATCCTGGTGGAAGCCCTCGTAGGGGTGCTCGTATTCGTACAGCGCGGTGCCATCGAAGCGGGCCAGGCCGTGTTCGTCGGTCGGGAAATGCGCCGGTACCCAGTCGAGAATGACGCCGATGTCGGCCTGGTGGCAGGCGTCAACGAAGGCGGCGAAATCCGCCGGGGTGCCGAAGCGCGAGGTAGGCGCGAACTGGCCCAGGGGCTGGTAGCCCCAGGAGCCGCTGAAGGGATGCTCCATGATCGGCAACAGTTCGATATGGGTGAAGCCCATCTCGCGGATGTAGGGAATCAGGCGCTCGGCCAGTTCGCGCCAGTTGTACTGGCGCCCCTCGTCACCGCCTTCACGGCGCCAGGACCCGGCGTGCAGTTCGTAGACCGAGATGGGCGCTTCCACACCCTGCAGCTCGCGACGGCGAGCCATCCAGTCCTGGTCGTGCCAGGTGAAGGGCTTGTTGTCGGCCACCACCGAGGCGGTGCGCGGTGGCAATTCCGCGGCCAGGGCGATGGGATCGGCCTTGAGCGGCAACACGCCGTGCTGGCCGAGAATCTCGTACTTGTAGGCCGTGCCCACCGGCAGACGCGGCACGAAGAGCTCCCAGACACCGCTGTTGGCGCGCAGGCGCATGGGCAGACGGCGCCCGTCCCAGCTGTTGAAGTCGCCGACCACCGAGACGCGCCGGGCATTGGGCGCCCAGACCGCGAAGCGCACGCCCTCCACGCCGTCGACCTGGCAGCGCTGGGCGCCAAAGGTCTCGCCGAGATTGCGGTGGCGGCCTTCGTTGAACAGGTAGAGATCGGTTTCTCCCAGCAGCAGCCCGAAGGAATAGGGATCCTCTGTCTCCTGCACGCCGCTGGGCCAGCGGATGACCAGCTTGTAGGGCGCGGCGTAGTCGAGCCGCGCGAAGAACAGCCCGGGCACCCGCCCGGGTTGCATCTGGGCCAGCGACCGACCGCTGACGCGATCGACCAGCTCTGCGCCCAGGGCATTGGGCAGGAAGGCGCGGACGATCAGGCCCTCGCCATCGGGATGGGGACCGAGCACGGCGAAGGGATTGCCGTGCTCGCCACGGGCCAGGGACTCGGCCTCGGCAGCCGAGAGCCGGAGGTCGTCCAGCGGAGCGACAGGAACGGTGTTGTGATCGGTCATGCGCGGGCTCCGGACAAAAGGGTCTCGACGATGGCGGCAACGCCCCGTAGCGGGATGTTGATCCAGGTGGGTCGGTTGGCAGCCTCGTAGCCTATCTCATAGACCGCCTTCTCCAGGCTGTAGAGATCCAGCGCCGCCTGCTCGCCCCGCTCGCTCCACTGGTGGCCGATGTCGGCCGCCGCAGCGCGATAGCCTTCGAGGAAGGCCGCGTAGGAAGCGTTGCGATAGGTCTCTGCTGCCTTGGCACGCAATTGCAGGTGCTCTTCCGAGGTATCCGCGCCGGCGTTGCTCGACTGGGTGACCATGGCCGCCGCGTAGTCGAAGGAGCGCAGTACCCCGGCGACGTCCTTGTGCGGACCGTACTTGCCGCGACGTTCTTCCAACGACCGTGCCGGCTCGCCTTCGAAGTCGATGAGGATGGCGTCGTCCTGGGCCACCAGCACCTGACCCAGGTGCAGATCGCCGTGGACGCGGATACGCAGACCGCCCTCGACATCGGCCGCCAGGGCCTCGATGCGCTTGGCCAGGGCTTCGCGCTTGCCGACCAGGCCCTGCAACAGAGACTTGCCAGTGGCGTCGAGCTGATCGCCCATGCCCTGCAGGGTATCCAGGGCGTTGTCCACCTGGAGGCGAACGCGATGCGCCAGCTCCTTGGCCGCTTGGGCGTCCACGGTTTCGGGAGCGAAGGCCGCATCCTCGGTGGGCTGCGCCAGCACGAGATGCATCTCGCCCAGACGCTTGCCCAGCACGCCGGCGAAGGCCGTCAGATCGCCCATGGCGGTGAATTCGTTCTCCACGTCGGAGATGCCGCCGCTGAGCAGGTCACGGGTGACGCGATCCAGACCGTCGAGGCTCCAGGTCCAGGCATCGCCCTGGTTGTGGATGTGCTGCTGGACCAGCATCAGCACGTGCGGCGTGCCGTCCGCCGCGATGCGCTGGGCGACGGCATGGGTCGCGGCGATGTTGGCGAACCCGGCCTGGGCCAGGTAGCGTCCCATCTCCACTTCCGGGTGGATACCCGGCGCCACCTTGCGGATCAGTTTGAGCATCAGGTGGTCGCCGACGATCAGCGAACTGTTGGACTGCTCGACGCCCAGGTGCTTGATCTCGATGTCCGGATCCAGTGCGAAGTCCTCGGCCTGGTCGTAGACCTCGAAACTCAGGTCCCCGGCAGGGGACGCCAGCCTGGCACCCTTGCGGAAGGCATCGAACACGCCATGCACGAAGCTGGTGAGGGCGAAGGCGTCGGTCACCAGACCCACACGCCGCACATGGCGGATGCGGGAAAGCGCCAGCTGGGTCGCCAGCGGACTGCAATGCTGGTCCTCTTCGGCGAGGAAGCCGAGGGGCAAGGCGTAGCGCTCTTCGCCCTTGGCATTGGTCACCACCACCTCGCTGAACATCACCGGCAGCTTGGGCGTGTTGATCTGCACGGCATAGTCCAGCCGCACACCGGTGATGGCCTCGTCCTTGGAACCGAACCAGCGACGCTTGGGCAGATAGACCGGCAGCACCTCTTCGAAGATGCGGCGTGGCTCGCCGTCCAGCAGTTCCTGCAGATTGCGCTTGATGACCACCGTCTGGTAGTCAGGCATCGGTGCCGGCGGCTCGGTGTGCCAGGCGGGCATCTGCTCGTTGCCGGCCAGGTAGAACCAGTAGAAGCCATAGGGCGGCAGGGTCAGCATGTAGGGCAGCTGGCCGATGGGCGGGAAGGCGCTGCCACCGATCATTTCCACCGGTACTTGGCCGGCGAAGCTGGACAGGTCCAGTTCCACCGCCTGGGCAGCGCGGGAGACGTTGGCCACGCAGAGGATGGTCTCGTGCTCGCCCTGGGCATTGGTGAAGTCGCGCAGGTAGGCCAGGATGCGTCTGTTGGTAGGCGACAGCATCTTCAGGGTGCCGCGACCGAAGGCCTTCTGCTGCTTGCGCACGGCCAGCATGCGCCGCGTCCAGTTGAGCAGCGAATGGGGATCGCGCGACTGGGCCTCGACGTTGATCGCCTGGTAGCCGTAGAGCGGGTCCATGATCGAGGGCAGCACCAGGCTGGCCGGGTCGGCCCGGGAGAAGCCGCCGTTGCGGTCGACCGACCACTGCATCGGCGTCCGCACGCCATCACGATCGCCCAGGTGGATGTTGTCACCCATGCCGATTTCGTCGCCGTAATACATCGTCGGGGTACCGGGCATCGACAGCAGCAGGCTGTTGAGCAGCTCGATACGCCGGCGATCGCGTTCCAGCAGGGGCGCCAGGCGGCGACGGATGCCGAGGTTGATGCGCGCACGGCGATCCGAGGCGTAGTAGTTCCAGAGATAGTCCCGCTCGCGGTCGGTCACCATCTCCAGGGTCAGTTCATCATGGTTGCGCAGGAAGATCGACCACTGGCAGTTGGCCGGGATCTCCGGCGTCTGGCGCAGGATATCGGTGATGGGGAAGCGGTCTTCCTGGGCGATGGCCATGTACATGCGCGGCATCAGCGGAAAGTGGAAGGCCATGTGGCATTCGTCGCCATCGCCGAAATACAGCTGGGTGTCTTCCGGCCACTGGTTGGCCTCGGCCAGCAGCATGCGGTCGGGATAGTTGGCGTCGATCTCGGCGCGAATCTCCTTGAGCACCACGTGGGTCTCGGGAAGGTTCTCGTTGTTGGTACCGTCGCGCTCCACCAGATAGGGAATGGCGTCCAGGCGCAGGCCGTCGACACCCAGATCCAGCCAGTACCTCATGATCGAGATGACAGCCTTCATGACCTGGGGATTGTCGAAGTTGAGGTCCGGCTGGTGGGAATAGAAGCGGTGCCAGAAGTACTGGCCGGCGACCGGGTCCCAGGTCCAGTTGGACTTCTCGGTGTCGAGAAAGATGATGCGGGTGCCATCGTACTTCTGGTCGTCGTCGGACCAGACGTAGAAGTTGCGCGCCGCCGAGCCCTTCTTGGCGCGCCGGGCGCGCTGGAACCAGGGGTGCTGGTCGGAGGTGTGGTTGATGACCAGCTCGGTGATCACCCGCAGGCCACGGGCATGGGCCTCGGCGATGAAACGCTTGGCATCGGCCATGGTGCCGTAGTCGGGATGGATCCCGCGGTACTCGGCGATGTCGTAGCCGTCGTCGCGCCGCGGCGAGGGGTAGAACGGCAGCAGCCAGATGGTGTTGACGCCCAGGCTGGCGATGTAGTCCAGCTTGTCGATCAGGCCGGGGAAGTCGCCGATGCCATCGTTGTTGGAGTCGAAGAACGACTTCACGTGCACCTGGTAGATGATCGCATCCTTGTACCAGAGCGGATCGTCGATGAAGGCGGCGGGTTTGCGGGAGCGAGCTTTATTGGGTTTTGCCATGTCGTCAGGTCCTTAACAGGGCGTCTGAAGCGTATGCGTGCACCGGTCGTCGAGGCCGTCCGGCGATGATGACGGAAGCCGCCAGACACTCGGGGAGCTGTCCCCGAGCGGCCTGACGTGCTCCGCCCGAGGTATCGCTAGTGGCCCGCCTGGATGCGCCAGATGCCGAAGGGCATCGACGGCTCCAGCCGTGTCCATTGAGTCTTGCCGTGCCAGGCCCAGCGGTGTCCGGTCATCAGGTCTTCGCCGTAGGTGGTGGCGTGATCGTCGAGGCCCAGCTCCCACAGCGGCAATTCGAAATGGCCCTCCTGGGCATTGAAGGGATCCAGGTTGATCGCCACCAGGATGAAGTTGCCCAGATCGTCGGTGCGCTTGCCGAAGTAGAGGATCTGATCGTTCCAGCAGGTGTAGACCTTCAGCCCCAGATGGGTTTGCAGCGCGGGGTTCTGCCGGCGGATACGGTTGAGCTGGGCGATCTCGCCCATGATGTTGCCCGGCGCATAGAAGTCGCGCGGCCGCAGCTCGTATTTCTCCGAATCCAGGTACTCCTCCTTGCCCGGCGTGAGCGGCGCGCCCTCGCAGAGCTCGAAGCCTGCGTACATGCCCCAGAGGCCGGAGCCCATGGTGGCCAGTGCCGCGCGGATCAGGAAACCGGGGCGGCCACTGGTCTGCAGGAAGGCCGGGTTGATGTCCGGCGTGTTGACGAAGAAATTCGGCCGGTAGCAGTCGCGCAGGGGCGCTTCGTTGAGCTCGGTGAAATACTCGGTCAGCTCGGCCTTGGTGTTACGCCAGGTGAAGTAGGTGTAGCTCTGGCTGTAGCCCACCTTGCCCAGGCGCGCCATCATCGCCGGCTTGGTGAAGGCCTCGGCGAGGAACATGACGTCGGCGTCGCGGCCGCGGATATCGGCGATCAGCCACTCCCAGAAGGGCAGCGGCTTGGTGTGGGGGTTGTCGACGCGGAAGATCTTCACGCCCTGCTCCACCCAGTGCCAGACCACATCACGCAACGCCAGCCACAGATCCGGCACGGCGTCCTGGGCATAGAAGTCGACGTTGACGATGTCCTGGTACTTCTTCGGCGGATTCTCCGCGTAGCGCATGGACCCGTCCGGACGCCAGGAGAACCAGCCCGGATGCTCCTTGAGCCACGGATGGTCGGGCGAGCACTGGATGGCGAAGTCCAGGGCGATCTCCAGGCCGTGGTCGGCGGCCGCCGCAACCAGGGCGCGGAAGTCGTCCAGGGTACCCAGCTCGGGATGCACGGCATCGTGACCGCCGTCCGGGCTGCCGATGGCATAGGGGCTGCCCGGCTGATCGGCGCCGGCACCCAGGGTGTTGTTCTTGCCCTTTCGATGGGCCAGGCCGATCGGGTGGATCGGCGGGAAGTACAGCACATCGAAGCCCATGTCGCGCACGCGCGGCAATTCGCCGATCACGTTGCGGAAGGTGCCATGGCGATGGGGATCATCGGTGATGGAACGGGGAAAGAGTTCGTACCAGCTGGCGAATTCGGCGCGCAGGCGCTCAATGTCCAGCGGATATTCGATGCTGTGGGTCAGGTGGGCATAGGCGTCCACCGGGGTCATGGCCTGGCTCGCCTCGCCCGCCAGCAGCACGGCGACCTTGTCACCTTCGCTACCGGCCTGGTCCAGGCGCTGCAGCAGAGCCTCGAGCGGGCCGCGCTGCTCGCCTTCGGCGCGGGACAGCGCCTGCTCGACGTGGAGACGGCCTTCCTGCAATTCCAAGTTCAGCCCGACGCCCGCGGCGTACTTCTTCTCGATCTCGTAGCGGTAGGTGCCCCAGACATCCCACCAGGCCTGGACCACGAATTCATAGCGGCCCACGGCTGGCGGCGTGAAGCGTCCACGCCAGAGGTCATTGGTCTCGAGCGTCAGCGGGGTCTGTTGCCAGTTCTCTTCGCCCTCCTGACGCCAGAGCACACTGGCAGCCAGCTTGTCGTGGCCATCGGCGAAGATCTTGGCGGTCACTTCGACCACCCGCCCGGCGATGCCCTTGGCGGGAAACTGGCCATTGTCCACGGCCGGCGTGACCGCCTCTATGGCGATGCGCGGGGTCTGGGCAGCGGTAGCGGGATCAAGGGAAAGGGTGGAAAAAGAACCGGGGAGATCGGTGTTCGACATCGAGCCTGACTCCATCTTGGGACGCGTGAAAGGCCGCAACGCGCTAGCGCTGCGACCTTGGTCATGAACCCGCTACTGCTTGGCTTACCGCCAAAGAGGCCCGGCTGGCCGAACCCCTGAAGGGAGTCGGTAACCCGCAGCGACGTCCATGAGGACGCCGCTCCAGACAGCCGCGACTCTACTGCAACCGGAAGCACTCACGCGGGTGTGTCTGAAAGAGTCTGAGCACCGACGGCGCGCAAAAGTTCAGCCAAATCTCAATGACCGGCAGGCGCAGAAAATCAGTAAAAATCCTGAAATATCATCCGCTTAGGTCAAATATATGAATCGATATCTAACCCAACACCGAACGCCCTGGAGTTAGTCGAATAGCAGCGCAGCACACACCGGGATGGCAATCGTACTAGGGCTACTATTCGGGAAATCACCTAAATAAGTACTCGCAACCCTATGATTTCAATGGAAAGGCGTATAGGGCAGATCGCGCTTGTGGGCGCTACGCCGGTAGGTATTGAGAATGATCTCCAGGGTCGCCGGGCTTACTGCCTTGCCTTCCAGGAAATCGTCGATCTCGGCATAGGTGATGCCGAAGGCATCTTCATCGGCCTTGCCAGGCGACAGGGATTCCAGATCGGCGGTCGGCACCTTGTGCACCAATTCGTTCGGTGCGCCTAGCCACTCGGCCACCGCCCTAACCCGCCGCTTGTTGAGCCCGTGCAAAGGAGTCAGGTCACAGGCGCCATCGCCGAACTTGGTATAGAAGCCCATCAGCGCTTCCGCCGCATGATCGGTGCCTATCACCAGGCCCCGACGTGCGCCGGCTACGGCGTACTGGGCGATCATGCGCTGGCGCGCCTTGATGTTGCCCAGGGTAAAGTCTTCATGGAGTTCGTCATCGAAGGCCACCCGGGCTTCGCGCACCGAGGCGAGCATCGCGTCGCTGGCGGGCTTGATATTGACGGTATGGGTCTCGTCGGGCTGGATGAAATGCAGGGCGCGCTGGGCATCCGCCTCATCGCGCTGCACGCCATAGGGCAGCCGCATGGCAATGAATCTCAGGCGGGCATTGCCACTTTCCTCGCGCGCCCGTTCCACCGCCAGTTGGGCGAGTCGACCCGCGGTGGAGGAATCCACGCCGCCACTGATGCCCAGCACATAGCTCTCCTGGCGGCTGCCGAGCAGATAGTCCTTGAGGAACTGGATACGACGCTCCGCTTCCGCGGCCGGATCGAAATATTCGGGTACCTGCAGGGCCTGGATGATGTCGCGCTGAAGGGCTTCGGTCATCGGGCGTTCTCCTCTGATTCGCGTTCGAGACGTTGATGATAGGGCACCACCGCGCCGAGGCTATGACGGGCCGCCGCCAGTTGCACGGCCTCGCGATCGCCGGGGAAGTGCCGGGTTTCGGAATAAAGCACGATGTCATCGCCAACCCGGTAGCCCCAGGCGAAGCAGACGGTTCCCTGGGGAATGCCGTCCGCTCCGCCGGGCCCGGCCAGCCCGGTATTGGCGATGGCCACCTGAGCCGGACTGTCACACAGGGCACCGGCGGCCATCTCCCGCGCCACTTCCTCGCTGGTGAGGTTATGACGCTCGATGGTCTCCGGCCTGACGCCCAGGAGACGCTGCTTGGCTTCGGGGGAATAGACGACGTAACCCGATTCGATGCAGCCGCCGCTGCCGGGTATCTCCGACAGCAGCCCCACGACCTTGCCGGCCGTGCAGGATTCGGCCGTGGTGAGTTGCAGTTCGCGGGTCTTGAGATAGTCCAGCATGGACTCGATGGTGTTCATGAGTGCGTGTCCCCAAAAGCGGTGCTCCTCCCTTGGAAGAGCGGCGAATTGGGGAAGTTCTGGGGCTACCTGCCCGGTATTTTCCAGGTCGGCGGGCGTATCGATGTCGTGGTGGATACCGGCGTCCGCGACCTCCCGCTCTAGCACCGAACCCTCGCGCAGGAGCCGTTTCGCTCCCTCGTCCCCCTCGAGTTCGCCCAGCGCAGCAGCAAAATTCCGACCAAAGAGCACGGGATGACCACGCCTGCCCTGGCAGGTCGGGATGATGATACGTTCGGGATGATGCAGGTCCAGCAACTGCCGGGCCGTCGCGGGCTGTACGAAGGGCATATCGCCCAGGGTTACCAGCCAACCGGACGCACCGGACGTCGCTTGCACCGCGGCGGCCAGGCTGTCGCCCATGCCGGTGGTGGGCAGGCTCAGCACTGCCAGGCCTTCCTGTTGCGCCAGCTCGGCGCGCCAGGGAGCGCTGTCCGAAACCACGGCCAGGCACGGTAGACCCAGGCCTCGCCACAGTCGAAAGGTCGCCTGCAACACCGTCAGCTCGGCCGGTCCGGGCAAGGCGGCCTGCAGCTTGTCGCCACCGCCGGCGGCGCGGAAGCGACTCCCGGCACCCGCCGCGAGGATCAGCACCTGAACCGGGGCCATCCCTAGGCGACCTGCTCCACCGCCACCAGGGCGCGCTTCTTCTGGGTCAGAGCGATGCCGTTCTTGACGGCGACCACCTCCGCCAGCAGCGACAGGGCGATTTCCGGTGGGGTGTGACTGCCGATATGCAGGCCGATGGGGCCATGCAGGCGATTGATCGCTGCGACCGGCAGGTCCAGCTGCAGCAGCCGCTCCCGCCGCCGATCATTGTTGCGCAGTGAGCCCAGGGCGCCGACGTAGAAGGCGTCGGACTGCAGCGCCGTCAGCAGGGCCAGGTCATCCAGGCGCGGATCGTGGGTCAGGGCTACCACCGCGGTGCGTTCGTCCGGGCGGATCGACAGCACGGCATCGTCCGGCATGCCGGAGATGAAACGCGCCTGGCGCGTCTCCCAGCCCTGACGGAATTCCTCGCGGGGATCGCAGACCAGCACCTCGAAATCGAGCATGGCCGCCATGTCGGCGACATAGAGCGACAGCTGACCGGCACCGATCAGCAGCAGGCGCCAGCGCGGTCCATGGACCAGGCGCAGCCGCTGCTCGTCCAGGGTAACCGGCGCATCGTGGGTGGTGCTGGAAATCCGCACCTCGCCGGTCGCCAGGTCCAGCTCACGCAAGGCCAGTTCGTGGCCATCGCAGCATTGCAGCAACTGCTCGACCCAGCGCCAGTCACCGACCTGCTCCTGGACCAGACGCAGGGTGCCGCCACAGGGCAGCCCGAAACGCGCGGCTTCGTCGCCGGAGACGCCGTAGGTAATGATCTCCGGGCGCTTCCCGGTGAACTGGCCGGCGTGCAGTCGGGCGATCAGATCGTCCTCGATGCAGCCACCGGACACGGAGCCACAGACCTGGCCATCGTCGCGCAGGGCCAGCATGGCGCCCGGCGGCCGGGGCGAACTGCCCCAGGTCTGGACCACGGTGAACAGGCTGACGCCCTGCCCCTCCCGTCGCCAGGCCAGGGTCTTGCGCAAAACTTCTTGATCGACACTGTCCACGCCCTGCTCCTCTCTACCCTGCACCTGCGACGGCAAAAACGTCGTTCCGGGGGTAGAACCCAACAGCGGAGCGGGGTTCCCCAGGGCGGAACCCGATGGATCGCCGGCCTATCCATAGGGGACACCCAAGAGGAGAACGCCCATGCCCCGCTCGATCTGGAAAGGCGCCGTCAGCTTCGGCCTGGTGCACATCCCCGTTTCGGTCGTCTCGGCGACCCGGCAATCGGGCATCGACTTTGACTGGCTGGACGAACGCAGTCTCGATCCGGTGGGCTACAAGCGGATCAACAAGACCACCGGCAAGGAGGTGCCCAGCGAACACATCGTCAAGGGCGTCGAACATGGCAAGGGCAAGTACGTGGTGCTCAGCGAGGACGAGATCCACAACGCGCTGCCCGAGGCCACTCGCACCATCGACATCCTCACCTTCGTCGAGGCGCGGGAGATCTCCATCCTGCACTTCGAGAAGCCCTACTACCTGGCGCCGGACAAGAACGGCGAAAAGGTCTATGCCCTGCTCCGCGACACCCTGAGCGCCGCCGGCAAGGTGGGCGTGGCCAACCTGGTAATGCACTCCAAGCAGCACCTGGCGGTGATCATGCCGCTGGGCGATGCCCTGGTGCTCAACACCCTGCGCTGGGCCGACGAGGTCCGCTCCGCGGAAGACGTCGGGCTCGAAGGGCTGGACGCCAAGGTCACCAAGAAGGAAGTGGACATGGCCCAGCGGCTGGTGGACGAGATGACCGAGCAATGGGATCCGGAGCAGTACCACGACACCTTCAAGGACAACGTCATGGCCCTGGTCGAACGCAAGCTCAAGGACGGCAAGCTGGAAGCCGTCGCCGAGGAGCCCGAAACCGAGGACAGCGGTGCCGACGTCATCGACCTCACCGAATTGCTGCGCCGCAGCCTGGGCGGCAAGCAGGACAAGGCCAAGGAGGCGCCCAAGCCCAAGGGTACCGGTCGTTCGACCAGCCGCCGTAGCCCTGCCGCCAGCCGTACCCGCAAGGCCAAGTGAGGACCGCCGCCATGGCCAGCCCGCCCAGCGAATACAACCGCAAGCGCAACTTCGACATCACCGCCGAGCCGCGGGACGAGGACAGTCCGCGCCGGCGCAAGGCCAGGGGCGCCCTGAGTTTCGTCATCCAGAAGCACGATGCCCGTCGCCTGCACTATGACTTCCGTCTGGAGCTGGACGGCACCCTGAAGAGCTGGGCGGTGCCCAAGGGTCCCAGCCTGGATCCCGGTGAAAAACGTCTGGCGGTACAGGTGGAAGATCATCCGCTCGCCTACGGCAGCTTCGAAGGCAGCATTCCCGAAGGCCAGTACGGCGCGGGCGATGTCATCGTCTGGGACCGCGGCGAGTGGCAGGCGGAGGGCGATGCGGCCGAAGCCTATGCCGCTGGCAAGCTCAAGTTCGAACTCCGCGGCGAAAAGCTCCGCGGCCACTGGACCCTGGTACGCACCCGGCTGCAGGGCCATGGCGACAAGCCGCAGTGGTTGCTGATCAAGGAGCGCGACGCTGAAGCCCGCGACAGCGCCGACTACGAGGTGACCGCGGCCGAACCCGACAGCGTGCTGAGCGACAAGACTCTGCCGCGGCTGGCGCAGCCCAAGGCCAAGTCCAAGGGCAAAACCGCTAGCCAACCGAAGGCAGCCAAGGCGCCGGCGCGCCAGGCCAAGGCACGCAAGGCCAAGCTGCCCGAGACCCTGGAGGCGCAACTGGCGACCCTGGTCGACAGTCCGCCGGCCGGCGACTGGCTGTACGAGGTGAAATACGACGGCTATCGGTTGCTCGCCCATATCGAGGACGGTGAGGTGCGCCTCTTCACCCGCAGCGGCAACGACTGGACCGAACGTCTGCCCGAGCAGGCCAGGGCACTGGCGGCCCTTGGCCTGGAAAACGCCTGGCTGGACGGCGAGATCGTGGTCAACGATGCCCAGGGCATCTCCAGCTTTCAGGCGCTGCAGAATGCCTTCGAGACCGGCAGGGCGACCCGCATCGCCTATTACCTGTTCGACCTGCCCTATCTCAATGGCGCGGATCTGCGCGAGGTACCGGTCGAGCAGCGCCGCGAGCTGCTCGGCAAGCTGCTGGAGCAAGGCAACGACAGCGACCTGCTGCGCTTTTCCGCCGCCTTCGAGGTACCGGCCGATCGCATCCTGGCCAGCGCCTGCGAACTGGGCCTCGAAGGGGTGATCGGCAAGCGCCTGGGCAGTGCCTATCGCTCCCGGCGCAACAAGGACTGGATCAAGCTCAAGTGCGCCCATCGCCAGGAATTCGTCATCGTCGGCTACACCCCGCCCAAGGGCGGCCGCCAGCACCTGGGCGCGCTGCTGGTGGCGCTGCACGATGACCAGGGCCGGCTGCACTATGCCGGCAAGGTCGGCACCGGCTTTACCGCCGCCCTGCTCAAGCAGTTGCACGGCAGATTCCAGCCGCTGATCGTCGATCAGCCGCCGGTGGTGGATCCGCCGAGGGGCGCCGCCTACCGCGAGGTGACCTGGTTGCGGCCCGAGCAGCTGTGCGAGATTGCCTACGCCGAGCTGACCCAGGATCGCATCGTCCGTCAGGGCGTCTTCCATGGCCTGCGTGACGACAAGCCCGCCGAGGGCATCGGCCTCGAACAGGCCGCGCCGGCACGGGAAGCCGAAGGTCCCGACGCCCCGCCCCGGCGCAAACCCGGTGCCGGACAGCAGGAGGCTACCGTCGCCGGAGTGCGCATCAGCCACCCCGAGCGCGTCATTGACGAGGCCAGCGGCGCGCGCAAACTCGACGTGGCCGGCTATTACGCCGCCGTTGCCGACTGGATCCTGCCGCACCTGGCCGAGCGGCCCGTGGCCCTGGTCCGTACGCCCGAGGGTATCGCCGGCGAGCAGATTTTCCAGAAGCACGAACAGACCCTGGCGATCCCCCATATCCGCGAACTGGCGCCCGAGCTGGATCCGGGTCATGCACCGCTGATGGTCATCGACAGTCGCGAGGCTCTCATCGGCGCGGCCCAGATGGGTACGGTGGAACTCCATACCTGGAATGCCACCGCCGCCCGCATCGATCGCCCCGACCGCTTCATCCTCGATCTCGACCCCGATCCCGCCCTGCCCTGGTCGCGCATGGTGGAAGCGACGGAGCTGGTGCTGACCCTGCTCGACGAGCTGGACCTCCAGGCGTTCGTCAAGACCAGCGGCGGCCGCGGTCTGCACTTGGTGGTGCCCCTGGATCGGCGCCAGGATTGGGACACCGTCAAGGCCTTCGCCCAGGCGGCCGCCCAGCACCTGGCCAACACCCTGCCCAAGCTCTTCGCTGCCAAGATGGGCGCCCGGAATCGCCAGGGGAAGATCTTCGTCGACTACCTGCGCAATCGCCATGGCGCCACCACGGTGAGCGCCTTTTCCCTGCGCGCCCGTCCCCACCTCGGCGTTTCGGTGCCCGTGGCGCGCGACGAGCTGACCGACCTGCAGGGCAGCGACCAATGGCGCTTCGATTCCCTCCTGCAACGCCTCGAAGGGCTCAAGGACGATCCCTGGGCCGGGTATGCCGGGGTGCGCCAGAGCCTCACGGCCGCGCGGCGCAAACGACTGGGCGTGGCCTAGCGACACGCCTGCCGTCGGCCAGCATAGGGCCCAAGCGAAACCCCTTATCGCTCCCCGTGGTCTGCACTAACGAGCGCTGTCGTGGACAGCGCCGTCGCCAGCCACGGGATGGAGCCGATGTCGATCGATCTGGATAGCCTTCAGGACACCCTGGACGAGTGGGCCTATGACGAGGTCACTCCCGCACTGCTGCAACACCGACTCCAGATTCTCAATCAGCGCGGCCTCGACCGCCTGCCCTTGCCCGGCCAGGGTCAGACCCTGGATCGTTGGCGCGCTTTGGCCCAGGTAGCCCATCATGATCTGGGCTTGGTCAAGCTGTACGAGGGCCATACCGATGCCCTCGGCATCCTGAGCGAACTGGATGGCTACGTACCGCCTGAAAGCCTCTGGGGCGTCTGGGCTGCCGAGCCGCCGGACGCCCGCCTGCTGGTGCGCTACAGCGCCGACGGCATGGTCACCCTGCACGGCCGCAAGTCCTGGTGCTCCGGCGCCGCCCTGGTCAGCCATGCCCTGGTCACCGCCTGGATGGACGACCATCCGATGCTGGTGGCGGTGGAAATGAAGCAACCCGGCGTCGAGGTTACCCAGGACGGCTGGCGCGCCATCGGCATGCAGCACACGGGTAGCGTCGATGTGCTCTTCGATGGCGCCGCCGGCGTGCTGGTCGGGGCTCCCGGCCGCTACCTGCACCGTCCCGGCTTCTGGCATGGCGGCGGCGGCATCGCCGCCTGCTGGTATGGCTCCGCCACCGCCCTGGCCGACACCCTGCGCGCCCATTGCAAGCGTCATCGCGAACCCCATGCCCTCGCGCACCTGGGCCACGTGGACGCCGCCCTGCTCGGCGCTGTCACGGCCTTGCGCCAGGCCGCCCACTGGATTGACCTCAATCCCGAGGCGGACGCCCGCTATCCCGTCTGCCAGTTGCGGGCCCTGGTCGAGCAGTGCGCCGAAATCGTCATCCGCCATACCGGCCGCGCCTTCGGCGCCGCGCCGCTATGTCGTGACGCCTATTGCGCCCGCCACATGGCGGACCTTCCCGTCTACCTGCGCCAGAGTCACGCCGAACGTGATCTGGCGGTACTGGGTGACCTCAATCTGCTGGAGGGTGCCCCTTGGCAACTGTAGGCGATCGTCAGATTCAAGGACTCGGCACCCCGCCCGAGGCGTGGCTGCAGTGGGCAGGCTTTGGCGAGATGCCGGCCATCGAAGCCGCGCAACTGGTTCCGCCGGGACATCGCGCCGTGGTGGTCGCCCCTCACCCGGACGACGAAATCCTCGGTTGCGGCGGCCTGCTCTGCCTGCTGGGCGAACTGGGTCGCCGGTTGGCGCTGGTGGCGGTCACCGATGGCGATGGCAGCCATCCGCAGTCCACCCTCTGGCCCGCCAGCCGCCTGCGCAATACCCGCCCGCTGGAAACCCGCGAAGCCCTGCGCCGGCTGCGCCTGGAACGCGCCACCGTGACGCGCCTGGCGATCCCGGACGGTCAGGTCAGCGAGCAGGAAGACGCCCTGCAACAGCGCCTGCTGGAGTTCATCACTCCCGAGGACGTGGTCTTCGCCACCTGGCGGCTGGATGGCCATCCCGATCACGAGGCGACCGGGCGTGCGGCGGTGGAAGCCTGCCGTTTGCGCGGGGCTCGCTGCATCGAGGTGCCGGTCTGGACCTGGCACTGGGCCGCCCCCGGTGATCCGCGCGTGCCCTGGGACCGGGCGCGGCGCCTGGATCTGGAAGAAGATGTCCTCGCGCTGAAGAAGCGTGCGGTCAGCGCCTTTGGCAGTCAGCTGACCGAGGACGCCAGCACGGGACAGGGGCCGATCCTGCCGCCTGCGGTGGTTGCCCGTCTTACCCGTGCCTGGGAGGTCTATCTGACGTGACTGTCTCCATGAGCTATTTCGACTCGCTCTACGCCAACAGCGAAGACCCCTGGGACTACCGCCATCGCTGGTACGAGGCGCGCAAGCGCGATCTGACCCTGGCCGTGCTGCCGCATCGCCGCTACACGCACGGCTATGAGCCAGGCTGCTCCACCGGTGAACTGTCCCGGCGCCTGGCCGAACGCTGCGAACGGCTGCTGGTCAGCGACGGCAATGCCTCGGCGGTCGCCACTGCCAGCGAACGCCTGGCCGACCAGCCCCACGTCGAGGTACGGCACGCGCTTTTGCCGGACGCCTGGCCCGCGGGCGCCTTCGATCTCATCGTCATCAGCGAGATCGGCTACTACCTCGGTGAGCGCGGCCTGGATGCCCTGCTGGATCGCGCCCACAGCGCCCTGTTGCCCGGCGGGGTGCTGCTCGGCTGCCACTGGCGCCACCCCATCGACGGCTGCGCCCTGACCGGCGACCAGGTCCACGCACGCATGGCCGCCCTGCCCGGCCTGCATCGCCTGAGCCAGCTCGAAGAAGCCGATTTCGTCCTCACCCTCTGGTCTTCCGATCCCACCTCCGTCGCCCGCCGGGAGCAGCTTCTATGATAGGTGCCGTGATACCCGCTCATAACGAAGAGCAACACGTCGAACGCTGTCTGCAATCGGTGCTGCGCGCCGCGCGGCATCCGGCCCTGCTGGGTGAGACCGTCGAGATCGTCATCGTGCTGGACAGCTGCACCGACGGCACCGCCGACATCGTTCGTCGCCTGCCGGTAACCGCACTGGAGGTCTGGGCCTGCAACGTCGGCCTGACCCGGGCGACCGGCGCGGCCCACCTGATCCAGCGGGGCGCGCGCTGGCTGGCCTGCACCGATGCCGACTCCGAGGTGGCGCCGGACTGGTTTGCCGCCCAACTCGCCTACGGCGCCGATGCCGTCTGCGGTGTGGTCGAGGTGGACGACTGGGCCCCGCATTCCCCCGGTCTGAGAGCGCGCTATGAGGCGGCCTATCACGATCGTGAAGGCCATCAGCACATCCACGGCGCCAACTTTGGCATCTCGGCGGCGGCCTACCTGCGCGCCGGGGGCTTTCCCTCCATGACCGTGGACGAGGACGTCACCCTGGTCACCGCGCTCAAGACCCAGGGCGCGCGTATCGCCTGGAGCAACAGCGTGCGGGTGCGCACCAGCTCACGGCTGGACTGCCGGGCTCGCGGCGGCTTCGGTGACTACCTGAGCCTGCTCGGCGCCACCGCCTGACGGTTAGACGCCCAGGGCGAAGGCCCCGGGCGTCGCGCCGAACTGGCGGCGAAAGGCCGCGATGAAGGCCGATGGCGAGTTGTAGCCGCAATCCAGCGCCACCTCGGTCACCGCGGCGCCCTGCTCCAGGCGTTCAAGGGCGCTGATCAGCCGCAACCGCTGGCGCCAGGTCCTGAAGGTCAGCTCGGTATCCCGCAGGAAGGCACGACTTAGGGTCTTTTCCGACGCCCCCAGCACCCCCGACCATTGCGCCAGGGTACGGTCGTCCGACGGATTGGCCGCCAGGGCCTCGCACAGCAGCCGCAGCCGGCCATCCTGGGGCGCCGGCAGCGACAACCCCACCTCGGGCGCCGCCTGCAGCTGATCGAGCATCACCGACACCAGCCTGCCCTCGGCGCCATCCTCGTCATATTCCCGGGCGAAGCCACTGAAGATCTTGATCAGCTCGCGGATCAAGGGGCTGACCGCCACCACGCGACAGCGCTCGCCGACATAGGGCGCTGCCTCGGCGCTCACATAGAGACTGCGCATCTCCGCCTGCGGCGAGGAACGCACCTGGTGCTCCACATCGGCGGCGATCCACACCGCCCGCTGCGGCGGCGCGACGTAGCTGCCCTCAGCGGTGGTCACCGTGAGCACCCCCCGGATGGCATAGGACAGTTGCCCCCAGGGATGTCGGTGCCAGGGTGTCCAGGCCGGTTGCGCCAGGGACTCGACGCGGGCATAGAGCCGCCGGGGCAGGTGGGCGAGCGCGGGAACGGGACGTTCGACCGCAGACTGTCCGTTTGACGACATCATTGGGGCTTTTCGCGTTAGTCGGTTAGGTCAGGAGACGATAGCCTTGAGGCCATCCACAGACAACCCGAGAGAGACCATGGCTCGTCCCCGCCTAATGCCCGACAACTTCACCCTGCTGCTGGTTGCCACGGTAATCCTGGCCAGCGTGCTGCCCTGCCGGGGCCTCGCTGCCCAGGTCGCCAACGTGGTGACCAACATCGCCATCGGCCTGCTGTTCTTCCTGCATGGCGCCAAGCTGTCGCGCCAGGCGCTGGTGGCCGGCATCACCCACTGGCGGCTGCACCTGCTGGTGTTCGCCTTCACCTTCGTCAGCTTTCCGTTGCTTGGCTGGGCGCTGCAGCCGCTGCTGGCGCCCCTGGTGACACCGGAGCTCTATCTTGGCGTGCTGTTCATGTGCGCCCTGCCCGCCACCGTGCAGTCGTCCATCGCCTTCGTCTCCATGGCTCGCGGCAATGTCTCGGCGGCGGTCTGCAGTGCGTCGCTGTCCAGCCTGCTCGGCATCTTCCTCACCCCGCTCCTGGTACGGCTGCTGCTCGACGCCCATGGCGGCTCGGACGGCCAGAGCACCCTCGACGCCATCGTCAAGATCTGCGTCCAGCTGCTGCTGCCCTTTGTTGCCGGCCAGCTGCTGCGCCCGGTGATCGGCCACTGGGTCGATCGCCACAAGGGCAAGCTCAAGTTCGTCGACCAGGGGTCCATCCTGCTGGTGGTCTACACCGCCTTCAGCGCCGCGGTGATCGAAGGCCTGTGGCGCGAGACACCGATCCTGTCGCTGGTGGGCCTGGTGTTCATCTGCGCCACCCTGCTGACCCTGGTGCTGCTGGCCACGCGCTACAGCGCGCGGCTGCTGGGCATGAGCAAGGAAGACGAGATCACCGTGGTCTTCTGCGGCTCCAAGAAGAGCCTGGCCACGGGGGTGCCCATGGCCAAGGTGCTGTTCGCCGGCAGCACCATGGGGCCGGTGCTGCTGCCCATCATGCTGTTCCACCAGATCCAGCTGATGGTCTGCGCGGTACTGGCCCAGCGCTACGCCAAGCGTGAGGCGGTAGTGCCTGTCACACCCGTGGTAGCGCCGCTACCCAAGTGATGCCCGCAGTGGCGAGGCGCCCGATCAGCGCGCCTCGTCCTCGCGAACCGGTTTGCGCATGGTGACCCACTCTTCCGCAGCCGTGGGATGGATGCCCAGGGTGTCGTCGAAGCAAGCCTTGGTCGCCCCGGCCTTGAGGGCAATGGCCAGGCACTGGATCTGCTCGCCGGCATCCGGTCCCACCATGTGGCAGCCCAGTACCTGATCGCTGTCGGCATCCACCACCAGCTTCATCAGGGTGCGCTCCTGGACATCGGTCAGGCTGAGCTTGGTCGGCCGGAAGCTGCTCTGGAAGATCTTCAACCGATGGCCACGTTCGCGGGCCTCTTCCTCGCTCAGGCCGATGCTGGCAAGGTTGGGCAGGCTGAAGACCGCACTGGCGATCAGGTCGTAGTTCAACGGGCGATAGCTGTCCGGATTGAACAGGTGCCGCGCCAGGGTCATGCCCTCGGCCAGGGCCACCGGGGTCAGTTGCACCCGGCCGATGACGTCGCCGATGGCGTAGATCGACGGCTCGGTGGTCTGGAAGGTCTCGCCGACCTCGATGAAGCCCCGCGCATCCAGGGCGACCCCGGTGTTTTCCAGCCCCAGGTCATCCAGCATCGGCCGGCGGCCGGTGGCATAGAACACGCAATCGGCTTCCAGCACCCGATCATCCTTGAGCGTCACCTGCAGGCTGCCATCGGCGGCCTTGTCGATCCGCGCCACGTCGGCATTGAACTGCAGGTCATGGCCACGTTTGAGCATCTCGTCGCGCAGGTGCTCGCGCACGCCCTGGTCGAAGCCGCGCAGGAACAGCTCGCGGCGATACAGCAGCGTGGTGCGGGCGCCCAGGCCCTGGAAGATCGAGGCGAATTCCACGGCGATGTAGCCGCCCCCCACCACCACCACCCGCTTGGGCAGCTCCGGCAGGTAGAAGGCCTCGTTGGAGGTGATGGCGTGCTCACGCCCGGGGAAGTCCGGCACGTCCGGCCAGCCACCCGTGGCGATGAGGATGCGTTCGCAGCGATAGCGCTGGCCTTCAACCTCGACGGTATGGGGATCGAGGATGCGGGCATGGGCTTCCAGCAGGGTAACCCCGCTGTTGACCAGCAAGGCCCGGTAGATGCCGTTCAGCCGGCGGATCTCGTGGTCCTTGCTGGCGACCAGGGTATTCCAGTCGAAGGCCGGGACCTCGGCGTCCCAGCCATAGCCACGGGCCTGGCGGAATTCGTCACGAAAGGAGGCACCGTAGATGAAGTATTTCTTGGGCATGCAGCCCACGTTGACGCAGGTGCCGCCGAGGTAGCGGCTTTCCGCGACTGCCACCCGGGCCCCGAAGTCGGCGGCGAAACGCGCCGCGCGCACGCCGCCCGAACCGGCGCCTATCACGAAGAGGTCGAAATCAAAGGTCGTCATGGAGCTCTCTCTCTGCAGCTGCTGGCGCCAGCATAACGCAAGGCCACCCCGGACAGCGGCGCGGATGGCCAACCGCCAGAAACGACAAGGCCACCCGCAGGTGGCCTGGTCCAGTGCACAGGGCGTCTTACAGTGCCTTGTACAGATGCTCGAAGCAGAAGTTGGTGGCTTCGACGAAGCCTTCCGCGCTGCCGCAGTCGAAACGCTGACCCTTGAATTTGTAGGCCAGTACGCAACCGTCCTGGGCCTGCTTCATCAGGGCGTCGGTGATCTGGATCTCGCCACCCTTGCCCGGCTCGGTCTGCTCGATCAGGTCGAAGATGTCCGGGGTCAGGATGTAGCGGCCGATGATCGCCAGGTTGGAAGGGGCATCTTCCGGCTTGGGCTTCTCGACCATGTTGTTCACGCGGTAGATGTCGTCGCGGATCATCTCGCCGGCGATCACGCCGTACTTGTTGGTCTCGTTGGCCGGGACTTCCTGGATGGCCACGATCGAGCAACGGAACTGGTTGTACAGCTTGACCATCTGCTTGAGGACGCTGTCGCCGTCCAGGTTCAGGCAAAGGTCGTCCGCCAGCACCACGGCGAAGGGCTCGTCACCGATCAGCGGGCGGCCGGTCAGGATGGCGTGGCCCAGGCCTTTCATTTCCACCTGACGGGTGTAGGAGAAGGTGCAGTTGTCGATCAGCTTGCGAATGCCGACCAGGTACTTTTCCTTGTCGGTGTTCTTGATCTGGCTTTCCAGCTCGTAGCTGATGTCGAAATGGTCTTCCAGCGAGCGCTTGCCACGACCGGTGACGATCCCGATCTGATGCAGGCCCGCCTCCAGAGCTTCCTCCACGGCGTACTGCACCAGCGGCTTGTTCACAATGGGCAGCATTTCCTTGGGCATGGCCTTGGTCGCAGGGAGAAAACGAGTGCCATAGCCGGCTGCCGGAAACAGACATTTGGTGATCATGGGAGTCCTTTGATCTGTACGTGAAGGCAAAACGAACGGCGGTCTATCCAGCCGCTTGTCGCATACAATGCCCGAAGCGCGCGACGCTGGAAATAGCCAGGCATGGGCGCTCTGTGGACGTGCGGATACGACTCCAGGATTGCCTTCGGGTTCTGCGCAAAGCCGCAAAGAACTGCTATCGTCCAAAGTTTGGAACCAGCGTCACGACTCCGCGGATAGATCTCGACATGAAGAAATGGATGCTCCCGTTGCTGTGTGTTTCCCTCGCCGGCTGCTCCCTGGGCGGTCACCACGAGGCAGCGGAAACGCGGCCACTGAGCGCGGAACAGACCACCCTGCTGCGCCAGAACGACCTGTTGCAGGCCAAGCTGCTGGTCCTGGGTGGCAGTGAGGAACAGCTCAAGCTCGCGGATGCCCTGCTCCTGCGCAATGGCGGCACCAGCGCCGATGGCGAGGTGGAATTCTATCGGGCGGTAATCGCCATCAAGCAGGGTCCGCAGACCGACGATGTCCTGGAATTGCTGAACGCCTCCGCCGATCATCGCTATCCGCTGGCCTATGCCCTGCTCTATCGCATGTACACCGACCCCTTCCTGGTGCCCGAGGCGGATCCGATCCAGGCGCAGACCTACAAGAGCGCCTATGGCGAGCTGGCGGTCGCCAAGAGTGGCTACCCGTCCTTCGACAAGGCCCTGGAAGTCACCCGCCAGCTGGCGCCCTGAAGCCGCCCCTCTAGCCGGCCGCTTTTGCGGCCGTTCACAGTCTGGCACTGGCGAATGAGCAGCCGTTGACCTTTCCTTCATGTGAATGATGTCAATTGGCCGCACGACGGTAGCATCGAACCTCTACCGTCCGCCGCCCAGAGCCATTCCCATGTCCTCGATTGGCAAGCTGTCACCCGATATCGTTGCCGTCCGCACCGTGACGCAGCGGCTCGTCCTGCTGCTGATCGGGTTCTTCGCGCTGGCCATCCTGCTGACGCGGCTGCCGACCTTCATCAACGCGGCCAGTGGCGAGACCTGGCAGATCCGCGGTGGCCAGATTCCGCTGATGCAGTATCCCGCCATGCCGGAACGCAGCCTGGTCGCCAACCGCCAGCTGATCGTCATGCTCGAGCCGGGAGATCGCATCCTGGTCCTGGACAGCGCGCCCTTTCGTCCCTGGAAGAAAGTCATGCTGATCGGCGAAGACAGCCGCATCGGCTGGATTCGCGTCACTCCGGCCCTGGGCGCGATCCGTCTGGAATGACACCGGCCCCGGACCGCGACGACAGCAGTCGCATGACCCGGGTGTCATGCCAGCGATACCAGCGTTCATGGCCCAGCCGCTGCGCCTGCCGATGTTCCGGATGGGCATCCCAGGCCGCGACCGCCGCCTGGTCGGTCCAGTAGGACAGGGTGATGCCCCGGCCGTCGGCGCCGCGTACCGACTCCATGCCGAGAAAGCCCGGTTGCGCCTGCGCCAACTCCACCATGCGCGCGGCCATCCGCTCATAGTCGGGATCTTCGTCCGTGCGCTGCGAGAGGAAGGCGATCACCACGCAGTCCTCGGGCAGCTCCAGCCGGTTCATACCCGTAGGCTCCGTGTCGCGACCACCGCCTCCAGCCAGGCGCGCACCACCGAGGGGACCCGACCGGCCAGCGCCTCCCGCTCGGGCTGATAGAGGGTGCCGAAATAACAGGGATGGCTTTCCAGTTCGAACGCCGCGGGTAGCCCTTCTTCATCCCAGGCGAGGACGCGCCAGCCGGCAGCGAGCAAGGTCGGCAGATAGGCGGGATTTACCCCGAAGCGACAGCGATAGGTGGCCTCGACCCGTTCGGCGCCGGCCGCCTCCGCCAGGCGCGAACCCGGCAGCAGCCGGAGTTGATTCTGCACCTCGATGCGGGCGCAGCTCAGGGGCGTGAGCACCGCGCGGGTCGCCAACGGATCGTCTTCACCGTGGGCGGCGTCCGTCCAGCCCAGTACTGACTGGACGTACTCCAGGAGCGCGTACTGCAGCCCGCCACAGGTACCCAGAAAGGGAATCCGCTGTTCGCGGGCCGTGCGCAGGGTCGCCAGCACCCCTTCGCGATGGCGATAGGGACTGCCGGGCACGCACCAGAGGCCGTCGCAGTGGGCAAGGGCGCCATCGGCTTCTACAGTCGGCAGCCAGCGGGAACTCAGCGTGACACCCAGCGCCATGGCCGTCAGCGCCAGGGCCTGGGGGATGGCCTGGTGGGCAATGATGGATACATCCTGGTCACCCAGGAGCACGATTTCATACGACATCATGACGGACACCTGCAGGCGTGGAAGGTCCGACTGACTCTAGGCCTTCGGGGCCACGGTTTTAATAGGCGTCGCGGACAGCAGCCCTTGCGTCCATGCCCTGTTGGTCACGGCCGCCTTTCGCCGCGCGCAAGAAAACGCCCGGTACAACGGCTGTACCGGGCGCCGGATACCACGCGATCAGGGCGCCGGATTGGGCTGGTCGACGTGGATGGCTTCGATGGCGGCCAGGGTTTCCCGGTCCAGCACCAGCTCGCTGCTCGCCAGGTTGCTTTCCAGCTGGGCGAGCGAGGTGGCGCCGATGATGTTGCTGGTCACGAAAGGCCGACTGGTGACGAAGGCCAGGGCCATCTGCGCCGGATCCAGACCGCGTTCCCGGGCCAGCTCGACATAGGCCTGGGCGGCGCGCTGCGTCTGCGGATTGCTGTAGCGCTGGAAGCGTTCGAACAGCGTCAGTCGCGCGCCCTCCGGACGTGCGCCCTGCAGGTACTTGCCCGCCAGCACGCCGAAGGCCAGTGGCGAATAGGCCAGCAAGCCTACCTGCTCGCGGATGGCCTGCTCGGCCAGACCCACCTCGAAGCTGCGATTGAGCAGGTTGTAGGGATTCTGGATCGAGACCACCCGCGGCCAGCCACGGGTCTCGCTCAGGTGCAGGAATTGCTGCACGCCCCAGGGCGTTTCGTTGGAAAGCCCGACATGGCGGACCTTGCCTGCCTTCACCAGGCTATCCAGGGCTTCCAGGGTCTCTTCGAGGGGCGTGAAGTCGGCATCGCTGTGCTCGTAGCCCAACTGGCCGAAGTAGTTGGTCCGCCTATCCGGCCAGTGCAGCTGATAGAGATCCAGATAGTCGGTGTTCAGACGCTGCAGGCTGGCGTCCAGCGCCGCGTTGAGATTGGCCCTGGTAAAGGCCAGACCGCCATTGCGGATATAGTCCATGTCGCGTCCCGGACCGGCCGCCTTGCTGGCCAGTATCCAGTCGGCGCGATCGCCATGCTGGCGAAAGTAGTTGCCGATGATGGTCTCGGTACGGGTGTAGGTCTCGGCGCGCGGCGGCACCGGATACATCTCCGCCGTGTCGATGAAGTTGACCCCGGCGGCCTTGGCGGCGCGCAACTGCTCGAAGGCCTCGGCCTCGGTGTTCTGCTCACCCCAGGTCATAGTGCCCAGCGCAATGGCGCTAACCTGGAGGTCGGTACGACCCAGCGATCGAAAGTGCATCTGGAAGCTCTCTGTCGGTGCGGAAGTCGTACAAGTTAACAGGCGGCTGCCTGGTCTGCCCATCGGTCCGATGAGGCTGCCGATCCGACGCCGACCGGCGCGACCTCGCCAGGTGCCCCGTATATCCGTAGAATGTCGCCCCGCCTCCGCGCCCTGGGTTCCCTCACCCCAGGTAACCAAAAAAGGACTGCCCATGTCTGCCTTGCTTGCCACCCCGCAGCGTGCCCTCGTGGCCGCGCTCGTCGCTTTCCACATCCTCATCATCATCGCCAGCAACTATCTGGTGCAGTTGCCGCTGCAGCTGTTCGGCTGGCACACCACCTGGGGTGCCTTCAGCTTCCCCTTCATCTTCCTGGCCACCGACCTCACCGTGCGGGTGATGGGCAAGGCGGCGGCGCGTCAGGTTATCGCCCGGGTGATGCTGCCGGCGCTGTTGGTCTCCTATGGGGTTTCCGTGCTGTTCCAGGACGGCAGCTTCCAGGGCTGGACGGCGCTGGCCGCCCTCAATGTCTTCGTCCTGCGCATCTCCCTGGCGAGCTTCTGCGCCTATGTGCTTGGCCAGTTGCTCGACATCCAGGTGTTCGACCGCCTGCGGCGCTCTCGCCACTGGTGGCTGGCGCCGACGGTCTCGACCCTGTTCGGCAACGCCCTCGACACCCTGGCGTTCTTTTCCATCGCCTTCTGGCGCAGCGACAATCCCTTCATGGCCAGTCATTGGCCGGAGATCGCCCTGGTCGACTACGGGGTCAAGCTGACGGTCAGCCTGCTGCTCTTCGTGCCGCTCTACGGCGTGCTGCTGCGCTCCCTGGTACCCCAGGCCTGGGCACGGCGCCCGGACCTCGCCTGAGTGCAGGATTGCTGCCAGGCGCGGCTTGCCCCTAGAGTGAAGCCCCCTTCACTGCCCCGGGTTCCGCCATGCTCGCCACCGCCCTCGCCCGCTTTCCGCGCCTGACGCTGCAATCCTCGGCGACCCCGCTGGAGCTCCTGCCGCGACTGTCGGCAGAGCTGGGCCGACCGGTCTACTGCAAGCGCGACGACACCACCAGCCTGGCCCTGGGCGGCAACAAGGTGCGCAAGCTGGAGTACCTGGTCGCCGCGGCGCTGGCCGCCGGCGCCGACACCCTGGTGACCGCCGGCGCCATCCAGTCCAATCATGTCCGTCAGACTGCAGCCGTCGCCGCGCAGCAGGGGCTGGCCTGCGTCGCCCTGCTGGAAAATCCCATCGCCACCACGGCTCCCGGTTATCTGCACGGCGGCAATCGTCTCCTGCTCGAACTCTTCGGCGCCGAGGTCAGGGCCGTCGCCGCCCTCGATGATCCGGTCAGCCAGCTGGAAGCCGCAGCCGAGCGCCTGCGCCAGCAAGGGCGCAAGCCCTGGGTGATTCCCATTGGCGGCTCCAGCGCCCTGGGCGCCCTCGGCTACGTCCGTGCCGGCCTGGAACTCGACGCTCAGCTGCACGAACTGCAGCTGCAACCCGCTGCCGTCATCCTCGCCTCCGGCAGTGCCGGCACCCAGGCCGGTCTGGACCTGGCCCTCCACCAGCTGCGACCGGAGTTGCCGGTGATCGGGGTCACCGTCTCCCGCACCGAGGCCGAACAGCTGCCCAAGGTCGCCCTGCTGCGGCAACAGCTGGCCGAGCTGTTGGGCGTCGCCCCGCCTCAGGATCCGCCGCAGCTGCGTGATGGCTATTTCGGCCCCCGCTATGGCGAACCCAATCCCGGCACCCTGGCGGCCATCCGCCGGCTGGGCCGGCTGGAAGGTCTTGTGCTCGACCCGGTCTACACCGGCAAGGCCATGGCCGGCCTGCTGGACATGGTAGCCACCGGCGCGCTGCCGCCCGGCCCCCTGGTATTCCTGCACACCGGCGGAGCCCCGGGTACCTTCGCCTATGGCGACTGGTTGGCGTGATCGGCTAGCCAAGTCCCTGGGCGATGGCATAACGTCAGCAGTTTTCGGACTTGGGATGTCAGAACAGACACCCCCATAGTGGCGCACCCTCATAACCTCAAGGATTTCCTCCATGCGCAAAGCTCTCCCCCAGCGTCTGTTCCGTAGCGCCGCCCTGCTGCTCGCCCTGGGCCTGGCCCACCAGGCCACCGCCCAGGCCGAAGATCTCCTGCAGACCGTCAAGCAGCGTGGCGAACTGGTCGTCGGCCTGGAAGGTACCTATCCGCCCTTCAGCTTCCAGAACGAACAGGGCCAGCTGACCGGCTTCGAAGTGGACTTCGCCAAGGCGCTGGCCAAGGAACTGGGCGTCGACGCCAAGATCCAGCCCGGCAAGTGGGATGGCCTGCTGGCAGCCCTGGAATCCCGTCGCCTGGACGTAGTGATCAACCAGGTCACCATCAGCGAGGAGCGCAAGAAGAAATACGATTTCTCCACCCCCTACACCGTCTCCGGCATCCAGGCCCTGGTGCGCAAGGACGATGTGGACAGCATCAAGACTGCCGCCGACCTCGCCGGCAAGAAGGTCGGCGTCGGCCTGGGTACCAACTACGAGCAGTGGCTGCGCCAGAATGTACCCAAGGCGGACGTGCGCACCTACGAAGACGATCCGACCAAGTACCAGGATCTGCGCGTCGGCCGTATCGACGCCATCCTCGTCGACCGCCTGGCCGCCTTGGAATTGCTGGCCAAGACCAAGGACAAGCTGGCCCTGGCCGGTGAGCCTTTCAGCCGCCAGGAATCGGGCATCGCCGAGCGCAAGGGCGATCCGGAATTCCATGCCGCGGTCGACCAGGCCATCGCCAAGCTGCGCGCCGACGGCACCCTGGCCAAGATCTCCGAGAAGTGGTTCAAGGCTGACGTCACCCAATGAGCGACACGCTACAGCTCCTGCTCGATTCGCTGCCCTTCCTGCTGAAGGGCGCGATCTGGACAGTGGTCCTGAGCCTCGGCGGCATGTTCTTCGGACTGCTGCTGGGCTTCGGCCTGGCCCTGCTGCGCCGCTCCCGGAGTCTGCCGCTGCGTAGCCTGGCGCGGCTGTACATCTCGTTTTTCCGGGGTACGCCACTGCTGGTGCAGCTGTTCGTCATCTACTACGGCCTGCCCGAGCTCGGTCTCCAGCTCGATCCGCTGCCGGCGGCGCTGATCGGCTTCTCGCTGAACATGGCGGCCTACACGGCGGAGATCATCCGCTCGGCCATCGGCGCCATCGACCGCGGCCAGTGGGAAGCCGCCGCCAGCATCGGCATGACGCCCCTGCAGACCCTGAGGCGCGCCATCCTGCCCCAGGCGCTGCGGATCGCCCTGCCACCGCTCGGCAACAGCTTCATCTCGCTGGTCAAGGACACCTCGCTGGCGGCCACCATCCAGGTGCCTGAGCTGTTCCGCCAGGCCCAGCTGATCACTGCCCGCACCTTCGAGATCTTCAGTATGTACCTGGCCGCAGCGCTGCTCTACTGGGTGCTGGCCAGCCTGCTGTCCACCCTGCAGAATCGCCTGGAACGGCACTACGGGCGTCACATCAACGAGCGAGGCCCGTCATGATCGAGGTGCAGGGGCTGTCCAAGTCCTTTCAACAGCAGACCGTGCTCCAGGCCATCGACCTCCAGGTGGCCCAGGGCGAGGTGGTCGCCATCATCGGCCCCAGCGGCTCAGGCAAGACCACCCTGCTGCGCTGCCTCAATCTGCTGGAGACCCCGGACGCCGGCAGTATCCGCCTGGGTGAGCTGCGTATCGATGCCAGCCGGCCGCTCAAGGCCCAGCAGGGCACCATTCGCCAGTTGCGGCAGAGCATGGGTTTCGTCTTCCAGAACTTCAATCTGTTTCCCCATCGCACCGCGCTGGAGAACGTGATCGAAGGGCCTATCATCGTCCAGGGCGAAGCGCGCGAGACCGCCAGAGCCCGCGGTCGCGAGCTGTTGGCCAAGGTCGGGCTGGCCGACAAGGCGGATACCTATCCCGGGCAGCTGTCGGGTGGCCAGCAACAGCGGGTCGCCATCGCCCGGGCGCTGGCCATGCGTCCCCAGGCCATCCTCTTCGACGAACCCACTTCGGCGCTGGATCCCGAGCGGGTCGGCGAGGTGCTGGAGACGATCCGCGGGCTGGCCCAGGAGGGTCGTACCCTGGTGATCGTCACCCACGAGATGGCCTTCGCCCGCGACGTCGCCCACCGGGTGCTGTTCATGGACGGTGGCCGCATCGTCGAACAGGGCCCGGCAGCCGAGCTGTTCAATCGGCCGCGTGAAGAACGAACCCGGCGCTTCCTGGCCAAGTTCGTTCGCGACAGCGCCGCCGACTACTCCTGAGCCAGGCCGGCACAGCCCTGCAGGCTGGCCTGGCTGACGTTGCTGTTGGCCGGCACGCCATGGGTCAGCCAGACGTTGCCGCCAATGGTCGAACCCTGGCCGATGGTGATGCGCCCGAGGATGGTCGCCCCGGCATAGATCACCACGTCGTCCTCGACGATGGGATGGCGCGGGTGGCCCTTCTTGAGATTGCCCTCGGCATCGGCCGGGAAGCGCTTGGCACCCAGGGTCACGGCCTGATAGATGCGCACCCGGTCGCCGATAATGCAGGTCTCGCCGATCACCACGCCCGTGCCATGATCGATGAAGAAGCCTTCGCCGATCTGGGCGCCCGGGTGGATGTCGATCCCGGTCGCCGAATGCGCCCGCTCGCTGACCATCCGCGCCAGCAGCGGCAGGCCGCTGCGATAGAAGTGATGGGCGATGCGGTGATGGATCATGGCGTAGATGCCCGGATAGCACAGCAGTACCTCGTCCACGCTGCGCGCAGCGGGATCGCCCTGGTAGGCGGCGATCACGTCGGTATCCAGCAGGCGGCGCAGATCCGGCAGCGCCAGGGCAAAGGCCTGTACCAGCCGGCGCGCCTCATCGGCACGATTGACGCCGTTCTCGCCACGCTGCTTGGCGAAATAGTCCAGCTCCAGCTTCGCCTGGATCACCAGGGCATTGAGCGCTCGCTCCAGCTCGAAGCCGACATAGAAGTCCTCGCTTTCCTGGCGCAACTGATCCGGCCCGAGGCGCAGCGGAAAGAGCGCCCCGCTGAGGGATTCGATCACGCTGGCCATGACGCTGCGCGACGGCAGCTCGCGGCCACTGAATTCGCGAAAACGTCCATGGGTCTCGCGCCATTGACTGCGCGCGTCATGCAGTTCACCGACGATGCGCCCTAGTTGCCAGTCGTTGCCGCCCGTGGATTGCCCGTTAAGTTCGCTCATAAGTCATCTATCCAGTTGCCAGGTTGCCGAGGATAAAGTATCCGCTGGTCCCTGACAGCACACGTCGCGCCAGGCGCGCTAAGCTGTCGCCCTTTGCCCATCAAGGAGCGCCACCCATGATCGCTTCCCCGCTGGTCACCGTCGCCTGGCTACACGAGCAACTTGGTCGCCCGGACCTGCTGATCCTCGATGCCAGTCTCTATCTGCCCAATGAACCCCAGATCGCCGACGAAACCTATCGGCAGCAGCACATCCCCGGCGCCCTGCGCTTCGATATCGAACACTTCTCCGACCCGGACACCGCGCTGCCGCACATGGTCCCCAGCGCCGGACGCTTCGCCCGCCTGGCCGGCGAACTGGGCGTCACCCCGGAGACCACCCTGGTCGTCTACGACCAGAAGGGTCTCTTCTCCGCCGCCCGGGCCTGGTGGCTGTTCCGCCTGTTCGGCCATGACCAGGTGCTGGTGCTCGATGGCGGCCTGCCGCTCTGGCGTGAACAGGGCCTGCCCCTGGAGGCCGGTGAAAACCTGCCCAGCCCGCAGCCACCCTACCCCGTCATCTTCAACAACCGCCTGCTCTGCGGCCTGGGCGATGTGCAGACCGCGCTCAGCGTGGGCCAAACCCAGGTGCTCGACGCGCGCGGCGCCAAGCGCTTCACCGGCGAGATCGCCGAGCCGCGCCCGGGCGTTGCCTCCGGTCATATGCCCGGCAGCCAGAATCTGCCCTACGACAGCCTGTTGACCGACAACGGCACCCTGTTGCCACCCCAGGAGTTGCGGCAGCGCTTCCAGGCCCTGGGTATCGATGGCCTGCATCCGGTGATCACCAGCTGCGGCAGTGGGGTCACCGCCACGGTGCTGCTGCTCGCCCTCAGTGTCGCCGGCTTTCCGGATGGCCGACTCTATGACGGTTCCTGGAGCGAATGGGGTCAGCATCCCGCCACGATCAAGGCCCTGGGCGCTGCCTGAGGTTTGGCTAAGGTACTGATTTCCTTCATAACCTGTAGTATCCGATAGAGGCGCCTAATCGCCAGCATCGCCTTTAACAATGAGGTGAATCGTCAAACTGCGATTAGTATGCGTCCTATCGATTTCAACCCTGACTTAAACCCATCAAGGAGTCATCAATGTCCCTGATCAACACCGAAGTGAAGCCTTTCACCGCGACTGCCTACCACAATGGCAAATTCGTCCAGGTGACCGAGGCCGATCTGAAGGGCAAGTGGTCCGCCATCGTGTTCTACCCGGCTGACTTCACCTTCGTGTGCCCCACCGAGCTGGAAGACCTTGCTGACCTGTACCCCGAGTTCCAGAAGCTGGGCGTAGAGATCTATGGCGTGTCCTGCGACACCCACTTCGCCCACAAGGCCTGGCACGACACCTCGGAAGCCATCAAGAAGGTCAACTACCCGCTGGTAGGCGATCCCACCGCTCGCCTGGCACGCAACTTCGAAGTGCTGATTGAAGAAGAAGGCCTGGCCCTGCGCGGCACCTTCCTGATCAACCCGGAAGGTCAGATCAAGCTGTGCGAAATCCACGACAACGGTATCGGCCGTGATGCCAGCGAACTGCTGCGCAAGGTCCGCGCCGCCCAGTACGTCGCCAACCACCCGGGCGAAGTCTGCCCGGCCAAGTGGAAAGAAGGCGAAGCGACCCTGACCCCCTCGCTGGACCTGGTCGGCAAGATCTAACGCCCGCCTGATCTAGCCCGAGCGCCCGGGCGCCTTGCCCGCGCGCTCTTTTTTTGCCCATTTTTTACGGAAGCCACGTCGCCATGTTGGACGCAAATCTGAAAGCCCAGCTCAAGACCTACCTCGAACGCGTCACGCGCCCCATCGAGATCGTCGCGTCCCTCGATGATGGCGCGAAGTCCCGTGAAATGCACAGCCTGCTGCAGGATATCGCCAGCCTGTCCGATCAGGTCAGCCTCAGCACCGACGGCAGCGATGAGCGTCGTCCCTCCTTCGCCCTGCTGACCCCCGGTCAGAAC
This sequence comes from Pseudomonas sp. LA5, assembly GCF_028640825.1. NCBI lineage: Bacteria > Pseudomonadati > Pseudomonadota > Gammaproteobacteria > Pseudomonadales > Pseudomonadaceae > Pseudomonas > Pseudomonas sp. LA5. The sequence goes on from NZ_JAQYZY010000025.1 coordinate 288,281, forward strand.
ATCGACCTGCGCTTCGCCGGTCTGCCCATGGGCCACGAATTCACGTCCCTGGTCCTGGCCCTGCTCCAAGTTGGCGGTCATCCGTCCAAGGCCAGCCAGGACGTCATCGAGCAGGTCAAGGCCCTCGACGGCGACTACCAGTTCGAAACCTATTTTTCCCTGTCCTGCCAGAACTGCCCGGACGTGGTGCAAGCTCTGAATCTCATGGCCGTGCTCAATCCCCGGGTCAAGCACGTGGCCGTCGACGGCGCCCTGTTCCAGGACGAAGTCGAGCGCCGCCGGATCATGGCCGTGCCCAGCGTCTACCTGAACGGCGAACCCTTTGGCCAGGGCCGCATGGGCCTGGAAGAGATCGTCGCCAAACTCGACACCGGCGCCGCCGCCCGCTCCGCCGACAAGCTCAAGGCCAAGGACGCCTTCGACGTCCTGGTCATAGGTGGCGGCCCCGCTGGTGCTGCAGCAGCCGTCTATGCCGCGCGTAAGGGCATCCGCACCGGCGTCGCCGCCGAGCGCTTTGGTGGCCAGGTGCTGGACACCCTCGCCATCGAGAACTTCATCTCCATCAAGGAGACCGAAGGCCCGAAGCTGGCCATGGCGCTCGAAGAGCACGTGAAGCAGTACGAAGTCGACATCATGAACCTGCAGCGCGCCGAGCAGCTGATTCCGGCCCACGACGCTAGCGGTCTGCACGAAGTACGCTTCGCCGATGGTGGCTCGCTCAAGGCCAAGACGCTGATCCTTGCCACCGGTGCCCGCTGGCGTGAGATGAATGTGCCGGGTGAGCAGGAATACCGTAACCGCGGCGTAGCCTACTGCCCGCACTGCGACGGTCCCCTGTTCAAGGGCAAGCGCGTCGCCGTGGTCGGCGGCGGCAACTCGGGAGTCGAGGCAGCCATCGACCTCGCCGGCATCGTCGCCCAGGTGACCCTGATCGAGTACGACGGCCAGCTGCGTGCCGACGCCGTGCTGCAGCGCAAGCTGTTCAGCCTGCCCAACGTGACCGTCATCACCAGTGCGCTCACCAGTGAAGTCAAGGGTGACGGCCAGAAGGTCAACGGCCTGGTCTACAAGGACCGCAATTCCAGCGAGTTCCACCACATCGACCTGGAAGGCGTCTTCGTGCAGATCGGTCTGGTACCCAACACCGACTGGCTCAAGGGCACCGTGGAGCTGTCGCCACGTGGCGAAATCGAAGTGGACGCGCGCTGCCAGACCTCCCTGCCCGGCGTGTTCGCGGCGGGCGACGTCACCACCGTGCCCTACAAGCAGATCATCATCGCCCTGGGCGAAGGCGCCAAGGCCTCCCTGGCCGCCTTCGATCACCTGATCCGCACCAGCGCCTGATCAATCTGACGCTCCACTCCAAGCCCGACACCTGTCGGGCTTTTTTTCGTCTGGTGCTTTTTCCCCAGGCGTTGGCATGGTTCTCGCTGCAACCTAACAAGGCGTCATAAAGATGGGCACGAACGGTCTAGGAGTTCTTCCCGGACTTTCGTTAGGATCTTGGTGCCGGGTCCCTAGACCTGGCAGCTTCAGCGGTTGAGGACCAGGCGACAAATGCACAGACAGATTTCTTCCAGCATCCACGATTCCTATCCCCCCAAGCTGGCGCCCGCCACCCCGCTCACCCATCCGGAACTCGTAGCCTCTCTGGAGGCCACCCTGGCCCAGCGCCAATCCGGCCCGGTGTGGCTGTTCGCCTACGGCTCGCTGATCTGGCGCCCCGAGTGCCCCGCGGTCGACGTTCGCCGGGCGCGGGTGCACGGCTATCACCGCGGTCTCTATCTCTGGTCCCAGCTGCATCGCGGCACCCCCGAACAACCCGGCCTGGTACTGGGCCTGGATCGCGGCGGCTCCTGCTCGGGCTTCGCCTACCAGTTGCCCGAGGATCAGCTGGACGACCATCTGCTGGCCCTCTGGAAACGCGAAATGCCGGATGGCTCCTACCGTCCTCGCTGGCTGCAATGCCACCTGGAAGACGGTAGCAAGGTCCAGGCGCTCGGCTTCGTACTGAAACGCAATCTCCCCTGCTATGCCGGCAGCCTGCCCGATGACATCCTCAATCGCGTCCTGACCGAAGCTTGCGGCCATTTCGGCACTACCCTGGAGTACGTCGAACGCACCATCACGGCGCTCAGGGCTCACGCCATGCCCGATCGGAACCTGGAAGCCCTGCTGCAGCGCTATCGCAGCGCACCACTGCTGGAGGCCATGCAGGGATGAAGCAGCGCCAGATCAATCCTAGCAAGCTGCTGCTCAGCAAATGGACGGCCGTCCAACCACGCGAACGGCAGAAGCATTTCATCGTCACCCGGGTGCATACCCCTGAAGTCGAGACCGATCCCATCTCGCAGATAGATATACAAGCCGTTCTCACTCGCCGCACCTGGACGCTGGACTGGCACAAGTTGCAGGATGCAGAATGCTGGCTGCAAGGCTGGCAATAAAACTCCGAAAGCAGGGCCGGAATTTTGCGACTAGCATCGCGATATGACGGCACGTTTCTGCAAAGGTGAAACCCTGTAGCAGCCAATGCTGTCACAGTGCCACCTTTGAACAGGAAGCTCTTCCGGATGACCCTCTATGTCGAACTCGCCAGCGCCTTCAACACCCTGAAAGGCGGATTCGAACCCCTGCGCTGCGTGATCTCCACGCGAGATCAACGTGCCTACGATGTCGAAGTCTTCTCTCGTAGCGGTCAGTCGGTACTCAATCGCCCCATCGCCCGCACCGAATTGCTCGACGCTGCCATGCTCGAAGCCTTCATCCTCGACAGCCGCTCACGCATCGAGCGCGACGCGGATGAAACACCCTACTGGACGATTCCCTCCTAAACGAAAAAGGCCACTCACGCATGAGTGGCCTTTTCATTTGGATGGTGCCCGAGGCCGGAATCGAACCGGCACGACGGTTAAGTCGAGGGATTTTAAGTCCCTTGTGTCTACCAGTTTCACCACTCGGGCAGAACCGAATCCTCAGACGACCGGATTCGTAGAACCTGATCCAGTATTCACACATCCCTGGATGATGAAAAGCCCCGTAGACCAGAGATCTACGGGGCTCTCAATAGTGGAGGCCGAGGTCGGAATCGAACCGGCGTACACGGATTTGCAATCCGCTGCATGACCACTCTGCCACCCGGCCTCAAACCTGAATGTCTTGCGACACTCATGTAAAACATGGAGCGGGAAACGAGACTCGAACTCGCGACCCCGACCTTGGCAAGGTCGTGCTCTACCAACTGAGCTATTCCCGCTTGGTGACGGGCGCCATTCTATCTGAGCCACCCTTCATGTCAAGCCATTGATTCAAAAACTTATTTCTTTTTCTCCGCGCTCATCAGATGCGGCCAGGCCGCCATCAGATAGGTGCACATGGACCACAGCGTCAGTGCCGCCGCGACGATGAGCAAGGCGTAGCCACTGATTACCCAGAAGGTCATCTGCGGTGGATTGGCCAGCAGGATGACCAGGGCCAACATCTGCGCCGCCGTCTTCCATTTGCCCAGATTGGAGACCGCGACCTGAGCACGGGCACCCAGCTCGGCCATCCACTCCCGCAGCGCCGATACGACGATCTCCCGCCCGACGATGATGACGGCGGGCAGCGTCAGCCAGGCGTTGGCGTGCTCCTGCACGAGCAATACCAAGGCTACGGCGACGATGAGCTTGTCCGCTACCGGATCCAGAAAGGCACCAAAGGGCGTGCTCTGCCCCAGCCGCCGCGCCAGATACCCATCCAGCCAGTCGGTCGCGCAGGCAATCGCGAAGACGGTGCTGGCGGTCCAGTAGCTCCAGTGGACTGGCAGGTAGAACAGGATGACGAACAGGGGAATAAGGAAGACGCGCAGTACGGTAAGCAGATTTGGAATATTCATTGGCGCGGCTGTTGGTGAACGTGAGGCGATTCTACTCGCTGTGCAAGGCGGCATAAATCTGCTCGGCCAGCTTTTTGCTAATGCTGGGCGCTTTGGCAATTTCCTCGATGCTGGCGCGCTGCAATTCGCGGAGCCCACCAAAGTGCTTCAGGAGCTCCTGACGACGCTTGGGCCCGATACCGGCGACCTCTTCCAGAGAGGAGGTCCTGCGCGCCTTGCCGCGACGCGCGCGATGCCCGGTAATCGCGAAACGGTGCGCCTCATCACGGATCTGCTGGATGAGATGCAGTGCAGGCGAATGAGCCGGCAGGGTGAATTCGTTGGAAGGATCGTCCAGATAGAGGACCTCGAGCCCGGGCTTGCGGGTGACGCCTTTGGCCACCCCCAGCAAAACCAGATCCGGCACGGCGAGCTCCCTGAGCACCTCACGGGCCATGGCCAACTGGCCCTTGCCGCCATCCACCAGCAGGATGTCTGGCAACTTGCCCTCTCCCGCTTTCAGCCGACTGAAGCGACGCGTCAGCGCCTGATGCATCGCCGCATAGTCGTCGCCGGCCGTTACGCCTTCGATGTTATAGCGACGATAGTCCGATTTGAGCGGCCCTTCCGGTCCGAAGACTACACAGGACGCCACGGTCGCCTCGCCACTGGAGTGACTGATATCGAAACATTCCAGCCGTTGCGGTGGTTCGGGCAGATCCAGCGCCTGGACCAGGGCGTCGAAACGCACACCCATGTGCTGCCGATTGGCCAGACGCGTATTCAACGCCTGCTCTGCATTGGTTACCGCCAACTGCTGCCAGCGTGCCCGGGTCCCGCGGACGCGATGCGCGATGACCAGCTGCCGCTTATGGACTTCGGCAAAGGCATCGATCAGGGTAGCGAAGTCCTCATGGACGGAATTGACGATTATCTCATCCGGCAGATCCCGTTCCAGGTAAGCGAGATAGTACTGCTCCAGGAAGGCGACCAGCACCTCACTGGAATCCTCCTCGATCCCCACCTCCGGAAAGAAATTCTTGCTGCCCAGCACCCGACCGCCGCGGACACTGACCAGGTGGACACAGGCACCGCCGGGGTTGACGAGGGCAGCGATGACATCGACGTCGCCGGTGCCACCTTCGATACTCTGCTGGTCCTGCACACGCCTGACCAGGGCTACCTGGTCACGTAGCTCAGCAGCGCGCTCGAATTGCAGATTGACCGAGGCACTCTCCATCTTGACTTGCAGCTCTTCGGCCAGGGCATTGCTTCGCCCCTCGAGAAACATGGCGGAATGGCGAACGTCCTCGCCATATTCCTGCTCACTTACCAGCGCAACACAGGGTCCTTTACATCTCTTGATCTGGTACTGCAAACAGGGCCGCGTACGATTGCGAAAGTAGTTGTCATCGCACTGGCGCACTTGGAAGGCTTTCTGCAGCAGATTGAGACTTTCGCGGATGGCACCGGCACTGGGATAGGGCCCGAAATAGCGTCCCTTTCCTCTCTTCTCACCGCGGTGAATGGTCAGCCGAGGATACTTATCCTCGGTGGAAAGATAGACGTAGGGGTAGGACTTATCATCCCGCAACAGGATGTTGTAGGGCGGACGCCACTGCTTGATGAGGTTTTGTTCCAGCAGGAGCGCTTCGGTCTCGTTGCCGGTGATGGTGGTCTCGATCTGGGCGATCTTGGACACCATGGAAGCCGTCTTGGGCGCCAAGCCGGTCTTTCTGAAGTAACTCGAAAGGCGGTTCTTGAGGTTCTTGGCTTTACCTACGTAGAGGAGCTTGCCGCCCTCATCGAACATCCGGTAAACGCCCGGACGTCCACTGCAACCTGATAAAAAGGCCGCAGCATCGAAAGATTGACTCATATCAACTCGTTGCATCTACCATGCCGTGGCGAACAGCCAACATGGCCAGTTCGACATCGCTGGTAATCGATAATTTCTCGAAGATCCGATAGCGATAGGTGTTGACGGTCTTGGGGGACAAACAAAGCTTGTCGGAAATGACCTGGACTTTCTGGCAGCCCGCGATCATCAGCGCGATCTGAATCTCACGCTCGGACAGCTGATCGAAGGGCGACGCTTCGGCCTTGGACTGGAAGGGCTTCAAGGCGAGCTGCTGAGCAATCTGCGCACTGATGTAGCGCCGACCGGCAAAAGCCTGCTTGATGGCGGTGATCATCTCTTCGATGTCAGCACCCTTGGTCAGATACCCGGCAGCGCCCGCCTGGAGCAGACGTGTCGGAAAGGGATCTTCCTCACAGGCCGTGACGACAACCACCTTCAGGTCAGGCCGAGTGCGCAGGAGCTTGCGCGTAGCTTCCAGCCCACCAATACCGGGCATACGGACGTCCATCAAGACGACATCCGGCTCGAGCTCACGGGCCAGCATCAAGGCATTTTCGCCACTGTCTGCCTGGCCGACGACCTGGATTCCTGATACATCCGCGAGCATCCGTACGATGCCGGTACGAACAAGATCATGGTCGTCGACAACTAGCACCTTGATCAAAATCGAATCCCCTTCGCTTGCGCTTTCATCGCTTGCGTCACCTGAGCACCTGTCCGCGGACCCTAACGTTCAAGGGATAGGATCCTGGGCCACGCTAGAAATTTAATTGGTCATGCAAAGAAAAAAGGGGTACGACGCTTCGCACCCCTTGCCTACCGGCCTTAGGCCATTGGGCATTGTATACCGAAAAGGTTAAGGAAAATGTACCAGATCAGAATCATTCCCGGTCAGGTTACCGGTGGCCATGATGGTTCTCTGACAGGCTGCTGCAGTCGATCTTGGCTAGCGTACTTTTGCCGACTCGCTATATCGGCAGCGGGCGCTCGACGGCTGCATAAGCAATAGGAGTCTGCCTGGCGGCCATTTTTTCAGGTCTATCATGCCTGCGGCGACCTCAAGGCGTTGGGCTTCGCAAGCTCAACCCAACCTACGACGGTCCTGTGCCGCGCTTCAAACACAACAGCCCGGCGCAGCCGGGCTGTTGTGCTCTTGCGGACGTAAAGCGGCACCCGCCTAGCAGGCACTGCTCCAACGTCACCGCCGCGCCCTTTAGTCTCCTCTCCCTCCGGGAGAGGGCTAGGGTGAGGGCACCCTCAGCGACGCCACTTCAGGCTTCCGTTAGCCGATTAGCCGATTGCCCGCTCCCAGCACTCAAGCGCCCTGACGCCCGGCCAAACTTTCCTCGCCCCAAAGACAACACCCCCGCCAGAATGAACTGAGCGGGGGTGCTGGGTGTTAGGCGCTTGACGATGACCTACTCTCACATGGGGAAACCCCACACTACCATCGGCGATGCATCGTTTCACTTCTGAGTTCGGGAAGGGATCAGGTGGTTCCAATGCTCTATGTTCGTCAAGCAATTCGGTTGGCTGACCAGGCGATGAGGCTGCCTGGCTGGCCCAATTGGGTCTGTGATCGAAGTAGACAACTCGTCTTTGGGGTCTTGCGAACCCACGCGCCTGTTTTCGGCGTCGTCTTCCTCACGCTCTGACCACGGTCAGATTGTTTGGGTGTTATATGGTCAAGCCTCACGGGCAATTAGTATCGGTTAGCTCAACGCCTCACAGCGCTTACACACCCGACCTATCAACGTCGTAGTCTTCGACGGCCCTTCAGGAAGCTCAAGGCTCCAGTGAGATCTCATCTTGAGGCAAGTTTCCCGCTTAGATGCTTTCAGCGGTTATCTCTTCCGAACGTAGCTACCCGGCAATGCCACTGGCGTGACAACCGGAACACCAGAGGTTCGTCCACTCCGGTCCTCTCGTACTAGGAGCAGCCCCTCTCAAATCTCAAACGTCCACGGCAGATAGGGACCGAACTGTCTCACGACGTTCTAAACCCAGCTCGCGTACCACTTTAAATGGCGAACAGCCATACCCTTGGGACCGGCTTCAGCCCCAGGATGTGATGAGCCGACATCGAGGTGCCAAACACCGCCGTCGATATGAACTCTTGGGCGGTATCAGCCTGTTATCCCCGGAGTACCTTTTATCCGTTGAGCGATGGCCCTTCCATACAGAACCACCGGATCACTAAGACCTACTTTCGTACCTGCTCGACGTGTCTGTCTCGCAGTCAAGCGCGCTTTTGCCTTTATACTCTACGACCGATTTCCGACCGGTCTGAGCGCACCTTCGTACTCCTCCGTTACTCTTTAGGAGGAGACCGCCCCAGTCAAACTGCCCACCATACACTGTCCTCGATCCGGATAACGGACCAGAGTTAGAACCTCAAGATTGCCAGGGTGGTATTTCAAGGATGGCTCCACGCAGACTGGCGTCCACGCTTCAAAGCCTCCCACCTATCCTACACAAGCAAGCTCAAAGTCCAGTGCAAAGCTACAGTAAAGGTTCACGGGGTCTTTCCGTCTAGCCGCGGATACACTGCATCTTCACAGCGATTTCAATTTCACTGAGTCTCGGGTGGAGACAGCGCCGCCATCGTTACGCCATTCGTGCAGGTCGGAACTTACCCGACAAGGAATTTCGCTACCTTAGGACCGTTATAGTTACGGCCGCCGTTTACCGGGGCTTCGATCAAGAGCTTCGCTTGCGCTAACCCCATCAATTAACCTTCCGGCACCGGGCAGGCGTCACACCCTATACGTCCACTTTCGTGTTTGCAGAGTGCTGTGTTTTTAATAAACAGTCGCAGCGGCCTGGTATCTTCGACCGGCATGAGCTTACGGGGTAAACCCTTCACCCTCACCGGCGCACCTTCTCCCGAAGTTACGGTGCCATTTTGCCTAGTTCCTTCACCCGAGTTCTCTCAAGCGCCTTGGTATTCTCTACCCGACCACCTGTGTCGGTTTGGGGTACGGTTCCTAGTTACCTGAAGCTTAGAGGCTTTTCCTGGAAGCATGGCATCAACCACTTCTCCTTCTAAAAGAAGGATCGTCATCAGCTCTCGGCCTTAACTGTCCGGATTTACCTAAACAGTCAGCCTACCACCTTAAACTTGGACAACCAACGCCAAGCTGGCCTAGCCTTCTCCGTCCCCCCATCGCAGTAACTAGAAGTACGGGAATATTAACCCGTTTCCCATCGACTACGCCTTTCAGCCTCGCCTTAGGGACCGACTCACCCTGCGTCGATTAACGTTGCGCAGGAACCCTTGGTCTTTCGGCGTGCGAGTTTTTCACTCGCATTGTCGTTACTCATGTCAGCATTCGCACTTCTGATACCTCCAGCAAGCTTCTCAACTCACCTTCACAGGCTTACAGAACGCTCCTCTACCGCATCACCAAAGGTGATACCCGTAGCTTCGGTGCCTGGTTTGAGCCCCGTTACATCTTCCGCGCAGGCCGACTCGACTAGTGAGCTATTACGCTTTCTTTAAAGGGTGGCTGCTTCTAAGCCAACCTCCTAGCTGTCTAAGCCTTCCCACATCGTTTACCACTTAACCAGGACTTTGGGACCTTAGCTGACGGTCTGGGTTGTTTCCCTTTTCACGACGGACGTTAGCACCCGCCGTGTGTCTCCCATGCTCGGCACTTCTGGGTATTCGGAGTTTGCATCGGTTTGGTAAGTCGGGATGACCCCCTAGCCGAAACAGTGCTCTACCCCCCAGAGTGATACATGAGGCGCTACCTAAATAGCTTTCGAGGAGAACCAGCTATCTCCGAGCTTGATTAGCCTTTCACTCCGATCCACAAGTCATCCCCTGCCTTTTCAACGGAAGTGGGTTCGGTCCTCCAGTCAGTGTTACCTAACCTTCAACCTGCTCATGGATAGATCGCCCGGTTTCGGGTCTATTCCCAGCGACTAAACGCCCTATTAAGACTCGCTTTCGCTACGCCTCCCCTATTCGGTTAAGCTCGCCACTGAAAATAAGTCGCTGACCCATTATACAAAAGGTACGCAGTCACCTAACAAAGTAGGCTCCCACTGCTTGTACGCATACGGTTTCAGGTTCTATTTCACTCCCCTCTCCGGGGTTCTTTTCGCCTTTCCCTCACGGTACTGGTTCACTATCGGTCAGTCAGGAGTATTTAGCCTTGGAGGATGGTCCCCCCATATTCAGACAGGGTTTCTCGTGCCCCGTCCTACTCGATTTCATTGATAAGAGCGTTTCGCGTACAGGGCTATCACCCACTATGGCCGCCTTTTCCAAAGCGTTCCGCTACTCTCAAATCAACTTAAGGGCTGGTCCCCGTTCGCTCGCCACTACTAAGGGAATCTCGGTTGATTTCTTTTCCTCAGGGTACTTAGATGTTTCAGTTCCCCTGGTTCGCCTCTTAACCCTATGGATTCAGGTTAAGATACCCAGCTTATGCTAGGTGGGTTTCCCCATTCAGAGATCTCCGGGTCACAGGTCATTTGCCACCTCACCGAAGCTTATCGCAGGCTATCACGTCTTTCATCGCCTCTGACTGCCAAGGCATCCACCGTATGCGCTTCTTCACTTGACCATATAACCCCAAGCAATCTCGCTGGCGTCCAAGGACGCTACCGATCTGCAGGCGTTACATGAGTGAAGACGACATTTCGCCGAAAACTTGCGCTTGAGTTCGCAAGATTTTACCTTGACGACACTAACTGCCAGTGAAAACAGTTAATGCAGTCTACTTCTATCACTTTCCCAATTTTTTAAAGAACAGTTCTGATCAAAGACCAGAAGTCAGCTTTTGTACCCTTCTCATTACCTTTCGGCAGGGAGAAGTCAAAGGCTCACTTCTGAGCTTTTCAAGCAATCGCGTTAGCGGTAGGTGGAGATGGTGGAGCCAAGGAGGATCGAACTCCTGACCTCCTGCGTGCAAGGCAGGCGCTCTCCCAGCTGAGCTATGGCCCCATCGATTGGTGGGTCTGGGCAGATTCGAACTGCCGACCTCACCCTTATCAGGGGTGCGCTCTAACCAACTGAGCTACAGACCCAATCGTCTTACCTTGAGTCTAACTAACTCAATTGCTCTTCTATCAGTGAATCAAGCAATTCGTGTGGGTGCTTGCCAGCAAGCTGACATCTTTCGATTAAGGAGGTGATCCAGCCGCAGGTTCCCCTACGGCTACCTTGTTACGACTTCACCCCAGTCATGAATCACTCCGTGGTAACCGTCCTCCCGAAGGTTAGACTAGCTACTTCTGGAGCAACCCACTCCCATGGTGTGACGGGCGGTGTGTACAAGGCCCGGGAACGTATTCACCGTGACGTTCTGATTCACGATTACTAGCGATTCCGACTTCACGCAGTCGAGTTGCAGACTGCGATCCGGACTACGATCGGTTTTATGGGATTAGCTCCACCTCGCGGCTTGGCAACCCTTTGTACCGACCATTGTAGCACGTGTGTAGCCCTGGCCGTAAGGGCCATGATGACTTGACGTCATCCCCACCTTCCTCCGGTTTGTCACCGGCAGTCTCCTTAGAGTGCCCACCATAACGTGCTGGTAACTAAGGACAAGGGTTGCGCTCGTTACGGGACTTAACCCAACATCTCACGACACGAGCTGACGACAGCCATGCAGCACCTGTGTCTGAGTTCCCGAAGGCACCAATCCATCTCTGGAAAGTTCTCAGCATGTCAAGGCCAGGTAAGGTTCTTCGCGTTGCTTCGAATTAAACCACATGCTCCACCGCTTGTGCGGGCCCCCGTCAATTCATTTGAGTTTTAACCTTGCGGCCGTACTCCCCAGGCGGTCAACTTAATGCGTTAGCTGCGCCACTAAGATCTCAAGGATCCCAACGGCTAGTTGACATCGTTTACGGCGTGGACTACCAGGGTATCTAATCCTGTTTGCTCCCCACGCTTTCGCACCTCAGTGTCAGTGTTAGTCCAGGTAGTCGCCTTCGCCACTGGTGTTCCTTCCAATATCTACGCATTTCACCGCTACACTGGAAATTCCACTACCCTCTACCACACTCTAGCCAGACAGTTTTGGATGCAGTTCCCAGGTTGAGCCCGGGGATTTCACATCCAACTTATCAAGCCACCTACGCGCGCTTTACGCCCAGTAATTCCGATTAACGCTTGCACCCTTCGTATTACCGCGGCTGCTGGCACGAAGTTAGCCGGTGCTTATTCTGTCGGTAACGTCAAAACTCACAGGTATTCGCTGTAAGCCCTTCCTCCCAACTTAAAGTGCTTTACGACCCGAGGGCCTTCTTCACACACGCGGCATGGCTGGATCAGGCTTTCGCCCATTGTCCAATATTCCCCACTGCTGCCTCCCGTAGGAGTCTGGACCGTGTCTCAGTTCCAGTGTGACTGATCATCCTCTCAGACCAGTTACGGATCGTCGCCTTGGTAGGCCTTTACCCTACCAACTAGCTAATCCGACCTAGGCTCATCTAATAGCGTGAGGTCCGAAGATCCCCCACTTTCTCCCGTAGGACGTATGCGGTATTAGCGTTCCTTTCGAAACGTTGTCCCCCACTACTAGGCAGATTCCTAGGCATTACTCACCCGTCCGCCGCTGAATCGAGGAGCAAGCTCCTCTCATCCGCTCGACTTGCATGTGTTAGGCCTGCCGCCAGCGTTCAATCTGAGCCATGATCAAACTCTTCAGTTAAGTAGACTGATCGGGTTTTGAGAAAACCCTAAACTTGGCTCAGCAATCGCAAAAAACTCATGAATTCACGAGTTACTTGTGTTGCTGATAATCTTGCGACACCAGACTTATCTCACAAGCACCCACACGAATTGCTTGATTCAACTTGTTAAAGAGCAGTTGGCTGCGACCGTGTCGCTAACCGAGGCGCGCATTCTACGCTGTCCTCACATCCTGTCAAGCGTTGATTTGAACTTTTTCGTTTCAACTCAACCACTTGCGCTTGCCTGA
>NZ_JAQYZY010000026.1:0-7715 GCF_028640825.1 Pseudomonas sp. LA5
GCCATACCGGCATCTCGCGCATGGGATCGGTCCGCTTACGAAGTGCGCTATACCTACCCGCCGTCGTGGCGCTGACCTACAACCCGGCTATCAAGGCGCAAGCCGAGCGTCTGAAAACCAGGGGGAAGAAAGGTAAACAAACCGTCTGCGCCGCCATGCGCAAGCTGCTGACCATCGCCTATGGCGTGCTCAAATCAGGCAAGCCTTTCGACCCTGCTTTAGCGATTGCACACTGAGGGGCGAAGACGGTATCTACACGGCGTCCGGCTGGTCTCGGAAAACCCCCTCTCCCCCCGGGAGAGGGCTGGGGTGAGGGTCCTGCCCTACCGCCGCATCGGCATCCGGTCGACCGTGCCGAACAGCGCCTTGAGCGACCACCCCTGCTGCTCTCGCACCTTGACCCCGCCGTCCTTGCCGACCAGATAGAGCGTCGCCGGCTGGCCGGTACGGGCGTCCAGCGCCTTGAGCAGCGCCCGGGCCTGCTCCGGCCGCAGCGGCTCGTCGTTGCGACTACCAGCGTCGCCCACCACCGTATAGAGCACCATCTCGCGCTCGACGAAGGCTTCGCGGTTGGCCGGCTGCGCCAGTTCCTCGCGGAGCTTCGCGACCTGGGGATCATTGGCCGTCGGCGCGACCAGGATCAGTGGTCGCGTCTTCCAGCGTTCCGCCTCCAGAGGGTTGTCGGCCGCCTGGGCCGTCGAGGCCAGACCGGCGACCAGGGTGGTCGCCAGGCCTACCAGTGCGAGAGTCTTCATGGACGCCTTCCTTTCGTTCGGTTGCCGGGAATCGTCCAGCATTGACCCCGGCCCGGCGCCAGGGGTCGCTTCGGCGATCTCGGGTTACACAAAAAACACCTCTCCTTCCATTTATAAATCACCAATACACAGCCACAACCGGCAATAAATCTCCACCAAAACCCCTTATGCGAACATTCCTGCCAATTTTAAAAAGAACATTGCGAGACCTGCCCTCGGCGGACTAACGTTAGCGCCATGCACAACGCCCATACCCTCATCCTCCTCCGGCAGCACCGCTGCCTGCGACTGGTCAGTCCACGACTGCGAAGCTCGACCGCGTTCGCTTCGTAAGTCCCGACCCCGCCCAAGGAAAGAATCCCCATGACCATGCTCAAAGATCCCTCGCAGAAGTACCGTCCCTTCACGCCCGTCGCCCTGCCCGACCGTACCTGGCCGGACAAGGTCATCGACAAGGCGCCGATCTGGCTGTCCACCGACCTGCGCGACGGCAACCAGTCGCTGATCGAGCCGATGGATGCCGAGAAGAAGATGGCCTTCTTCAAGTGCCTGGTCGCCGTGGGCCTGAAGGAGATCGAGGTGGGCTTTCCCTCCGCCTCCCAGACCGACTTCGACTTCGTCCGCGAGCTGATCGAGGGCGGTCATATCCCCGACGACGTCACCATCCAGGTGCTGACCCAGGCCCGTGACGACCTCATCGAGCGCACCTTCGAATCGCTCAAGGGCGCCAAGCGCGCCATCGTCCACTACTACAACGCCTGCGCGCCGAGCTTCCGCCGCATCGTCTTCGGCCAGGACAAGGCCGGTGTCAAGGCCATCGCCGTGGCCGCCGGCCAGACCATCGTGCGCCTGGCCGCCGAGCGGCCGGAGACCCAGTGGGGCTTCGAGTATTCCCCCGAGGTGTTCAGCTCCACCGAGACCGACTTCGCCGTCGAGGTGTGCAACGCGGTGATCGCGGTGTTCGCACCGACCCCAGCCAACAAGCTGATCCTCAACCTCCCGGCCACCATCGAGTGCGCCACGCCCAACAACTACGCCGACCAGATCGAGTGGTTCGGTCGCCACATCGACCGCCGCGACAGCGTGCTGATCAGCGTCCACACCCATAACGATCGCGGCACCGGCGTGGCCGCCTCGGAACTGGCGGTGATGGCCGGCGCCGATCGCGTCGAAGGCTGCCTGTTCGGCAACGGCGAGCGCACCGGCAACGTCTGCCTGGTGACCCTGGCGCTCAACCTCTACACCCAGGGCGTCGATCCCGAGCTGGACTTCTCCGACATCGACGCCGTGCGCAAGACCGTCGAGGAGTGCAACCAGCTGCCGGTGCACCCGCGTCACCCCTATGTCGGCGACCTGGTCCATACCGCCTTCTCCGGCTCCCACCAGGACGCCATCCGCAAGGGCTTCGCCCAGCAGAAGCCGGACGCCCTCTGGGAGGTCCCCTACCTGCCCATCGACCCGGCCGACATCGGCCGCGACTACGAGGCGGTCATCCGCGTCAACAGCCAGTCGGGCAAGGGCGGCATCGCCTTCCTGCTGGAGCAGGAATACGGCATCAGCCTGCCGCGTCGCATGCAGATCGAATTCAGCCAGGTGGTGCAGCGCGAGACCGATCGCCTGGGCCTGGAGATGAGCGCGGCGCAGATCCATGCCCTGCTCGAACAGGAATACCTGCAGGCCAAGAGCCCCTACGCTCTGGTCAGCCACAAGCTGCGCGAGGAAGATGGTACCTCCACCGTCGACATCAAAGTCGCCGTCGAGGGTCGTACCGAGCATTGGCACGGCACCGCCAAAGGCCCGCTGGAAGCCCTGGTCGCCAGCCTGCCCCAGGCGGTGGAGATCATGGACTACCACGAGCACTCCATCGGCGCCGGCGCCAACGCCAAGGCCGCCTCCTACATCGAGGTCCGCCTGGAAGGCCAGCGTCCGCTGCATGGCATCGGCATCGACGAGAACATCACCACCGCCAGCTTCCGCGCCCTGCTCAGCGCCCTGAACCGCGCGGTCACCCAGGCCCAGGCCAAGGCCGCCTGACGCTGACGTTGGTCAAGCCCAAGGGAATACCGACCGGTATTCCCTTTTTTTATGGCCAACCAGCGGAGATACTCCCCACTTCCTCGGGATCGTCTCGTCTGCCCGGCACCTGCCGGCCGAGCAGTGTGTCTGGATAGGCAATGACTTCCACTCTGTCGCGAAATACCTCTCCGCTGCGTGACGCCACCGCGCTGGCACTGCTGTTCCTGCTCAGCTCGGTCCTGTGCATCCTCTTCACCCGCCAGGCGTCCACCACCGTGGCCACCCTCTGGCTGCCCAATGGCCTGGCGATCGCCTGGCTGCTGCGCTCGGCGCCCCGCCGCTGGCCGCTGCAACTGCTGGCGATCTGGCTGGCCGGCACCCTGGCCGAGCTGCCCTTCAGTGGCCAGCCGGCCATCGGCGCGCTCTATTCCCTACCCAATCTGGCCGAGATCCTGTTCGGCACATGGCTGCTGCACGATCGCATCCTCCATCCCGAACGCAATGTCGCGGCCATGGGCCGCCTGCTGTTCTACGGGGTACTGGTGACACCCCTGGCCGGCACCGCTCTGGGAACGCTGATCGCCGCCCAGCAGGGCAATCCCGAGCTGCTGCGGGTCGCCTTGCACTGGTACCTCGGCGACGCCCTCGGCCTGCTGGTGGTGATGCCCCTGGCCTTTCTCCGCCGTCCGCTGCAGTGGCAGCAGTTCAGCCGCCAGGGCGCCCGCGAATTCGTCGTCCTGCTGCTGATCAGCCCCGGGCTGGTGCTCGCCCTGCTGGCCTACGTGCCCTATCCCTTCGTCTACGTCTCCACCCTGCTGCTGCTGATGACCCTGAGGCTCAGCGCCGCGGGTACCGCAGTGGTGGGCGGCCTGAACATCCTGATCTTCACCTACCTGGTGGCCCACGGTTATCTGCTAGGTGTCCGCGGCGCCTCCCTGGTACAGGAAGCCCTGACCTACATTCCCGTGGCCCTGATGCAGATTCCACCGCTGCTGCTGGCCGCCGCCGTGCAGCAGAGCCACCACCACAACCAGCGCCTGGCGCGCAACGAAGCGCGCTTTCGCCATGCCCTGAGCGCCGCGCCCTATGGCATGGCGCTGCTGTCGGTGGAGGGCCGCCTGAGCCAGGTGAACCTGGCCCTGGAGGCCATGCTCGGCTATCCGCGCCACAGTCTCGACGGCCGCTTGCTCAAGGAGCTGAGCGCCGACGCCGAAGAGTCCCTGACGATCGAGGAAGGCGACCAGACCCGCCGTCTGCTGCACCGCGACGGCCAGGGGCTGTGGATGCAACTGGCACTGTCGCCCGACCATGACGACGGCGACCTGCTCACCGGCTATCTGCTACAGGCCCGCGACATCGACGCCCAGCGCCGCGCAGAGGCGACCAACGCCAGGCTGCGCGAGCGGCTGCAACTGGCCATCCGTGCCAGCAACGTGGGAATCTGGGAATGGGACACCCGCAGTCCGGGCTTCAATGCCGACGCCCGGCTGCGCGATCTCTATGGCATCGCCCCCGACAATCTCAGCCGGGACATGGACTTCTGGCTCACCTTCATCCACCCGGACGACAAGGCGCGCTCGCTGGAGGTGTTCGAGAAGGTCGTCAGCGAGTCGATGTTCTACACCTTCAACTTCCGCATCAATCGTGGCGGTCCCGGCGGCGAGGTCCGCCATATCCGTTCCGAGCTGATCTCGGTGGTCGAGGCCGACGGTCATGTACGCCTGGTCGGCAGCAACCGCGACGTCACCGAGCACCACCAGCTGACCACGGCGCTCTACGAGGAAAAGGAACGGCTGCAGGTCACCCTGGCCTCCATCGCCGACGCCGTGCTGACCACCGACATGGACGGCCGCATCCTCTTTCTCAATCCGGTCGCCGAACAGCTGACCGGCTGGTCGCTGGCGGATGCCCAGGGTCGACCCCACGAAGAGGTCTTCCGTATCCACGACAGCCAGAGCGACGAGGTGCTGCCCAGTCCGGTGACCCGCTGCCTGCGCGAGCAGACCATCACCTCGCTGGACGAAGGCGCGGTGCTGCTCAGCCGCCAGGGCGAAAGACACGAGGTGCAGGACTCCGCCGCACCGGTACGCACGGTGGATGGCCACATCATCGGCGCGGTGCTGGTGTTCCAGAACGTCACCCATGCCCGCAACCTGCAGCGCGAGCTGAGCTACAACGCCTCCCACGACGCCCTGACCGGTCTCTACAACCGCCTGAAGTTCGAGCAGGAGCTGGACGCCGCCTGGCAGCAGGCCCAGGCCGGCACCATCCAGCATGCCCTGTGCTTCATCGACCTGGACCGCTTCAAGGTGGTCAACGACTCCGCCGGCCATGCCGCCGGCGACCTGCTGCTGCGCGAACTGGGCACCCTGCTGCGCAATTCCCTGCGTGGCTCGGACGCGGTGGCACGCATCGGTGGCGACGAATTCGCGCTGCTGCTGCGCGACTGCGACCTGGTACAGGCCGAGGCCGTCGCCGAAAAACTCATCGCCAGCATAGGTGCCGTGCGCTTCAACTGGCAGAACCGGATCTACGACGTCGGCGCCAGTGCCGGCATCGTCGCCATCACCGCCGAGGCCCGCAGCCCGGCCGAATTGATGAGCCAGGCCGACGTGGCCTGCTACACCGCCAAGCACGCCGGGCGCAATCGCGCGGCGCTCTATCGCGCCGGCAGCGAGGACGTGGAGCGCCAGCACCGCGAGATCCTCATGGCCAGCGGCCTGCGCGAGGCCCTGGAGCAGCACCGCTTCGAGCTCCACGCCCAGACCATCGTCCCCACTCGCGCCACCGGCAGCACCGCGCAGCACGTCGAGCTGCTGCTGCGCCTGCGCGATGTCCAGGGTCAGCTGATCTCGCCGGCCACCTTCATCCCGGCCGCCGAGCGCTTCGGCCTGATGAGCAGCATCGACCGCTGGGTGGTGCGTCAGGTGCTGGTCGAGCTGGTGCCCTGGCTGCAGGAACGACCCGAGCTGCACGTGGGCATCAACCTCTCGGGCAACAGCCTGAGCGATCCCGACTTTCTGCCCGAATTGCTGGAGCTGATCACCGCCTCGCCGCTGGATCCGCAGCGCCTGCTCTTCGAGCTGACCGAGACCGCGGTGATCAACAAGCTCTCGGTGGCCTCCGCGCTCATCAGCCAGGTCCGCGAACGCGGCTGCCGCATCGCCCTGGACGACTTCGGCGCCGGCCTCAGCTCCTTCGCCTACCTCAAGCACTTCCGCGTCGACTACGTGAAGATCGACGGCAGCTTCATCCGCACCCTCGATCAGGATCCGCTGGATCGCGCCATCGTCGAGTCCATCAACCAGGTCGCCCATCACCTGGGCGCCGAGACCATCGCCGAATTCGTCGAATCCCAGGCCACCTTCGAATTGCTCGGCACCATCGGCGTCGACTACGCCCAGGGCTACGCCCTCGGCAAACCCCTTCCCCTGCGGGAGTGGCCGGGGTCATCACGCCTCGAACCTTGAGCCGCGGCCATCGGTCGTAACCTGCATGACGCCCCCAACCGGATGAGGATTCCATGCACACACGTACCCTTGGCCACTCAGACCTCCAGGTGCCGCCACTCTGCTTCGGTGGCAACGTCTTCGGCTGGACGCTGGACGAAGCCCAGTCCTTTCGCATGCTGGACGCCCTGCTCGAGGCGGGCCTGACCTTCATCGACACCGCCGACGTCTATTCGCGCTGGGCACCCGGCAACAGCGGTGGTGAATCCGAGACCCTGCTGGGCAAATGGTTCGCCCGCAGCGGCAAGCGCGACCAGGTGATCCTGGCCACCAAGCTGGGCATGGACATGGGTGAAGGCCGCAAGGGCCTCAAGGCCAGCTATGTGCAGCAGGCGGTGGAGGCTTCGCTCAAGCGCCTGCAGACCGATCGCATCGATCTCTATCAGGCGCATTGCGACGATGAGGACACGCCGCTGGAGGAAACCCTGGGCGCCTTCGCGCGGCTGGTGGAGCAAGGCAAGGTGCGGGTGATCGGCGCATCCAACTACAGCGGCCAGCGCCTGCGCGAAGCGGCCAGGATCGCCGAACGCCTGGGCGTGCCGGCGTACCAGAGCCTGCAGCCCCACTACAACCTGCATGCACGCCAGGATTACGAGACCGACCTGGAACCGGTGGTCGAGGAACTCGGCCTGGGCGTGATCAGCTACTTCTCCCTGGCCAGCGGCTTCCTGACCGGCAAGTACCGCACCAAGGACGATCTGCAGGGTTCGCGCGCGGAGATGGTCAAGCGCTACCTGGACGAACGCGGCATGGCCATCCTGGCCGGCCTCGACGAAATCGCCGAAAAGCACGACGCCACCCCGGCCCAGGTCGCCCTGGCCTGGCTGATCGCCCGCCCCAGCATCACCGCGCCCATCGCCAGCGCCACCTCCCAGGCCCAACTCGACGACCTGGTGGCCGCCACCCGGCTGCAGCTACCGGCCGATGACATCACCCTGCTGAATCAGGTCAGCGCCTATCGCTGAGGTGTCGTGACCACGGACGCGCACGGAGCAGCCCCCCTCTCCCTTTGGGAGAGGGTGATCCCACGCAGCCGATATCAAGAGTGGAAAAGGCTGCGCCGTTTTCCACGCTACGCATCGGTCACCTCTGCAGCCGCTGATGATCTACCTGGCCGCCAAAACCCAGCGCCCGCTCGGACAACCCCCTCTCTCTCCGGGAGAGGGCCGGGGTGAGGGTGGCTCCAGCAGCCGATATCAAGAGTGGAAAAGGCTAAGCCATTTTCCACGCTACGCATCAGCCACCTCTGCAGCCGCTGATGATCTACCTGGCCGCCAAACCACCCCCCACTCGGACAACCCCCTCTCCCTCCGGGAGAGGGCTGGGGTGAGGGTGATCCCACGCAGCCAATGTCCCTGTGGAAAAGGCTGCGCCGTTTTCCACGCTACGCATCAGTCACTTCTGCAGCCGCTGATGATATACCTGGCCGCCAAAG
>NZ_JAQYZY010000027.1:0-5921 GCF_028640825.1 Pseudomonas sp. LA5
GGAGGGAGAGGGGGCTGTCCGAGCGAACGTTCGTGTGCAGCGCCAAAGGCAGATTCGCGATTCATTGTCGCCAGGCTATCCGTTAGCGCAGAGCCACCCCCTCTCCCCTTGGGAGAGGGGGTGGGGTGAGGGAAAAGCCGCGCCGGTCTATTGGGCTTCGCCGCGCTCAACCTAATACCGGCTGCGTAGCGTGGAAAACGGCGCAGCCTTTTCCACCTGAAGATTTGTTGCCAGGCGTGCCCTTACCCCAACCCTCTCCCGGAGGGAGAGGGGGCTGTCCGAGCGAACGTTCGTGTGCAGCGCCAAAGGCGAATTCGCGATTCATTGTCGCCAGGCTATCCGCTAGCGCGGAACCACTCCCTCTTCCTGTGGGGGAGGGAAGGCTAGGAACTGATCGCGGCCATGGGCCGCTCCTACAGGTGTTTCCCGGTATGTAGGAGCGGTCGCTACGGCGCACCGGCATGGCCGCGATGAGCATCTACCTCACGGCTTCTCGAACCGATAGAACAGATTGGGCTCGCTGACCACGTACAGCCGGCTCTGGTCGTCCATGGCCACGCCTTCCGCCTGGGGCACGCTGCGGCTCAGGCCGTGCTGGCCGCGCAGCAGTGACAGCGAACTGATCGGCTTGCCGTCGTCGTCCAGTTCCAGCACCAGGCGCGACTGATCCGAGAGCGCCAGCAGGTGGCCGGTGCCGGGGTCGAATTGCAGGCTGGAGAGATCGCGCACGAAAAGGCGGCGATCACGCTGTGGATCCGTGCGCAGCGACAGCGCCTGCAGGCCTTCGAAGGCTTCGCTGCCCAGGCCGTCGATCTCGTAGATGCGTACCGGATCGCTTTCCTTGGCGACGAAGAAGCGCTCGCGGGCCGCGTCATAGGCCAGGCCTTCGTTGCCGCGGTTGTCGCTTTGCACATCGCTGAGGCTGAAGGGGTGGCTGACCTGGCGGTCGTCGACGTCCACCACCCGGGTGTCGGCGCCGATCCGTACCCGCACCAGGCGCTGGCGGCGCTCTTCGCTGATCATGTAGACACCCGGCTTGATGTACTCGATGGCTTCCGGATCGCTGAAGCCCCTGAGCTCCACCTGGCGCAGCAGCCGGCCGTCCAGGTCCAGTTCGAGAAAGCGCGCCGGCTTGTTGGTGACGCTGACCAGGGTGCGGCGATCCGGATCGAAGCTCAGTGCCGAGACATCGGTGATGCCCTCGCCGATGGGGCGGGCTTCGACGGTGACCCGGTAGCTCGGCAGCCACAGCGAACGGGCCTGGCGGCTCTCGGCCTGAAGCTGGCTCTGGACGTTGAACAGGAGCCGCTCGAACAGCCGGTGTTGCTGGGCCACCAGGGTCAGGGCCAGCAGCAGGGCGCCGCCCAGCAAGGCGCCCAGGGTGCGAGGGGAAAGCAGCGGAAACATCGACAGGGTCCTGAGGCGGTAATGCCGCGCAGCCTAAGGGCGCCACCCTGAATTCAAGCTGAATAGGCGCTCATTGCGCCGCTTTGGACACCTTGTGAAACACGTGGAAGAGATTGGGTTCACCAATCAGGTAGAGATTGCCGGCTTCGTCGAGGGCCACGCCTTCCGGTTGCTCCATGGTCGCGTCCAGGCCGTGCAGGCCACGTCTCAGGCTGATGAAGCTGACCGGTTGTCCCTCGGCGGTCAGCTCCACCAGGGTGTGGGACTGGTCGGACAGCGCCAGCAGATGTCCGGTGCGCGGATCGACCGCCACCGCGGAGTAGTCGATCACCAGCTGCTTCAGTGGAAAGGGTTGCAGGCTGCCGGTAACGCCGCGGCCGTCGCTGGCCAGGGTGAAGAGGGCGGCCGGGTCGCGCTCCTTGCTGAGGATCAGGCGCTGGTGCCGCCGGTCCCAGGCGATGCCTTCGAAGCCCTTGTTGCCGGCGTCGGGAAAGCCCAGGTCGTGGTGCTCGAAGGTGTTGGCATCCAGCTCCCGGGTGTCGTCCTTCAGCTGGAACAGCGACAGCCGCCGCTGGCGTTCGTCGACGATGGCCAGGCGCCCGTCTTCCAGGGCGGTCACGCCTTCCAGGTTGGAGACGTTGCGGATCGGGATGCGTCTGAGGATGTCGCCGGTCAGGCTCAGCTGCACCAGGTAGGGGGTGCTGCCGGTAACGGCGAAGAGGGTGCGGGTACGGGGATCGTAGGTGAGATCGGAGGTCTCGGCCTCGGCCAGCCCCGGCAGTTGCTTGCCCTGGATCACCGCCTGGTAGTCCGGCAGCCAGACCGCCTGGGCGCGGACTTCCGGCGGCGTGCGGTATTCCTGCCACCAGAGCAGCGCCCGGTCGTTCCAGTGCCAGACGAAGGTGAGGATGATCAGCACCAGCAGGACGAAGGCGGGAAGGAGGCGCGACAGGATGAGGCGAGGGAGTCTGGACATGCGGGCTCGTACGGCTTCTTGTTATGGCTTGTCTGCAAAGTCGCCGAGCGTAGGCACTTTTCAGGCAAAGCCTGGAGCGTCGTGGCCGCGCCGGCACACCGTCGCCCGGCACCGGCCGGGCGACGGTGGGTGGCGGGGTTATAGCACGCGCGTTTCGAAGCGGCTAAGGTCCGGCAGCTCCAGTACCAAGTCATCGCCCACGTTGAGAGGTCCGACACCCACCGGCGTGCCGGTGAGGATGACGTCGCCCGGTTGCAGGGAGAAATGCCCGGCGATGGCCTGGATCAGCGGCAGGATGGGATTGAGCATGTCGCGGCTGTTGCCGTCCTGGCGCACCTCGCCATTGATGGTCAGGCGCACCGGGATGTCGGCCAGGTCCTCGAAGGCATCGCCCGGCACGAAGGGCGCGAGCACGCAGGCGCCGTCGAAACTCTTGGCGATCTCCCAGGGATAGCCCTTTTCCTTGAGCCGGCTCTGCACCTCTCTGAGGGTCAGGTCCAGGGAAGGGGCGAAGCCGGAGATGGCGTCGCGCACCTCTTCGGTCGACGGCTTCTTCGACAGCGGCTTGCCGATCAGCACGGCGATCTCGGCCTCGTAGTGCACCGAACCCTGATCGGTGGGGATGGCGAAGCCCTCGGCTACCGGCACCACGCAACTGGCCGGCTTGATGAACAGCAGGGGTTCGGTGGGAACCGGATTGTTCAGCTCCTTGGCGTGCTCGGCGTAGTTGCGGCCGATGCAGACGACCTTGCCCAGGGGGAAGTGGATCTTGGTGCCATCGAGGTACTGGTGCTGGTAGGCCATCTGGTGCTCCTGGTGAGTGGCGTCTGCGGGCGATCTTGACCTCACGATCTTAACCAAAAGCGCGGGCCGCGGCGCGGTCCTGGTCGCAAGGCGCTCATGGTCGCCCTGAGAAAGCTTCAGGTCGCAACCAGACCTGCATGCGGCGGCTCATGCTAAGATGGCGCCCCCTTTGCCGCTGGCTGAACTGGCCTGCGCCGCGCCGGCATCCTTCTCCCTGGACACTCTGGATTCAACGCAGATGAGCAAGACTTCCCTCGACAAGAGCAAGATCCGCTTCCTTCTCCTGGAAGGCGTCCACCAGTCCGCCGTGGATATCCTGAAGTCCGCGGGTTACAGCAACATCGAGTACGTCACCAGCTCCCTGCCGGATGCCCAGCTCAAGGAAAAGATCGCCGACGCCCACTTCATCGGCATCCGCTCGCGCACCCAGC
Source organism: Pseudomonas sp. LA5 (assembly GCF_028640825.1). Classification (NCBI taxonomy): domain Bacteria; kingdom Pseudomonadati; phylum Pseudomonadota; class Gammaproteobacteria; order Pseudomonadales; family Pseudomonadaceae; genus Pseudomonas; species Pseudomonas sp. LA5. The sequence goes on from NZ_JAQYZY010000027.1 coordinate 3,619, forward strand.
TCACCGAAGAGGTGTTCGACTGCGCCAAGAAGCTGGTCGCCGTCGGCTGCTTCTGCATCGGCACCAACCAGGTCGACCTGCAGGCTGCCCGCGAGCGCGGCATCGCCGTGTTCAACGCGCCCTATTCCAACACCCGTTCGGTCGCCGAGCTGGTGCTGGCCGAGGCCATCCTGCTGCTGCGCGGCATCCCGGCCAAGAACGCCTCCTGCCACCGTGGCGGCTGGATCAAGAGCGCGGCCAATTCCTTCGAGATCCGTGGCAAGAAGCTGGGCATCATCGGCTACGGCTCCATCGGCACCCAGCTGTCGGTGCTGGCCGAAGGCCTGGGCATGCAGGTGTTCTTCTATGACGTCATTACCAAGCTGCCCCTGGGCAACGCCCAGCAGGTCGGCTCCCTGACCGAACTGCTCGGCATGAGCGACATCGTCACCCTGCACGTGCCGGAAACCCCCGCCACCCAGCTGATGATGGGCGAGCGCGAGATCCGCGCCATCAAGAAGGGCGGCATCCTGATCAACGCCGCCCGTGGCACCGTGGTCGACCTCGACGCCCTGGCCGCCGCCATCAAGGACGAGCACCTGATCGGCGCCGCCATCGACGTCTTCCCGGTGGAGCCGCGCTCCAACAACGACGAGTTCGTCTCGCCGCTGCGCGGCCTGGACAACGTCATCCTGACCCCGCACATCGGTGGCTCCACCGCCGAGGCCCAGGCCAACATCGGCCTGGAAGTGGCCGAGAAGCTGGTCAAGTACAGCGACAACGGCACCTCGGTGTCCTCGGTCAACTTCCCCGAAGTGGCCCTGCCGTCGCACCCGGGCAAGCACCGCCTGCTGCACATCCACCAGAACGTGCCGGGCGTGCTGTCGGAGATCAACCGCGTCTTCTCCGAGAGCGGCATCAACATCTCCGGTCAGTACCTGCAGACCGACGAGAAGGTCGGCTACGTGGTGATCGACGTCGACGCCGACTACTCCGACCTGGCTCAGGAAAAGCTGCAGAACATCAAGGGCACCATTCGTTGCCGCGTGCTGTTCTAAGCTTTAATGCACCATGAAAAAGCCCCGGTCGGGTTCGCCTGACCGGGGCTTTTTTGTGGGCTGAGAGCATGGGATCGTTGGGCTTCGCTTCGCTCAACCCAACCTACGGGAGCCCAACGCCGCGTAGCGTGGATAACGGCGCAGCCTTATCCACTGGCCGTGCTTGAGTTCACCTGTGGAAAACGCTGGCGCGGTTTTCCACGCTACGGGTGGCTTAGCTGCGCTCCAGGCGCTCCACGCCCTGGGCGGTGCCCAGCAGCAGCACGTCCGCCGGGCGGGCGGCGAAGAGGCCGTTGGCGACCACGCCGACGATGTTGTTGATCTTGGCTTCCAGGCCCACTGGATCGACGATGTGCATATTGTGCACGTCGAGGATGACGTTGCCGTTGTCGGTCACCACGCCGTCGCGGTATTCCGGGTCGCCGCCCAGCTTGACCAGTTCGCGGGCCACATAGCTGCGGGCCATGGGGATGACCTCGACCGGCAGCGGGAATTCGCCGAGCACCTCGACGCGCTTGCTGGCGTCGGCGATGCAGATGAAGGTGCGCGCCACGGCGGCGACGATCTTCTCGCGGGTCAGGGCCGCGCCGCCGCCCTTGATCAGGTTGAGGTGGCCGTCGGCTTCGTCGGCACCGTCCACGTAGAATTCCAGGTGGTTGACACCGTTGAGGTCATAGACGGTGATGCCATGGCTCTTCAGCCGGTCGGCGGTGGCCTGGGAGCTGGCCACGGCGCCGTCGAATTCCAGCTTGTGCTTGGCCAGCAGGTCGATGAAGAAGTTGGCGGTCGAGCCGGTGCCCACGCCGATCACGCTGTCGCGGGAGAGTTGGGGAAGGATGAGGTCGACCGCGGCCTGGGCGACGGCCTGCTTGAGCTGGTCCTGATTCATGGGGGTATCCGCGAAACGGGTGGAGGGTCGCCGATTATAGCCGCTCGGACGCCTGGCTAACCCACCCGGGGGTGCCCGTAGTAGACTTTTCGCCCCCGCCGCACCTACCGGATCGTCCCGCCGATGCTCGAACAGTACGTGAAGAAGACCCTGCTCGCCCCCGTCTACGACGTGGCGATCGAAACGCCCCTGCAGCCGGCGCGGGCGCTGTCCGAGCGGCTGGGCTGCCAGGTGCTGCTCAAGCGCGAAGACCTGCAGCCGGTGTTTTCCTTCAAGATCCGCGGCGCCTACACCAAGCTGGCCAGCCTCTCGGCCAGCGAGAAGGCCCGCGGGGTGATCACCGCCAGCGCCGGCAACCACGCCCAGGGCCTGTCCCT
>NZ_JAQYZY010000028.1:0-69825 GCF_028640825.1 Pseudomonas sp. LA5
CTTTTCCACTGGGGTTCGCCGCCAGAGAGCCCTCACCCCAACCCTCTCCCAGAGGGAAAGGGGGCTATCCCAGCGGGCGCTCAGCGTCAGCACCCCCATGAGCGCTGCCACTGGTTGATCAGCAGACTCGACGGTCATGGCGGGCCGCCCTGGTCGAACTATCGACAGCCGTCTGGCATGCCGTCCAGACGGCATGAACGTCCTGCAAGTTTTTGTTCACACCCAGATACAACGTCACAAAAACCGTCTAGCGTGGGGCTACACGCCCTGACGCGTGCTCCGATAACAACAATCAAGGATGCAGGCATGACATCTTTTCTCCGGCAACGCCTGCCGCTGGCCATCGCCCTGGCCACGGCGCTCGCGGCAACCGCCCAGGCGGCTCCCAATCCCTACAGTGGCTTCACCGTGTTCGGCGACAGCCTGCTCGATGCCGGGCAGTTTCCCGACACCGGGGTCAATGGTGCCAGCCTCAGATTCACCAACCGTGTCGGGCCGGGCTACAGCCCGGCCAGCGGCGCGGTGACCGGACCGGTGTCCTCGATGCTGCTCGGCCAGCAACTGGGCTTCGATGTCCGTACCCTGGACGCCTCCACCTCGCTGATCAATCAGCGGATCGGCCTGAGCGATGGCGACAACTGGGCCACGGGCGGCTACACCACGGCGCAGATCCGCGACTCCATCACCGCTCGCAACGGCTCGGTGGTGGCGGTGGGTGGCCTGACCCTGCGCAGCCGGGACGGCTACCTGCCCGGACTTGCCAGCCAGGGCCTGAGTCTGGATCCCAATACCCTGTTCTACATCAGCGGCGGGGGTAACGACTTCCTCCAGGGACTGGTCACCTCGCCGGCCACCGCGGCAGCCGCGGCCAATCGCCTGGGTGACGGCGTCGCTGCGCTGCAGCAGGCCGGCGCCCGCTACATGGTGGTCTGGCTGCTGCCCGACATCGGCCAGACCCCGGCCCTGGCCGGTTCGCCGCAACAGGCGGCCAGCTCGGCCCTGAGCCGGGTCTACAACCAGGCGCTGGTGGCGCGCCTGGCCGGCATCGACGCCCAGATCATCGGCCTCAACGTGCCCCAGCTGCTGGCCGAGGTGGTGGCCGAACCGGGACGCTATGGCCTGGCCAGCGGGCAGAATCTGACCGGCACCTGCTTCAGCGGCGACAGCTGCACCCGCAATGCAACCTATGGCCTGGGCGCGGCGGCGGCCGATCCCAGCCAGCTGCTGTTCAACGATCGCGTCCACCCGACCATCACCGGGCAGCGGCTGATCGCCGACTACGCCTATTCGCTGCTGGCCGCACCCTGGGAGGTCACCCTGCTGCCGGAGATGGCCCAGTCCACCCTCAGGGCGCATCAGGACGGCCTGCACCAGCGCTGGCTGGGCGACTGGCATGCCTGGCAGCCGGTGGGACGCTGGCAGGGCTATGTGGATACCAGCGCGCGGCGCCTGGACGTCGACGACCAGCGCAGCACTGCCGGCGGCGATGGCAACGGCTACAGCCTGGACCTGGGCGGCAGCTATCGACTCAGCGAGGAATGGCGCCTCGGTGTCGCCGCCGGGGTCGCACGGCAACACCTGGAACCCGGTGCGGCCGATTCCGACTATCGCCTCAACAGCTATCTGCTCAGCGCCTTCGCCCAGTACCAGGGCGAGCGCCTCTGGGGCGATCTCACCGCCACCGGCGGACGGCTGGACTACGACGACCTCAGCCGGCGCTTTGCGCTTGGCCCGACCACCCGCAGCGAGCAGGGCGATACCGACGGCGATCTGCGCGCCCTCTCGGCGCGCCTGGGGTACGACCTGGCAGCGGCCGGCAGTCCCTGGCACCTGAGTCCCTATCTCAGCGCCGACTATGCCCGTGTCCAGGTGGACGGCTACCGGGAGCGCGGCAACGACGCCACGGCGCTGGAATTCGACGACCAGTCGAGCACCTCGCGGCGACTGGGGCTGGGCCTGCAGAGCCGCTGGCAACTCGCACCGGCCACGGCGCTGTTCGCCGATCTGGGCCGCGAGCGGGAATTCGCCGACGGCACTCGCGATGTGACCATGCGCCTGAACAGCGTGCCGGGTCTGGACTACACCCTGGACGGCTACCAGCCCGACAGCGACCGCACCCGCCTGAGTCTGGGCGTGGTCCAGCGGCTGACGCCGGAGCTGACCCTGCGCGGCGGCTACAGCTATGCCGGTGCGGGCGATACCCACCAGCAGGGCGTGGGCCTGGGCCTGTCGCTGGACTTCTAAGCGCAGCTCCACCTGGTAGCGCTCGCTGACCTTGCGCCAGTGAGCGTTATCCCTAGACCCGGCTGGGATCGCCCAGGCGCTGGCGCTGCCAGTCGCGCAACTCGTCCAGACGCCGCGGCGGGCACACCAGAAAACCCTGCAGGAGATCGCACCCGGCCTGTTCCAGGCAGAGCTGCTTGAGTTCGGTGTCCACGCCCTCGGCGATCACCTGGGCATCGCGGGCATGGCAGAAGGCGATGAGCGCAACCAGGCTGGCCTGGTTGCCGGGTTGGCTGAGGCGCTCGACGATGAGCCGGTCAAACTTGATGGTGTCGGCGGGATAGTCGGTGACCTGCTGGATGGAGGTGTAGCCCACGCCGAAATCGTCGATGGCCACGCGAAAGCCCTCGGCGCGCAATTCGTGCAGCAGTCCCAGGGTCCGCTCGTTCAACTCGGCGGCGAAGGTCTCGGTGAATTCCAGTTCCAGGTGGGCCGGATCGACGCCGTGGTGGCGCACCCGCTCGCGCAGATAGGGCACGATGTCGGCCTGATCCAGTTGCGCGGAAGACAGGTTGACGGACAGCACCAGGTCGGTACCCAGTACCTCTTGCAGCGCGGGATATTCGCGGCAGGCCTGGTCCACGACCCAGCGATCGATCCAGCGGAAATGTCCCTGGCGCTCGGCGATGGGGATGAACTCCGCAGGTGACACTGCGCCGAGGCGGGGCGAATTCCAGCGCAGCAGGGTCTCGGCGGAGCGTACCTGGCCGGCACTGTCGACCGCCGGCATGTAGACCAGGTGAAACTCCTCGTCCGGGTTGAGGTGCCGCAGGTATTCGTCCAGCAGATCCTGGCGGCGCTGGCGCGCGGCCAGCTCCGGAGTGAAATGCACCAGGCGATTGCCGCCTTCGTTCTTGGCCCGCTCCAGGGCCAGATCGGCCTGGGCCAGCAGGTCGGCCAGGTCCAGCGGCGCCTCGGGGGTCGCCAGGCCGATGCTCAGGGTCACCGCATAGCGGCGTTCGCCCACCAGGGTGCCGTTGTCATGGTTCTGCTGCAGCTGCTGGCCCAGGGCGAGGGCATCGGTCGCCGCTGCCGGGCCACGTAGCAGGATGGCGAATTCATCGCCCGCCAGGCGGGTAAACACCAGCTCGTTGTCTGCCTGATAGGCCTCAAACTGTTGCTGGGTCTGCCGGGCGACGGCCTGCAGCAGTTCATCGCCCACCTCGTGGCTGAATCTGTCGTTCACCGACTTGAAATGGTCCAGGCCGAAATAGAGCAGGGCGATACGACGACCGTCCGGCTTGCCCGCCAGCCAGGATTCGCCCATGAGCTGGAAATAGCGGCGGTTGCCGATCTGGGTGAGGACGTCGGTGCGCAAGGCCGTGCGCAATTGCGCCAGGATGGCCAGGTTGTTGTCGTGCAGGCGCTTCATGTTGGCACCCAGGTGACCGATCTCGCCGGGTTCGTCGCCGGTTTCGAGCGCCTGGCGCTGGCCTTCCAGGACTTCCGTGAGCTGGCTGTCCAGGCGGGCGATGGGCCGGGTGATGTAGCGGCGGATCAGCACGATCAGCACCAGGATGCAGGCCAGGGTCACCAGCAGGCCGCCGCTGAAGTAGGCGATCGCCAGGCGGCGCAACTCCTTGTCCAGGCGTCCCGGGTCCGGGGTCAGGCGTACATAGAGATCAGGCGACAGCCGCTCGATGGCACTGAAGTCGCGGGTGCGGGTAGGCGGTGTCCGGCTGAATTCCAGGGGGGCGCCATAGCTCTGTTCCAGACTGCGGCGCAGGGCCTCCATCCGGTCCGGGCTGACCGCCAGCTGCAGTGTCATCGCCAGGCCGCGCTGTCCCGGCAGGGGTGGTCCGGCGGTGCTCGGCAGCAGCGAGGTGGTCGCCACCAGCAGTGAACGCCCCTGCTCGTCGAGCAGATAGTCGCGTCGTTCCAGCGGACCGTTCGGCTCCCGCGCCAGGCGTGCGAGCAACTGGCGCTGGACGCCGCTCAACTGGGCGAAGGGATCGCCGCTGCGCTCGTAGTAGTAGGCCAGGCTGAGATCGGGGCGGGCGATCGCCAGGGAGATGTGGCTGGGTGCATCGTCGCCGGCCAGCTGGCGCACCGCCAGTTGCAGCTGGGTACCCAGGGCTTCGTTGCGATAGGGCACCTCGGTCTGCCGCAGGAAATTGCCCAGGGCGGCGCTGTTGGACAGGGCATAGAGCAGGTTGCGGCTGAAGTGGTCGTACTCGCGATAGGTGGTTTCCAGCGCCGCCAGGTCGTGGTTGAGCCGCGAACGTTCGAGGCCGATCACCGCCTCGCGCTGCACGGTGTAGCCCAGCCCCACCAGGGTCAGGCTGCAGAGCAGGGCGACCGGCAGGATCAGCAGCAGGGCGCGCCTATTGAGCGTCATGGCGACCTACCAGAGCGCTGCCGATGCGTTGCCGGGTCTGGAAGGTGTCGGGTGGACCTTCACGAAAGACCTGGCTGCGGGCAAGCACGTCGTCGGGGGGGAACAGGCTGGGATCCTGGCGCAGGTCTGCCGGCAGCAGGCGCAGGGCGCCGGCGTTGGGGGTCGCCAGGTACAGTTCCTCGGTCGCCAGCACGGCATTGCGCGGCTCGTTTAGGAAATCAATGAAGCGCCAGGCGGCCGCCTGGTGCCGGGAGTTGCTGAGCAGGGCCACGCAGTCCACCCATAGCAGGCTGCCTTCGCGGGGCGTGACGAAGCGCCAGGGCTGTCCGGGGGTCGCGGCATTGAGCAGGTGCTGGTCGCCGCTGTAGCCCAGGGCCAGCTCGATGCGATCGCTGTAGGCCGGATTGTGCAGGGCGCTGACCACGTACTGATAGGTCAGCACCGCCGGGGCCTGAGCCTTGAGCAGGGCGAAGCTGCGTCGGAGCAGCTCGGGATCGTCGCTGTTGATGGCGGCGCCCAGGGTGATCAGGGGGGCGACCAGCAGATCGTCGTGGTCTTCGAGCATGGCGATACGACCGTGCAGGGCCGGCTCCGGCTGCAGCAGCGGCTGCCAGGAAGAAGGCGCCTGGGCCAGGCGATCGCTGCGATAGAGCAGACCCAGGGTGCCCCAGACGTAGGGCACGGCATAGTCGCCGCAACTCTGGCGCCAGCGCGGATCGAGCTCGCGCAGATGCGGCAGGCGCTGAGGGTCGATGCGGGTCAGCAGGCCGTCCTGGCCGAGGCGGGTGGCGCTGACCTCGTTGATCACCACCAGGTCGAGATCGACATCGCCGCGCGCCAGGGTCGCGTCGCGCACGTCACTGCTGTCGAAATGGATTTCCTGCACGGTGGGATGGGCCTTGGCCCAGCGCTGCAGCAGGGTGTCGCTGAAGTAGCCTTCCCAGGTATAGAGCCGCAAGGGCTCGGCAGCCGCCACGGGTGACGCGGGCAGCCCGGTAAGCACCAGGCTGCAGACAAGGGGGAGGCAGTAGCGCATGCGGACGACTCGGCGGCAAGGACTGACTTAACTAGGAGGGGCCGAAAGGCCCTGGCGTTCACCCCGGGAACGTCGGGGCTTCTGCCAGTCTAGGAGTCCGCTGGGTATTCGCCAGCCGCGGGCCGTCTATTGCAGGTGCTGGGCCTTGCTCAGTTCTGCAGCGGTGCCACGCCGGCACGCTGATGGGCGCGGGTCCAGGGCTTCTGCTCGTCGGCGAATTTCACCGCCAACCGCTCCAGCACCCGTTGCGTCGGGGCGTTGGTGCCATGCAGCAGCAACAGGGGCAACAGCAGCAGGCTGGCGCCCAGCGCGGCCTGGCGCGGTCTGAGGTTGACCTCCTGGCCCCGCAGCAGCCACAGCAGGCTGCCGCTGGCGGCATAGCCGATGGGCAGGCCGGTCACCACTTCCGAGATCGAGTGATAGCCCAGCACCACCCGCGAGACGGCGATGAGCAGGGCACAGAGCGCGCCGAGGGCGGCTGCGCTCAGCCGCAGCGACGGCCGCGCCCGGCTGGCCAGCAGCCAGCCGAGGACCGGCAGCACGCTGCCAACCAGCATGGAGTGGCCGCTGAAGCCGGTGAAGTCCAGGCGGGGGATGCCCAGGCCCCAGCCGAAGAAGGCGATCTTCGACAGGGCAACGCTGAGCCCGGCGGCACCAAACAGCAGCAGCCAGAGCAGTGCCGCCCGTGCGGACAGACCGGCCAGCAGCCAGAGCGCGATCAGCACGGCGCAGGGAAGCATCACCGAAGAATCGCCGAAGTTGGTGATGAACAGCCACATGGATAAGCAGACTCCTGGGGAAGACGAGGCATTCTGACCATCAGATGCCCAGAGGTTGCATCGCGCGTGCCAGGCTGTGGACTGGCGCAAGAAAGCGCTGGGATCCCGCGTGCAGACCCAGAAAAAAGCCCCGGCACCAGCGGTGGCGGGGCTGTTTGCCGGGAGGCGGGTTACAGGCCGGCGGCGGCGCGCAGGGCGGCGGCGCGGTCGGTGCGTTCCCAGGTGAAGGTGGTGAAGGTGTCGTCGCCCACGGTGACTTCCTGCGGGTGGCGGCCGAAGTGACCATAGGCCGCGGTGGCCTGGTACATCGGGTGCAGCAGGTCGAGCATGGTGGTGATGGCGTAGGGGCGCAGGTCGAAATGCTCGCGCACCAGCTGCACGATCTTCTCGTCGCTGATCTTGGCGGTGCCGAAGGTGTTGATCGAGATGGAGGTGGGCTGGGCCACGCCGATGGCGTAGGACACCTGGATCTCGCAACGATCGGCCAGGCCGGCGGCGACGATGTTCTTGGCCACGTAGCGACCGGCGTAGGCGGCGCTGCGGTCGACCTTGGACGGGTCCTTGCCGGAGAAGGCGCCACCGCCGTGACGGGCCATGCCGCCGTAGCTGTCGACGATGATCTTGCGGCCGGTCAGACCGCAGTCACCCACCGGGCCGCCAATGATGAACTGGCCGGTCGGGTTGATGTGGAACTGGGTGTCCTTGTGCAGCAGCTCGGCGGGGATGACGTGCTTGACGATCAGCTCCATCACGGCTTCGCGCAGGTCGGCGTACTTGACCTCGGGATTGTGCTGGGTGGACAGCACGATGGCGTCGATGCCGACCACCTTGCCGCCTTCGTAGCGGCAGGTCACCTGGGACTTGGCGTCCGGACGCAGCCAGGGCAGCAGGCCCGACTTGCGTGCCTCGGCCTGACGCTCCACCAGGCGGTGGGAGAAGGTGATGGGCGCGGGCATCAGTACATCGGTCTCGTTGCAGGCATAGCCGAACATCAGGCCCTGGTCGCCGGCGCCCTGGTCTTCCGGCTTGCTGCGATCGACGCCCTGGGCGATATCCACCGACTGCTTGCCGATGATGTTGACGATGCCGCAGGTGGCGCCGTCGAAGCCCACGTCCGAGCTGTCGTAGCCGATGTCGACGATGACGTCGCGCACCAGTTGCTCCAGGTCGACCCAGGCGGAAGTGGTGACCTCACCGGCGACAATGGCCACACCGGTCTTGACCAGGGTCTCGCAGGCCACGCGGGCGTGCTTGTCCTGGGTGATGATGGCGTCGAGCACGGCATCGGAGATCTGGTCGGCGATCTTGTCCGGATGGCCTTCGGACACGGACTCGGAGGTGAACAGGGAATATTCGCTCATCGAATGGTTCCTAAATTACCAGGGGGTAGGGGCCCGCAGGCCGGTCGAGACAGCAGTTTCCTTGCTGGACATGACGCCCTTGAGCGTCGGGTCCGCCCGCCACTGGCCGGTTGGCCTCATGACGGGGTGTTTCCCTGATCCGGGCGCGCGAACTGACGCACCTGGATCTGAAAGCCGTTGCGCAGGCCCAGGTAGAGGCTTTCGCCCGCCTGCAGGCCGGCGGCCTGGGCCCAGCGCGCCAGTTCGTCCTGGTCGAAGCCGAGCCAGAGATCGCCACAGGCCGCGCGTGCCCAGGTCTGGTCGTGGGGGCAGAGGTCGGTGATCACCAGGCTGCCACCCGGCGCCACGCGCCGGGCCAGTTGCTGCAGGGCTTCCGCCGGTGCGGCCAGATGGTGCAGGACCATGTTGAGGACCACGCAGTCGGCCGCGGGCAGCGGCTCGGCGAGGGCGTCGGCCAGTTGCAGTTCGACATGGGCGAGACCGTCGCGCTGGCAGCGCTGACGCGCCAGTTCGAGCATGGCCGGGCTGTTGTCCACCGCCACCACCCGGGCGAAGCGCCGCGCCAGGTCCGGCAGGAAGGCGCCGTCGCCCGGGCCCACTTCCAGGGCGCAGCCGCGCGGATCCAGGGCCAGGGCGTCCAGCAGGCTGAGCAGGCCGTCGCGATACTGCGGCAGACTGGCGATGAGGTCCTGCTGGGCCTGGAATTTTTCCGCCACCCGGGCGAAGAAGTCGCGACTCACCGCCGCGCGCTGGGCATGCACCTCGCCGATCCGCGTCTGCACGGCGCCGGGCAGGGCCAGGCTGTCCACCTCTTCGAGCAGGGCGGCGTGCAGGGCGCCTCCCAGGCTGCCGGGACGCGGCAGGGCGCGGCGATAGAAGATGGCATTGCCCTCGCGGCGGGTGGCCACCAGCTGCGCCTGGGCCAGCACCTTGAGGTGGTGGCTGATGCCGGACTGGCCGGTGGCGAAGATCTGTGCCAGTTCCAGCACGCCGAAGGAGGCGCTGTGCAGGGCGCGCAGGACGTTCAGGCGCAGGGGATCGCCACCGGCCTTGCACAGGGCGGCGAGGGTGTCTCCTGGTTCCTGGCCGAGCGCCGGCACGCGTAGGGGATTCATGGGGCGCTAGTCTAGAGACCCGTCCCGGGCCTCGCAAGAAAAGCATCAAAAAGTTTTGATACTTGTCCGCAGCGGCTGGCCGCGCATACCTTCGCCGAGGAAGGTAAGATGCCCGGGCCTTTTGCTCAGCGGTCTTCGCGGCGTTGCGGTAACGACCGCGAGCCTCGCGCGTCCAACCTGCAGCCCCCTTCCAGGAGCGTCACCGGGTAACCCATGTCCGTCCAGCCACCATCTCCTTCCGCGCCTGCTGCCGGCACGCGCCTGGTGATCTGCGAGCACTGCGATTCGGTGCATCGCCTCGAACCCCTCGCGGTGGGTGAGCGGGCGCATTGTCTGCGCTGTGGCGCCTTGCTCTATCGCGCCAGCCGGCTGGATATCCAGGGTCTGCTGGCGCTGGCGATCGCCGCGGCGGTGCTGTTCGTGATCGCCAATGTCGGGCCGATCCTGCAACTCAGCTTTCGCGGCCTGCACAGCGAGGCGACCCTGCTGGAATCGGTGGTCGCCATGAGTCGCGGCTTCGCCGGACCCATGGCGCTGGTGGTGGCCATGACCCTGTTCGTGGTGCCGCTGCTGCAGATCGTCCTGCTGCTCTGGGTGCTCGGCTTCGCCCAGCTCGGCCGCCGCGCGCCCGGCTTCGCCACGGCCATGGTCACCCTGCATTACCTGCGGCCCTGGAGCATGATCGAGGTCTTCGTGCTCGGCGCCCTGGTGGCGGTGATCAAGCTCGCCGGGCTGCTGCACGTGGTGGTGGGCCTGGGGCTGTTCGGCATGGTCGGGCTGATGGTGGTCCTGCTGATCATCGCCAAGCGCGACCTGCACCCGCTGTGGGACGCCGTCGGGGAGCGCGAGCCGTGACCGCGCCCCAGCTGCCGCCGCGCGCCGACGAACTCGGCCTGTGCCTCTGCCACGTCTGCGGCAAGGTCTGCAGCGCGCCACGCCGGCACAAGGCCGGCTGTCCGCGCTGCGGCTCGGCGCTGCACCGGCGCAAGCCGAACGTCTATGCCAAGACCTGGGCCTATCTGCTCGCCGCGCTGATCCTCTATATCCCGGCCAATACCCTGCCGGTGATGTTCACCGGTACCCTGGGCCGCGGTACGGAAAGCACCATCCTCGAAGGGGTGATCGAATTCTGGGAGAACGGCTCCTGGGGCGTCGCCCTGGTGATCTTCATCGCCAGCGTGGCGGTGCCCTCCATCAAGTTTCTGGTGCTCGGCACCCTGCTGGTGACCTGCCAGCGCCGCAGCGACTGGGCCACCGCCCAGCGTGCCCGGCTCTATCGCTTCGTCGAGCTGATCGGCTACTGGTCGATGCTCGACGTGATCGTGGTGGCCCTGGTCTCGGCGCTGGTGCACTTCGGTGCCCTGAGTTCGGCGGCGCCGCGCCTGGGTATCGTGTTCTTTGGTTTCGTGGTGGTGCTGACGATGCTCGCCGCGATGAGTTTCGATCCCCGCTTGATCTGGGATGCAGAGGTGAACGATGACGGACAGGCATGAACCCGACGCCCTGGCGCCTACCCCCGAGGTACGCCGCAGTCGCTGGAGCGTATCGCTGATCTGGCTGGTGCCCATCGTGGCGGCCCTGATCGGGCTGTCCATGGTGATCCACAGCTGGGCCTCGCGCGGTCCGACCATCACGGTGACCTTTCTCACCGCCGAGGGCCTGGAAGCCGGCAAGACCCAGGTCAAGTACAAGAACGTGGTGATCGGCACCGTCAGCGACATCCAGCTGGCGCCGGATCGCAACCGGGTGATCACCACCATCGAGCTGGAAAAGTCCGCCGAGGGCTTCGCCACCAAGGACGCCCGCTTCTGGGTGGTGCGTCCGCGCTTCGGCGTCAATGGCGTCTCTGGGGTCGACACTCTGGTGTCGGGCGCCTTCATCGGCGCCGACATCGGCGATTCCAGCGAATCCCATCGCGACTTCCGCGGTCTGGAGCAGCCGCCGGCGCTGATCCACGGGGCCTCGGGCAAAAGATTCATCGTCACCGCCGACGACATCGGCTCGCTGGACGTCGGCTCGCCGGTCTATTACCGGCGCATCCAGGTCGGCCGGGTGGTGTCCTTCCACCTCAATCCGGATGGCAAGGGCGTCAGCGCCCAGGTCTTCATCGATTCGCCCTACGACCGCTTCGTCACCGCCAACAGCCGCTTCTGGAACGCCAGCGGGGTCGATGTCTCGCTCAGCGCCTCCGGGCTCAAGCTCAATACCCAGTCGCTGGCCACGGTGGTGGCGGGCGGCATCGCCTTCGTCACCCCCGAATGGCCGAAGGATCCGCAGGAGGCCCAGGAAGACCAGAGTTTCACCCTGTTCGACGACCAGACCAGCGCCCTGGCCCCGCCGGATGGCGAGCCCTTCTATGTACGGATGAGATTCCAGCAGTCGCTGCGCGGGCTGTCGACCGGAGCACCGGTGGAATTCCTCGGCATGAACGTCGGCCGGGTGGTGTCCCTGACCCCCGACTACGAGGACAGCCAGGATCGCTTCTCGCTGATCGTCGGCGCGGTCATCTATCCCCAGCGGCTGGGTGACGTCGGCAAGCGCATCGAGACCAAGGACCGCGACGGCAAGCTGTTCGCCGGCTGGGTGGCCCGTGGTCTGCGCGCCCAGGCCCGCACCGGCAACCTGCTGACCGGCCAGCTCTACATTTCCGTCGACTTCGTGCCCAATGCGCCCAAGGTGGCCTTCGATCCCCAGGCCAAGCCGCTGTCGATCCCCACCGTCACCGGCAGCTTCGATCGCCTGCAGGAGCAGATGGCCGGCATCGTCAACAAGATCGACAAGATTCCCTTCGATTCCATCGGCAAGAATCTCGACACCAGCCTGGCGCAGCTCAGCGGCACCCTCAAGCAGCTCAACGCCGGGGTCCTGCCGCAACTGACCACCACCCTGATGGGCGTGCAGCAGCTCACCGGCAGCGCCAGCCAGAGCCTGGGCGCCGATTCGCCGGTGCAGCAGAATCTGACCCAGACCCTCGAAGAGATGCAGCGCATGGCGCGTTCCCTGCGCGTGTTCGGCGACTACCTCGGCCGCCATCCGGAATCCCTGATCCGCGGTCTGGTGACCGATCCGCCGCCCAAGTTCGAGCCGGGCTCCCGCGATCCCGCCAAAGGAAAACTGCAATGAAGCGCCTGACCTGCCTGGCTCTGCCCCTGCTGCTGGCCGCCTGTTCGTCCAAGGCGCCGCTCAACTACCACACCCTGACCAGCGCCGCGGAACCCGCGTCCCAGGCGCGCACCGCGAATTTCCGCTTCGCCCTGCAAGGCGTCTCGGTCCCGCCGCAGGTGGATCAGCCGCAACTGGTGGTCCGCCAGGGCGACGGCATCGCCCTGCTGGAAAACGAACGCTGGATCGCGCCCCTGGCCGACGAGGTGCGCAGCGCCCTGTCCGCCGACCTGTCCCGGGACCTCGGTACCCTGGACCTGGGCGATGCCCCGCGCGGCAGCGGCGCCCCGGTGCTGCGCATCAAGGTGGATCTGCAGCGCTTCGATTCGCAGCCTGGGCGTGGCGTCCAGCAGGACGCGCTCTGGACCCTGCGCCTGGCCGAACCGGGCGGGGAGCGGGTGCTCACCTGTGGCAGCCGGATCAGCCAGCCCGCCGGCGGCTCCTATGCCGAGGTCGTGGCGGCGCACCGCCAGGCCCTGGCGACCCTGGCCAGGCGCATCGAACCGGTGGCACGCGCCTTCGTGGTCGACGGCGCCACGGTCTGCCCGGCGGGCTGAGGCGACCGCGCCGATTGCTGGAAGTGCCCTGGCTGGGCCAGAATAACGGCCCCTTCGCTCTGCCTCTGCCAGGAGACACCGCAATGCCCAGCCGTCGTGATCGAGCCAACGCCATCCGCGCCCTCAGCATGGATGCCGTGCAAAAGGCCAACAGTGGCCACCCCGGCGCCCCCATGGGCATGGCCGACATCGCCGAGGTGCTCTGGCACGATCAGCTCAAGCACAACCCTGGCAATCCCCTGTGGGCCGACCGCGACCGCTTCGTGCTGTCCAATGGCCACGGCTCCATGCTCATCTATTCGCTGCTGCACCTGTCCGGCTACGACCTGTCCATCGACGACCTGAAGAATTTCCGGCAGCTGCACAGCAAGACCCCGGGCCACCCCGAATACGGCTACGCCCCGGGTATCGAGACCACCACCGGCCCCCTGGGTCAGGGCATCGCCAACGCCGTGGGCTTCGCCCTGGCGGAAAAGGTCATGGCCGCCCAGTTCAACCGTGACGGCCACCGGATCGTCGACCACCACACCTACGCCTTCCTCGGCGATGGCTGCATGATGGAAGGCATCTCCCACGAGGTCTGCTCCCTGGCCGGCACCCTGGGCCTGTCCAAGCTGATCGCCTTCTACGACGACAACGGCATCTCCATCGATGGCGAGGTCGAAGGCTGGTTCACCGACGACACCCCCAAGCGCTTCGAGAGCTACGGCTGGCAGGTGATCCGCAACGTCGACGGCCATGACGCCGACGAGATCCAGACCGCCCTGGACACCGCGCGCAAGAGCGACAAGCCCACCCTGATCTGCTGCAAGACCGTGATCGGCTACGGCGCACCGCACAAGCAGGGCAAGGAAGAGTGCCACGGCGCGCCGCTGGGCAACGACGAGATCCAGGCCGCGCGCGAGCTGCTCGGCTGGGCCCATGCGCCCTTCGAGATTCCCGCCGACATCTATGCCGAGTGGAGCGCCAAGGAGCGCGGCGCCGCCGCCGAGGCCGAGTGGAACGAGCGGTTCGCCGCCTACGCCCAGGCCCATCCGCAACTGGCCGCCGAATTCAAGCGCCGCATGGCCGGTGACCTGCCCGCCGATTTCGCCGAGCGCGCCGCCGCCTTCATCCAGGACGTCGCCAGCAAGGGCGAGACCATCGCCAGCCGCAAGGCCAGCCAGAACGCCCTGCAGTTCTTTGGTCCGCTGCTACCCGAGCTGCTCGGCGGTTCCGCCGACCTGGCCGGCTCCAACCTGACCCTGTGGAAGGGCGCCCAGGGCGTCACCGCCGAAGACGCCAGCGGCAACTATGTCCACTACGGCGTGCGTGAATTCGGCATGAGCGCCATCATGAACGGCGTCGCCCTGCACGGCGGCCTGGTGCCCTACGGCGCCACCTTCCTGATGTTCATGGAATACGCCCGCAACGCGGTGCGCATGTCGGCACTGATGAAGCAGCGGGTGCTCTATGTCTTCACCCACGACTCCATCGGTCTCGGCGAAGACGGCCCCACCCACCAGCCGGTGGAGCAGCTGGCCTCGCTGCGCTACACCCCCAACCTGGACACCTGGCGTCCGGCCGACGCCGTGGAATCCGCCATCGCCTGGACCTCGGCCCTGGAGCGTCGCGACGGTCCCAGCGCGCTGATCTTCTCGCGCCAGAACCTGACCCACAGCGTGCGTGACGCCGCCACCCTGGGCAACGCCGCCCGTGGCGGCTACGTGCTCAAGGACTGCAACGGCGAACCCGAGCTGATCCTCATCGCCACCGGCTCCGAAGTCGGCCTGGCGGTGCAGGCCTATGACCGCCTGACCGCCGAAGGTCGCCAGGTGCGCGTGGTCTCCATGCCCAGCACCAGCGTCTTCGACCGCCAGAGCCCCGAGTACCGTCAGCAGGTCCTGCCGGTGGAAGTCGGCGCGCGCATCGCCATCGAGGCCGGCATCGCCGACTTCTGGTACAAGTACGTCGGTCTCGACGGTCGTATCATCGGCATGCACACCTACGGCGAATCCGCTCCGGCGGCGGCGCTGTTCGAGCACTTCGGCTTCACCCTGGACAATGTCCTGGCGGTGGCCGGCGAGTTGCTGGAAGACTGAGTCCTGTTGCGGTAATCCGAAAAGCCACGCCCAGGCGTGGCTTTTTTGTGTCCGCGATTCGGCACGCGCTCAGGGATTCACCCGGATGCTCGGGCCAGCCAGGGTGACCCCGCCGGCATCCAGCTGCACAAAGCTGCCGCCGGTCCTGAGGGTGAGGCGGGCGCCGGCTTCCAGGACGATCTTCTGGCCACTGTGCAGCCGGATCTCGCTACCGGCCTCGACCAGCAGGCTGCCGTCCAGCCGCAGATGCTGACTCGTGTTTATGTCCAGGTGGTCGTCGGCGCGCACCTCGGTGCGGCGTTCGCCCCGGGTGATGCGGTGTTCCTCGGCGTGGAAGGCGCTGTAGCTGTTGCCCCGGATGCGCTGATGGCGCTCGTGGCCGATCTCGCTGCGGTGGTCATGGCCGATGCGTTCGTCCCAGTCGCGCTGGGCATGCACATGGATTTCCTCCTGGCCCTGGCGATCCTCGCTGCGAATTTCGTTGTAGCCGTGGCCCCCGGGGCTGCTCAGCGTCTTGAAGGTGCTGCGGGTCTGGTCCCTGGGCGGTTCCAGCGGCGGCCGCTGCTCGGCGTGGTACAGGCAGCCGATCACCAGCGGCTGATCGGGATCGCCTTCGAGAAAGCCGACCAGTACCTCCATGCCGATCCGCGGCAGGCTCAGGGCGCCGTGGCCGTTACCGGCCCAGCCGCTGGCGACCCGCAGCCAGCAACTGCTGTGCTCATCCGCCTGGCCTTCGCGATCCCAGTGGAATTGCACCTTGATTCGGCCCAGGGCATCGCAGTGTATTTCCTCGCCGGTCGGTCCGGTGACCACGGCGCTCTGGGCGCCCAGCAGCCGGGGTTTGGGATGGCGCAGGGGCAGGCGGAAGGGCAGCGCCCACGGCCGCGCGACAAAGCTGTTGCGATAGCCCTGGGCGAAGCCGTCGGCCGGGATCCGGTCGGCAACGTCTTCCTCGAGGACCTGCGGCTGCCGGCCCTGGTGCTGGATCTCGGTCAACAGCCAGAGCTGATTCCAGTCGGCGCGCGGATGCTGTTCCAGCGGCAGGAAGTGCCCGCTCACCAGGCTGGGCTGGTCGCTCGTGCCCTGGGCCTGGAGGGCGTCGCCTCTCAGACGTTCCAGGCGCCGGCTGCTCAGGCGCTGCCCGCGTGCGCGATCGGTGAAGCGCCCGGGAAAGCCATAGTCCTCCAGCGCGGGCTGGGCCGCGGCGTCCGTACTGCTCTGCAGGCGCAGCCGAGGTTGCAGCGGATCATGAGCGCGCAGGAGGCTGGCGCTGCTGCGGATCTGCAGCGCGACCGCCAGGTGACTGATCGCGGGCTCGTCCGCCACCAGGCCGCTGCCGGGCCGATAGCGGGTGGCGCCCAGCTGCGCAAAGCTGGTGGCGTCATCGC
Organism: Pseudomonas sp. LA5; assembly: GCF_028640825.1. Lineage (NCBI taxonomy): Bacteria > Pseudomonadati > Pseudomonadota > Gammaproteobacteria > Pseudomonadales > Pseudomonadaceae > Pseudomonas > Pseudomonas sp. LA5. Next base: position 16,101 of record NZ_JAQYZY010000028.1, read on the forward strand.
CAAAGACCAGCACATGACCGTCGCGACGATGCTGGTGGTGAAAGTGCAGGCCCTCTTCCTCGCAGAGCCGGGTGAGAAAGGCCAGATCGCTCTCTCCGTACTGTACGCAGTAGGCGCGCGGCGGATAGCGCGTCGGTCCCAGGGCGAAGCGATAGTCGCCATCGAGGATGCCGTGCTCCTCGAGGAGCTGCGCGAGGATCTCGGGGACGCTGCGCCCCTGGAAGAGGCGGGAATTGACGCGGTGAGCCAACTGGGCCAGGCGTGGCACCAGCTCGGCGCGATAGCGGGTCAGGCGTCGACCGGAATCGCCCTGGGCCACGGCGGCGAGCTGGCCGTGGATGCCCCGGTCACCTGCACCCAGGGCGAGAAAGGCGGAGCGCTGCAACAGTGACTCCAGCGGCCAGTCCGGGCGCTCGCTGACCAGCTCGAGCTGGAAGCGATAGGGCTGGCCGATGGCTTCGTGGCCGTCGAAGGCGAGCACCTGGAAATCGTGGGCGACGCCGTCCAGCGTCAGGGTGAAGGTCGGGGCGTTGGCTGAGCTGGACATCGCATCGCATCCTTGCGAATGGAAAATTCCAGTTTGCGCTACAGAAGTGCACCGACTCAAGCGCTGGAAGGCGCATGCTAGAGCCTTTTATCAGCCAGGTTCTGGCGCGGTGGCGGGCTAGGACGCCGCGAAGAGATCCCGCGGCGCTGGCAAGGCGCCTTCCAGTTCCAACAGGAATTGCTTGGTCGGCAGGCCGCCACCAAAGCCGGTCAGGGCGCCGGACGCCCCTATCACCCGGTGGCAGGGCAGCACGATGGGCAACGGATTGCGCCCGTTGGCGGCGCCCACCGCGCGCATCGCCTGGGGCCGCCCTAGGTGGCTGGCGAGCTGACCATAGCTCCAGGTCTGGCCGTGAGGGATCTCCGCCAGGGCCTGCCAGACCGCCAGCTGGAAGGGGGTGCCGCGCGGTGCCAGCGGCAGCTCGAAGGTCTGACGCTGGCCGGCGAAATACTCGCCGAGCTGCGCGCGGGCCAGGTCGAGGATCGGATGGTCGGCGGCGCTCCAGCTGGCATCGCGCTTGGCCAGGTAGCGATTCTCGGGAAACTCCACCACGCGCAGGCCACTGTCGTCGGCGGCCAGGGTAAGCGTTCCTATGGGGCTGTCCAGCAGGCAGTAGGCGATCATCGGGGCGACTCCTTGGCGAGACGGGTGGGTACGGGTTCGGCGGGGGCGTCGGCAGGTGCCTTCCAGGTGGCCTCGCGCCAGACCTGCATCACCCCGTAGGCGCGCCAGGGTCGCCAGGCTTCGGCGCGGGCGTACAGGGCCTTGGCGGTCAGGCGCTCGCCGGGCGGCGCCAGGCGTTTCTGCAACACCAGGTCTTCCACCGGACAGGCATCGGGATGGGCGAGGGCGCGCAGGGCGATGTACTGGGCGGTCCAGGGACCTATGCCCTTGAGCGCGATCCAGCGCCGGGCAAAGTCGTCCAGGGTGCGCCCGGTGTCGAAGTCCACCTCGCCGGTACGCAAGGCCCGGGCCACCGTGCCGAGGGTACCGGCGCGGGCGCGGATCAGGCCGAGGCCGGTGAGGTCTTCCAGGGCGGCATCGGCCAGGGCCTCCACCGTGGGAAAGAAGTGGTGCAGACCGGCTGGCGGACGACTGGCCTCGTGGCCGGGCTCGCCCCAGGGCCGCCCGAAGCGCTGCACCACCCGGGCGGTCATGGTGGTGGCCGCCACCACGCTGACCTGCTGGCCGATGACGGCGCGCACGGCGATCTCGAAGCCATCCCAGCCGCTGGGCAGGCGCAGTCCGGGCCGGCGCGCCACCAGTTCGGCCAGGGTCGGGTCGACGGAAAGGCCCTGGGCGATGGCTTCGGGATCGGCGTCCAGATCGAACATGCGGCGGATGCGTGCCACTGCCGCCTGCAGTTCGCCGGGTGCGGCACCGTGCAATTCCAGGCGCAGCGCCGGCGTGTCGTCATCCCAGACCGAGACGCGCAGCCAGCCCGGCTGTTCGGGCGTGCCAATCACCCGGGCGTAGCTGGTGTCGTCCAGCACCTCCACTCCGGGCAGGGCGTGACCGCGAAGGAAATCCAGCTGGGCGGCAAAATCATAGGGCGGACGATAGGCCAGGCGCAGGACCAGCACCGGCGAAGCCGCGGCCTGGCCCTTGCGCACCTGGCTGGGGGCCAGGTCGTAGGCATCGCGAAAGGCGGTGTTGAAGCGTCTGAGACTGCCGAAGCCGGCGGCCAGGGCCACCTCGGTGATCGGCAGCCGGGTCTCGCTGAGCAATTGCTTGGCGAACAGCAGCCGGCGGGTGGTGAGCACCGCCAGGGGCGCGGCGCCCAGGCGCTCGACGAACAGCCGGCGCAACTGGCGTTCGCTGAGATCGAGGCGGGCGGCGAGGGCGGGCAGACCGCCTTCCTCCAGGCCTTCGTCCATCAGTCGCAGGGCACGCGCCAGGGTGGCGTCACCGCGTTGCCAGTGGCCGCCGGCAGGGGAGAGTTCCGGGCGGCATCTCAGGCAGGGGCGATAGCCGGCGGCCTCGGCGGCCGCGGCGCTGGGGTAGTAGCTGACGTTTTCCGGGCGTGGCGGTTGCGCCGGGCACACCGGTCGGCAGTAGATGCCGGTGGTGAGCACCGCGGTGTAGAACAGGCCATCGAAACGCGGGTCCCGCGCCAGGCGGGCGCGTTCGAAGGCGGGTATATCGGGGAAGGCGTTCATGGCGGCAGGTTAGCACCGCCAGGTAGCGGCGACTGGCCGTTTTCGGACGGGGCCGCTGAGGTAGAGAGCTATCGCGGTCGTGGGCGGGCGTCTGATAGAGCAGCTGTGCTATCGCGGCCATGGGCCGCTCCTACAAAAGCAGCGCTGCCCTGTAGGAGCGGCCCATGGCCGCGATAAGCCGTACTACTTATTAGCGTCGTAGCGTGGAAAACGGCGCAGCCTTTTCCACTGGGACTTTGTCGCGAGGGACGCCCTCTCCCCAAGGGAGAGGGGGCTTGCCGGAGCAGCGGGTTGGCTCAGAAATTCCAATCCTCGTCTTCGGTACTCACCGCCTTGCCGATGACATAGGACGAGCCCGAGCCGGAGAAGAAGTCGTGGTTCTCGTCGGCGCTGGGCGACAGGGCGGCGAGGATCGCCGGGCTGACGTCGGTCATGCTGCTGGGGAACAGCGCTTCGAAGCCCAGATTCATAAGCGCCTTGTTGGCGTTGTAGTGGAGGAATTTCTTCACGTCCTCGCTCCAGCCCACGCTGTCGTAGAGGTCCTCGGTGTAGGCCACCTCGTTGTCGTAGAGGTCCTGCAGCAGCTCGTAGGCGAAGTCCTTGACCTGCTGGCGGCGCTCCGGACTTTCCCTGGCCAGGGCCTGCTGGAATTTGTAGCCGATGTAATAGCCGTGCACCGCCTCGTCGCGAATGATCAGGCGGATCAGGTCGGCGGTATTGGTCAGCTTGGCGCGGCTGGACCAGTACATCGGCAGGTAGAAGCCCGAATAGAAGAGGAAGGACTCCAGGAAGACGCTGGCCACCTTGCGCAGCAGCGGGTCCTCGGCGTGGTAGCGCGCCAGGATCAGGTCGGCCTTGGTCTGCAGATAGGGATTCTCCTCGCTCCAGCGATAGGCCTCGTCCACATCCGGCGTCGAGCAGAGGGTGGAAAAGATCGAGCTGTAGGAGCGCGCATGGACCGCCTCCATGAAGCCGATGTTGGCGATCACCGCTTCCTCGTGGGGGGTGACGGCATCGGCCAGCAGGGTTGGCGCGCCCACGGCGTTCTGGATGGTGTCCAGCAGGGTCAGGCCGGTGAAGACGCGGATGGTCAGCTGCTGCTCCTTGGGCGTCAGGGTCGCCCAGGAGGGGATGTCGTTGGACAGCGGGATCTTTTCCGGCAGCCAGAAGTTGCCGGTCAGGCGGTTCCACACCTCCAGGTCCTTGTCGTCCTGCAGGCGGTTCCAGTTGATGGCGTTGATGCGCTTCAGGCGCGGCGCGTTGACGGGTGCGTTCATGGCAATTTCCTCACAGGCTGCAGGACACGCAGCCCTGCACCTCGGTGCCTTCCAGGGCGGCCTGGCGCAGGCGGATGTAATAGAGCGTCTTGATGCCCTTCTTCCAGGCATGGATCTGCGCCCGGTTGATGTCGCGGGTGGTGGCGGTGTCGCGGAAGAACAGCGTCAGCGACAGCCCCTGGTCGACATGGCGGGTGGCCTCGGCATAGGTGTCGATGATCCTTTCCGGGCCGATCTCGTAGGCGTCCTGGTAATACTCCTGGTTATCGTCGGCCAGGTAGGGCGCCGGGTAGTAGACGCGGCCCAGCTTGCCTTCCTTGCGGATCTCCACCTTGGCGACGATGGGATGGATGCTCGAGGTGGAGTGGTTGATGTAGGAGATCGAGCCGGTGGGCGGGATGGCCTGGAGGTTGCGGTTGAACAGCCCGTGCTGCATCACCGAGGCCTTGAGTTCCTGCCAGTCGGCGCGGGTCGGCAGGCGGATTCCGGCGACCTCGAACAACTCGGCCACCCGTGAGGTACGGGGGGTGAAGTCGCCCTCGGTGTACTGGTCGAAATAGGCGCCGCTGGCGTACTTGGAGTCGGCGAAGCCCTGGAAGCTCTGGCCGCGTTCGATGGCCAGGCGATTGGAGGCACGCACCGCGTGGTAGGTGACGGTGTAGAAGTACAGATTGGTGAAATCCAGGCCTTCCGGCGAGCCGTAGTGGATGTGTTCGCGGGCCAGGTAGCCGTGCAGGTTCATCTGGCCCAGGCCGATGGCGTGGGAGGCGGCGTTGCCGGCGGCCACCGAGGGCACGCAGCGGATGTCGCTCATTTCCGAGACCGCGGTGAGGCCGCGGATGGCGGTCTCCACGGTGCGGCCCAGGTCCGGTGAATCCATGGTGCGGGCGATGTTCAGCGAACCCAGGTTGCAGGAGATGTCCTGGCCGATGTGCTCATAACCCAGGTCTTCGTCGAAGCGGCTGGGAGTGTTGACCTGGAGGATCTCCGAGCAGAGGTTGCTCATGTTGATGCGTCCGGCGATTGGGTTGGCGCGATTCACCGTGTCTTCGAACATCAGGTAGGGATAGCCGGACTCGAACTGGATTTCCGCCAGGGTCTGGAAGAATTCCCGGGCGTTGATCTTGCGCTTGCGAATGCGCGCGTCGGCCACCATCTCGGCGTATTTCTCGCTGACGCTGATGTCGGCGAAGGGCACGCCATAGACCCGCTCCACGTCGTAGGGCGAGAACAGGTACATGTCGGCATTGCGCTTGGCCAGTTCGAAGGTGATGTCCGGGATGACCACGCCGAGGGACAGGGTCTTGATGCGGATCTTCTCGTCGGCGTTCTCGCGCTTGGTGTCGAGGAATCTCAGGATGTCCGGGTGGTGGGCATTGAGATAGACGGCGCCGGCGCCCTGGCGCGATCCCAGCTGGTTGGCATAGGAGAAGGCGTCTTCCAGCAGCTTCATGATCGGAATGATGCCCGAGGACTGGTTCTCGATGCGCTTGATCGGCGCCCCGACCTCGCGCACGTTGCTCAGCAGGAAGGCCACGCCACCGCCACGCTTGGACAGCTGCAGCGCCGAATTCACCGCGCGGCCGATGGACTCCATGTTGTCTTCGATGCGCAGGAGGAAGCAGGACACCAGCTCGCCGCGCTGGCGCTTGCCGGCGTTGAGAAAGGTCGGGGTGGCCGGCTGGAAACGGCCGCTGATCATCTCGTCCACCAGGGACTCGGCCAGCTGTTCGTCACCGCGCGCCAGACTCAGGGCAACCATGCACACCCGGTCTTCGTAGCGTTCCAGGTAGCGCTGGCCGTCGAAGGTCTTGAGGGTGTAACTGGTGTAGTACTTGAAGGCGCCGAGAAAGCTCTGGAAGCGGAATTTATAGGCATAGGCGCGCTCGAACAGCGCCTTCACGAAGGCCGGCGCATATTGCTCCAGCACCGCCGCCTCGTAGTAGCCCTTGTCCACCAGATAGCCGAGTTTCTCGTCCAGGTTATGGAAGAACACCGTGTTCTGGTTGACGTGCTGCAGGAAGTACTGCCGCGCCGCCTGGCGGTCCTTGTCGAGTTGCAGCTCGCCGTTGGGACCATAGAGATTGAGCATGGCATTGAGTGCGTGATAGTCCGCGTCGCTGCCGGTCGGGGTCAGGCCTGCCGTTGCCAAAAGTCGTTCACTCCCGTGCGCACCCGGTCGACATCCTCCGTCGTGCCGAGCAATTCGAATTGGTAGAGCAGGGGCACCGCGCATTTCTGGGCGACGATGCGTCCACCCAGGCAGTAGCCCTCGCCGAAGTTGGTGTTGCCGGCGGCAATGACGCCGCGGATCAGGGCGCGATTGTGCGGATCGTTGAGAAAATGGATCACCGGCTTGGGCACCGCGCCCTTGCTGCCCCCACCGCCATAGGTCGGCAAGACCAGGATGTAGGGCTCGCGGGCCCTGAGCGGTTCGGCGGCGGGATCCTGGGGAATGCGCCGCGCCGGCAGCCCGAGTTTCTCGACGAATCTGTGGGTGTTCTCCGAGGTGCTGGAGAAATACAGCAGCTCGCCCATGGCCCGGGCCTCAGGCCACCAGCTGGCCGAGCTTGTCCGGGCGGAAGCCGGCCCAGTGGTCGTTACCGGCCACTACCACCGGCACCTGGCGATAGCCCAGGGATTCCACGGTCTGGCGCGCCTGGGCGTCCTGCTCGATATCCACCACCTGGTAGGTGATGCCCTGACGGTCCAGGGCACGATAGGTGGCGTTGCACTGCACGCAGGCGGGCTTGCTGTAGATGGTGATGGTCATGGCTGACTCCTGTCCGTAGTGGGGTGAATTCAAAGGAAAAAGCCTGTCGCCAGCCGGCGTTTGCCAGAGCGGCGCGGGTCTTTTCCTTCGAGCGCGGCTTGGGCCTCAAGTTCGGTCCAGATACTACATATGGTGTTTTGTGATTTCTACAACACAACAAGTGGGGTTTTTGCTCTGGGTCATGCCTTTGATCTATCGCCCTCGGATGAGGGTTTTCGCCAGGCCATGGGCGAAGCGTCAGGTAGCCCCGCAACCCCTGGCACTACCTGCATGGCTTCCCTGCAGACCGCGATCCGTTGTCGCTGCGGCAGGCATGTCGGGCCAGGCGGCGGATTTCTTTCCTGTCTGCCAAGGAGAGCGCCTTTTTGTAGTGCGAAAGTCGACCTGACTACCCTGGCGACTCCCATTCGTCGTCGAACCGCCGCATAATCGGCCTTTCGCTTGCGCCCGGGTCCGTTCACGCATGAGTTCCGCTCGCTATCGCCTCGCTCTCAACGGCTACGGTCGCATCGGTCGTTGCGTGTTGCGTGCGCTGCACGAGCGTGGCGTGGCCACCCAGCTCGCCATCGTCGCCCTAAACGATCTGGCCGACCGGCCCAGCCTGGAATACCTCACCCGCTTCGACTCCACCCATGGCCGCTTTCCCGGCCGGGTCGCGCTGGAGGGTGAGCGCCTGCGCATCGGCGATCAGGCCCTGGAGATCCGCCGCGAAGCTGAGCCCGAGCGGGTGGACTGGCGGGCGCTCGACGTCGATCTGGTGCTGGAATGCTCCGGCGCCTTCAGCACCCGCGCCGAGGCCGGACGCTTTCTCGCCGCCGGTGCGCCGCGGGTGCTGTTCTCCCAGCCCATGGTCAGCGAGACCGACGTGGACGCCACCGTGGTCTACGGGGTCAACCAGCAGGCCCTGCGCGGTGACGAGACGCTGGTCTCGAATGCCTCCTGTACCACCAACTGCAGCGTCCCGGTGCTGAAACTTTTGCACGAGACCCTGGGTCTGGAGTACGTCTCCATCACCACGATCCACTCGGCCATGAACGACCAGCCCGTGATCGACGCCTACCATGCCGAAGATCTGCGGCGGACGCGTTCCGCGTTCCAGTCGATCATCCCGGTGGCGACCGGCCTGGCGCGCGGCATCGAACGGCTGCTGCCCGAGCTCGGCGGGCGCATCCAGGCCCGCGCCGTGCGCGTACCCACAGTCAACGTCTCCTGCCTGGACATCACCTGCATCGTCGGCCGCGACACCACGGCGCCCGCCCTCAACACCCTGTTGCGTGACGCCGCCCGGAGCGGTCCCCTGGCCGGGCTGATCGACTACACCGAGTTGCCCCACGCCTCCTGCGATTTCAACCACGATCCCCATTCCGCTATCGTCGATGGCAGCCAGACCCGCGTTTCCGGCCCCCGGCTGGTCAATCTGCTGGTGTGGTTCGACAACGAATGGGGCTTCGCCAACCGCATGCTCGACGTCGCCGGCCATTGGCTGCGCATCGCCAAGCCCACCTGAAACAAGCACAACTAAGGGATTGCCTGTATGTCCGTGTTGAAAATGAGCGACCTCGATCTGAAGGGTAAGCGCGTCCTGATTCGCGAAGACCTCAACGTTCCGGTGAAGGAAGGCCAGATCAAGAGCGATGCCCGCCTGGTCGCCGCCCTGCCGACCCTCAAGCTGGCCCTGGAAAAGGGTGCCGCGGTGATCGTCTGCTCGCACCTGGGCCGTCCCACCGAGGGCGAATTCAGCGAGGAAAACAGCCTGGCACCGGTCGCCGCCTATCTGAGCAAGGCCCTGGGTCGTGACGTGCCGCTGGTGAAGGACTATCTGAACGGCGTCCAGGTCGAGCCGGGTCAACTGGTATTGCTGGAGAACGTGCGCTTCAACGTGGGCGAGAAAAAGAACGCCGACGACCTGGCGAAGCACTATGCCGCCCTGTGCGACATCTTCGTCATGGACGCCTTCGGCACCGCCCACCGCGCTGAAGGCTCGACCCACGGCGTGGCCAAGTTCGCCAAGGTTGCCGCGGCCGGTCCGCTGCTGGCCGGCGAGCTGGACGCGCTGGGCAAGGCGCTGGGCAATCCGGCCCGGCCGATGGCAGCCATCGTCGCCGGCTCCAAGGTGTCCACCAAGCTGGACGTGCTCAATTCCCTGGCGCAGATCTGTGACCAGCTGATCGTCGGCGGCGGCATCGCCAACACCTTCCTGGCCGCGGCCGGCTACAAGGTCGGCAAGTCGCTGTACGAAGCCGATCTGGTGGACACCGCCAAGGCCATCGCCGCCAAGGTCAGCGTGCCGCTGCCGGTGGACGTGGTGGTCGCCAAGGAATTCGCCGAGACCGCCGAAGCCGTCACCAAGTCGATCAACGACGTGGCCGACGACGACATGATCCTCGACATCGGCCCGGTCAGCGCCCAGCAATTCGCCGACCTGCTCAAATCGGCCAAGACCATCCTCTGGAACGGTCCGGTCGGCGTCTTCGAATTCGACCAGTTCGGCGAAGGCACCCGCACCCTGGCCCAGGCCATCGCCGACAGCGACGCCTTCTCCATCGCCGGTGGTGGCGACACCCTGGCCGCCATCGACAAATACGGCATCGGCGAGAAGGTCTCCTATATCTCCACCGGGGGCGGCGCCTTCCTCGAATTCGTCGAGGGCAAGGTCCTGCCGGCCGTCGAAGTCCTCCAGCAACGCGCCCAGGAGTAATCGCCATGCGTATGCCGCTGCTCGTCTGTTCCGCTGTCCTGATGCTGGCCGGTTGCGCCGGTGGCAATGCCGACAAGGCCTGCGCGGTGTTCGCGCCGCCGCCCGCGGCGGCCGCCACGCCCACGGCGCAGAACGGCGAGCGCGTCGATACGCTCACCGGCAACGCCAGCCGTCCTGCCAGCGGTTGCGCCCAGTGAAGGGGCGCACGCTCGCCCTCGGGCTGCTGGGTCTCGCCCTGCTGGCCGGTTGCGCCGGCCGCGGCGCGCAGCAGACCGGCGGCTGGACCCACTGGGTCTGCGATTCCAAGGCGGCCTTCGACTGGCGCTATGTGGATCGCAGCCAGTCCATCGTCGACCTCAAGCTGGAAGGCGATGGCCTGATCCGCCATCTCAACCGCGAACCGGCCACCGATGGCCAGTCCTACACCGACGGGCTGGTGGCTTTCCACATCCGTGGCGACCAGGGCCTCGTCTACTGGATCGCCAACAACGACCTCATCGGCCGCGGCTGCCGGACGCCTTGAACGGGCGAATGTCAGCTGAACCGATTAATCCAGGGCGGCCAGGGGTCGGCCGCTTGAACCCTGCCAGCCGCTCATGCAGGCTGGCGCCACCACCGCCTTTGTAGGGAGATAATCACCAATGGCACTCGTCAGCATGCGTCAGCTGCTGGATCACGCCGCCGAATTCGGCTACGGCGTTCCGGCCTTCAACGTCAACAACCTCGAGCAGATGCGCGCCATCATGGAAGCCGCCGACAAGACCGATTCGCCGGTCATCGTCCAGGCCTCCGCCGGTGCCCGCAAGTACGCCGGCGCTCCCTTCCTGCGTCACCTGATCCTGGCCGCGGTGGAAGAATTCCCGCACATCCCGGTGGTCATGCACCAGGACCACGGCACCACTCCCGACATCTGTCAGCGCTCGATCCAGCTGGGCTTCTCCTCGGTGATGATGGACGGCTCGCTGATGGCCGACGGCAAGACGCCGTCCGACTACGACTACAACGTGCGCGTCACCCAGCAGACCGTGGCCTTCGCCCATGCCTGCGGCGTGTCCGTGGAAGGCGAGCTGGGTTGCCTGGGCAGCCTGGAAACCGGCATGGCCGGTGAAGAAGACGGCGTGGGCGCCGAAGGCACCCTGGATCACAGCCAGCTGCTGACCGATCCGGAAGAAGCCGCCCAGTTCGTCAAGGCCACCAAGGTCGATGCCCTGGCCATCGCCATCGGCACCAGCCACGGCGCCTACAAGTTCACCAAGCCGCCGACCGGGGACACCCTGTCGATCCAGCGCATCAAGGAAATCCATGCGCGCATCCCGGACACCCATCTGGTCATGCACGGCTCCAGCTCGGTGCCCCAGGAGTGGCTGAAGATCATCAACGAGTACGGTGGCGACATCAAGGAAACCTACGGCGTGCCGGTCGAAGAGATCGTCGAAGGCATCAAGTACGGGGTCCGCAAGGTCAACATCGACACCGACCTGCGTCTGGCGTCCACCGGTGCCATCCGCGAGTTCATGGCCAAGAACCGCAGCGAGTTCGATCCGCGCAAGTACCTGGCCAAGACCGTGACCGCCATGCGCGAAGTCTGCATCGCCCGTTACGAAGCCTTCGGCACCGCCGGCCAGGCCTCCAAGATCAAGCCGATCTCCCTGGATGCCATGTTCGAGCGTTATGCGCGCGGCGAACTGGATCCCAAGGTCAACTGATCCCGGATGTAGAAAAGGCCCCGTAAGGGGCCTTTTTTTCGCCTGCCGATCGCCTGGAGCCCGAACGGCGGCGTGTTACCCCTTACCGCTCGGTTGCGGTCAGGACCTCTTCCATCCAGGCGACCATGGCGGCGCCGTCCATGCCCAGGCAGACCGTTACCAGCGGATTGCCGGACCAGCGCCCGTCCAGGTAGGCGCGACCCTCGGGCGCGAAGAAGGTCTGGCCTTCCGCCAGGCCTTCGGTACCGACGCTGAGATGGCCGCGCGCGGTGTGGAACAGCTCGGGACGGCGCAGGTAGGCGAGGGCGCAGCTGTCATGGGGATGGCAGCCGTCGATGTCCTTTACGCTGCGGTAGAAGTCCGCATAGAAATCATAGCTGCGCGCGAGCACCTCACCGAGGGCGCCCTGGCGCGCCGCGATGCGCTGCAGGCGGGGCGGGTCGAGGACGGCGCGGTGGGTGGCGTCGAGGCCGACCAGGGTCAGCGGCCAGGGCGCGGCGAAGACCCGCGCCGCGGCATGGGGATCGGAAAAGATGTTGGCTTCGGCCACCGGCGTGACGTTGCCCGGCTCGACGATGGCGCCGCCCATCACCACCACCTCGCGGACGCGCTCGGCGACCGTGGGATCCAGCGCCAGGGCGAGGGCCAGGTTGCCCAGCGGCCCGACCGCCACCAGGGTGATCTCACCCGGTCGCAGGCGGGTCTGCTCGACGATGAAACGCGCGGCGTCCAGGGCGTGGGGCGCCTGGCTCGGCGCGGGGAGCTGCTGATTGCCCAGGCCATCCTGGCCATGCACATGCAGGGCATGGTTGCCGGCCGGCTTGACCAGGGGTTCGGCGACACCCGCGGCGACGGGCGTGTCCCGGCCAGCCAGCTCGGTGAGCAGCAGGGCGTTGCGGGTCGCCGTGGTGACCGGCACGTTGCCAAAGGTGGTGGTCAGGCCGATCACCTCGAAAGCGGGATCGGCAAACAGCAGGGCGATGGCCTGGGCGTCGTCCACGCCAGGATCGGTATCGAAGATGATGGGAAGGGACAAGAGGCTTTCTCCGGCTCAGATCTCTTCCCAGGCTACCCGAGGGGCGGCGCCCCTTGCTAGCTGGGCAGGTCCAACTCGCCCAATGCATCCGGCTGGTTGCGAAATGCGCGGGCGAAGACCTCGCGATTGCGGGCCATGAACAGCCCCAGGTCTTCGCACTGCTTTTCGGCAAGACCGGGTACGGCCTTGTCCAGCACGCTGGCGAGCGACTCGGCCAGTTCCAACATCTTGTCGTGACGATCGGCTTCGGCTTTATCCATGAACAGGCGCTCCGGATCTCGGCTGCTGCGATACAACACTTCGACGGCCATGCGTCACCTCGTTTCTGTATCTGGTTATATATACAGTATTCGGCTTGCGCGGCGATTGCAAGGACTACCGCTCGGCGGTCAGGCGCCAGCCAGTCATGGCAATTTGCCAATCGTTCGACATTTCTGCGTGTCTCTGGAATTGCTTCGGGAAACTTAAGCGCGGAAGCTGGTCTCTGAGTCTGGACCAAACGGGCAGCCCTGCTCGCCATTCTCCGGATTACCTCCGGCTCACGGAACGAGACCGCTCAATGCACGCCTTCCCTATCCGTCTGCGTATTACTGCGCTTGGCCTGTCGTGGCCGACCGAGGTGCGGGCGTGAGTTCGACGCTTATCATCCTGGCCATCACCGTCGCCAGCTTCCTGCTGGGGTTCCTGCGCGACCTGCTGATCGCCCGGCAATTCGGCGTGAGCTGGGAAGCCGACCTGATCTTTGTCGCGCTCATCCTGCCGGTGTTCTTCGAGAGCTTCTTCGGCCTCGCCCTGCGCGATGCCATGATTCCCTATCTGCAACGCATCCGTGACCGCTGCAACGCCCAGTACGAGCAGGTCGGTCGCTGGCTGTACTGGCGCATCGGCCTGTTCGGCCTGCTGCTGTCGGTGATCGGTGTCCTCGCCAGTCCCTGGCTGATGCATGCCCTGGCCCCGGGCTGGAGCGATGAGCAGGTCGAGACCGGCAAGCTGGTCTTCGCCGTCGGCACCCTGCTGATCTGCGTGCAGGCCATCCTCTATTGCCAGGGCGCGCTGCTCAACCTGGATCGCATCTTCATCCTGCCGATGACCCGCACCCTGATGCTCAATCTGGGCGCCATCCTGGCCATCGTCATCCTGCAACCGAGTGGCATCGCGCTGTTCACCGGCATGCTGCTGCCCCAGGTGCTGCTGATCGTCATCCAGCACCAGCGGCTGGGCTATCTCAGCCAGCGCTCGGTAGCCTTCGAGAAGCCCGAGGGCAGTCCCTTCGCCGTGACCTTCGCGCCGGTGCTGCTCGCCGCCGGCGCTCAGCAGGGCTGCATGCTGGCGGAGCGCTTCTTCGCCTCGCTGCTGGCCGAGGGCAATATCACCATGCTGTCCTTCTCCTACCGCATCGTGACCATTCCGCTGACGCTCTATGCGCTGTCCATCCTGGCGATGATCTTTCCCGAGCTGACCCGCAGTTGGAACGAGGGCAATGTCGACAAGTACAGCGCGCTGATGCGCAAGGCGCTGCTCGGCACCTTGCTGTTCCTGGTGCCGGCCGCCGTGGTGCTGTTCAGCTATTCGGAGCCGGTGGTCAAGGTGCTGCTGGAGCGCGGAGCCTTTGGCGCCGAGCAGAGCGCGGCGACCGCGACCCTGGTGGTGGCCTATGCCCTCGGCCTGCCCTGGATGGGCCTGGCCCTGCTGTGGGGGCGTGCCCTGCTGTCGCAGCAGCGCGCCCGCACCTTCCTCTATACCACCCTGGCCAGCTCCTTCATCACCGTGGCACTGGACGCAGCTGTGTACCAGCCGTTCGGCGCCCAGGGGCTGGCCTATTCCTTTACCACCGGGGCCTTCCTGCAGGCCGTGTTCATGGCGCTGGCGCTTTATCGCCACGCCCTGGCGGGACTGCACCTGTCGCTGCTGCTGCGCTGGTTCAGCGCCGGCAGTGCGGTGGCCCTGCTGACTTTCCTGTTGCCCAAGCCGGTCGGCCTGCTGGAGCTTATCGTCAGCATCAGCGTGGCGATGCTGGGCTTCCTGGTGCTGTTGCTGGCGCTGGGCGAACGTGACCTGTTCCGCCGCGGCTATTGGGCGCGCGGTGCTGATGGTGCGGAGCGCGCAGAACCGACGAGTTGAACCGCCGTCACGGTACGGCTAGGAAAAAGGTGGCGATCTGCGGCCATTGGTCGCTATCTGTTACGAAGTCATGAATTTTTGATTTGGCTTCGAGTCGCACGGAAAGATTGATCCCAGTCATAGAATTTCTGATGGAAGCGGTTTTTCCATTTGCAAGAGATCGGACACGCAGTTGGGGTCGGCACTTCGCATGGTGGTCTTGCTCGCCACCGACATTCTCTTTGAAAGGAATCGATCCTATGTCCTCCCAATCCCCTGTCACCCGTATCGGCATCGTCGGTACCGGCATGATCTCGCGCTGCCTGGCCCGGCTCATCAGCCGTCACTATGACGACATGACCGTGACCCGAGTCCTGACCCGCCGGCCCATCGCCACGGTTACCGACTATCCGCTGACCGAGGCGCTCACCCAGTCGGTGGCGGATCTCGTCGATCATTGCGATCTGCTGGTGGAATGCAGTGGCGACCCCTACCACGGTACCGAGATCATCGAGCGCGCCTTCGAGGCCGGCATCAAGGTGGTCACCATCAATGCCGAACTGCAGGTGACGACCGGTTCCTACCTGGCCGGCAAGGGGTTCCTGACCGAGGCCGAGGGCGACCAGCCGGGTTCGCTGGCGGCACTGCACGAAGAAGCCGTGCAGATGGGCTTCAAGCCGCTGGTCTACGGCAACATGAAGGGCTATCTGAACCATAATCCGACGCCGGAAGACATGGCCTACTGGTCCGCGCGCCAGGGCACCAGCGTCGACCAGACCACCTCCTTCACCGATGGCACCAAGGTGCAGATCGAGCAGGTGGTGGTGGGCAACAACTATGGCGCCACCATCACCCGCCAGGGTCTGGAAGGCCTCAACTCGACCAACCTGCAGGACAGCGCGAACATCCTGGCGCAGATGGCCGAGCAACTGGGCACGCCCATCGTCGATTACGTGATCCCGAGCGGCTACTCCGCGGGTGGCGTCTTCGTCGTCGGTCGTCATGACGAAGACCAGGCCGGTGCCATCGAATACTTCAAGCTGGGCAAGGGTCCGTACTATGTCCTGGTACGCCCCTTCCACCTGTGCTCCCTGGAAGTCGGCAAGACCCTGCGTCGCGTGATCGCCGGCGGCAAGATCCTGCTAAACAACTCCACCACGCCGACCCTGAGTGTGGCCGCCATCATGAAGAAGCCCATGGCAGCTGGCGACATCATCGAGCGCGGCATCGGTGGCTACAGCGTGCGCGGCGAAGCGGTGAAGATCGCCGAGTGCCCGGATCACCTGCCGATCGGCCTGCTCAAGCACAGCGTGCTGAAGCGGGCCATGGAGCCGGGTCAGATCGTCACCTTCGACGACGTCGAACTGACGCCCAGCCGCGCCCTGGACATCGTCCTGCAGCAGCACCGTGAGGCGATCCATCGCCAGCTGCTGGAAACCCAGCTGAGCGAGGCGACCTGGAACGCGACGGCCGATCTGGCACCGGTGGCACTGCCCAAGGCGGTAGGGGCGGTCCTGTCCTGATTCCGCTGACGCGGAAAGCGAAGGGGCCCTGAGGGCCCCTTTTTCATTGCCCGCCGCTGGCGGCGGCGCGGAGGCGGGCGACGGTCGCGGGCAATTCGTCCATGTGGGCGATCAGGGCGGTGACGCCCAGGGCGCTCAGGGTCTCGCCGTGGCTCGGCGGAATATGGCTGGCGCCGGTGAAGCCGATGACGCGCATGCCGGCGGCCAGGGCCGCACGCACGCCGGTGGCGCTGTCTTCGATCACCAGGCAGCGCTCTGGCGCGACGCCCAGGGTCCTGGCCGCGAGCAGATAGACATCGGGTGCCGGCTTGGGCTGGGCGACCATGTCGGCGCTGAAGATGTGGCCCGCTAACCGCGCCACCAGATCGGCCCGGCGGACCGAGGATTCGACGCTGTGCCTGAGGCTGTTGGAGGCGACCGCCAGCGGCAGGTCGATGCTCTCCAGGGCCCGCTTCACCCCGGGAATGGGCTCGACGCTGGTGGCGATCAGCGTTTCCGCCTGGGCGCGCAGGTCGCTGAACAGTGCCGGCGGCAGGGTGATGCCGAAGCGCTGTTCGACCAGGGCGAAGATATCCCGGGTGGTCAGGCCGAAGGTGCCGTGCAGCAGGGCCTCGAGTTCAGCGCGCGGTGCATGGGCGGCCAGGCCGTCGAGGACGACCCGTTCGGCGAGGATTTCACTGTCGACCAGCACGCCATCGCAATCGCTGATCAGCAGTTCCACAGGGGTGACGTTCATCGGTATTCCTTGCAGGGGGATTTCAGGGCGGAGCAACGGGCCCGAGGCCTTTCGAGAGCTACGCCAGACTGCGGCGAAGCAGTCTGGCTGCGGTTTTGCCGGGCTGTCCGGGTGGTCGAAAACCAGCTCGACAGTACCTTGCGCGAGGTGACAAAACAGCCCTTGTCAAAAAGGATTTCGCCCTCCGGAGGGTAATCGCTTTCCAGAAAAATATGGCGTAGAGTTCGAGAACTGTGTTTGCTTGGGTCGCCGTCGATCGTGACCTGAGGCGGTAGGCTCTTCGTCCACCCCTTGCTGCTCGATTCTTGTTACTCCTTGCAACTCAGTACCGGGCGTCTGGTCAATGCAACGCATTACCGCGCCAGCCAGTGTCAATAACAAACTCGTGCTTCCAAGGAGCAACACCCGTCATGTCGAATCGTCAGAACGGTACCGTCAAGTGGTTCAACGAAACCAAAGGCTATGGCTTCATCACTCCCGAGAGCGGTCCGGACGTGTTCGTGCACTTCCGCGCCATCGAAGGCACTGGTTTCAAGACCCTGGCTGAAGGTCAGAAGGTCAGCTTCGAAGTCGTGCAAGGCCAGAAGGGCATGCAGGCAGAGCGCGTACAGGTCGTCTGACACCTGACAGCGCCCGAAGCTCACGAAAAACCCCGGCCAGGCCGGGGTTTTTCGTTTCTGCCGATTGGACCGGCGTGGCCGGCCGCCTCACTCCACGTTCTGCGCGCTCTTTTCCGGCTCGGCCGCCAGCGGCTTGACCCGCCGGCCGGTCTCGCGCGAGGCCTGCAGGAAGATCGCCGCCGCCAGCATCGACAGGGCGCCGACGCTGAGAAAGGTCGCGCGAAAGGCGGACAGCACCTCGGTGTCGCCATAGTCGTCCTGGAAACCGCCCAGCAGGGCGGCGGCGCAGGCGACGCCAAAGCTCATGGCCAGTTGCATCACCACCGACAGCAGGCTGTTGCCGCTGGCTGCCTGCTGGTCGTGCAGGTCGATGAGGGTGATGGTGTTCATGGCGGTGAACTGCATGGAGTTCACCGCGCCGAGGATACCCAGGTGGATGAGCAGCCAGACGAAGGGCGTGCCAGGGCCGATCAGGGCGAGGCTGGCGATCAGGCACCCCAGCAGCAGGGTGTTGCCCACCAGCAGGCGCCGATAGCCGAGCCGCCCGATCAGCGGGCCGGCGATGGGCTTGGCCAGCATCGCCGATAGCGCCAGGGGCATCATCAGCAGACCGGCCTGGGTCGGCGAATAGCCGAGGCCCACCTGGAACAGCAGCGGGATGAGAAAGGGCAGGGCGCCACTGCCGAGGCGGGCGAAGAGATTGCCGAAGATGCCCACCGCGAAGCTGCGGATGCGAAACAGCTCGGCGGAGAACAGCGGCTGGTCGTGGTGCAGGGCGCGCAACCAGTAGGCGACCATGCAGGCCATGCCGCCCATCAGCAGCAGCACCACCCGCACATGGGGCAGGTGCAGTTCGCCGAGGCCTTCCAGGGCAACGCTGATGAGGATCATGGAGGTGCCGAAGAGCAGGAAGCCCAGGCCGTCGAAGCGTTGCGGGAGGGGGCTGCGCAGATCCGGCAGCAGGCGGCGGGTGGCCAGGCAGCCGAGGATGCCCACCGGCAGGTTGATCAGGAAAATCCAGTGCCAGGACACGGCTTCCACCAGCCAGCCGCCCAGTGCCGGGCCCGCCAGGGGACCGATCAGGCCGGGAATGGTGATGAAGCTGAGGATGCGCACCAGCTCGCTGCGCGGATAGACGCGCAGGATCACCAGGCGCCCCACCGGCAGCATCAGCGAACCCCCGAGTCCCTGGATCACCCGGGCGGCGATCAGCAGGTTGAGGCTGGGCGCCAGGGCGCAAAGCAGCGAGCCAAAGGTGAAGAGGGCGATGGCGGTGAAGAAGACGCGGCGACTGCCGAAGCGATCGGAGATCCAGCCGGAGGCCGGAATCAGCAGCGCGACGGTGAGCAGGTAGGCGATCACCACCCCCTGCATGCGCAGCGGATTCTCGCCGAGGTCGGCGGCCATGCGCGGCAGGGCGGTGTTGACGATGGTCGCGTCCAGCGACTGCATGAAGAAGGCGACGGCGATCAGCCAGGGAAGCCAGCGGGTCGTGGTGGTATCCAGCGTCGGGGTGGGCATGGGAGATCCTTGTCGAGACAGCCGACTACCCGCTCTCTGACTGTCTGCACGCGGCAGGGTGCCCCGCTCGATCAGCGCGAGCGGGAATCTAGCAGCGCCTCGATCCGCTGGTCCTTCTCTGCCCAGAGCGTGCTGACCCACTGCTGGAAGCCTGCGCGAAATTCCGCATCTTCGCTGTAGTCACCCGCCCAGCGCGCCGGATCCAGAGGTCGCGCGCGAATATCGATGATAACGCGTTTGACGCGTCCGCAGAGCAGGTCCCAGAAGCCGGGCACGCGACCGTCCGGATAGACCAGGGTGACATCCAGCAGGGTGTCCAGCTGCTCGCCCATGGCGGCGAGGACGAAGGCCATGCCGCCGGCCTTGGGCTTGAGCAGGTGGCGATAGGGCGAGTGCTGCTCGGCATGCTTGGCGGCGGTGAAGCGCGTGCCTTCCAGGTAATTAACGATGGTCACTGGCTGGCGGCGGAATTTCTCGCAGGCGCGGCGGGTGATGGCCAGGTCCGCGCCCTTGAGTTCCGGGCGGCGGGCCAGCTGGGCGCGGGTGTATCTCTTCATGAAGGGGTAATCCAGGCCCCACCAGGCAAGCCCCAGGAAGGGCACCCAGATGAGCTCCTTCTTCAGGAAGAACTTGAAGTAGGGCACCTTGCCGTTGAAGGTCTCGATGAGCGCGGGGATGTCGACCCAGGACTGGTGGTTGCAGATGACCAGGTAGGAGCTGTCGCGGTTGAGCGTCTCGGTGCCGCGGATGTCCCAGACGGTAGGGGTGAGCCGAGCGAAGATGACCTTGTTGATCTCGGCCCAGGTCTCGGCGATGGCGGTGACCACCCGGGAGCAGAGGTCGCGCAGCGCAACGATGGGCAGCAGCTTGATCAGGGCGAAGGCCAGCAGCGGACCGATCATGACCAGGGTGTTCAGCAGGAGCAGCGCAGAGACGGTGATACCGGTCAGGAGGTGCATGGATTCTCTCGTCTAGAACTTGGGGCGATAGTCTTTGGCGTGACATAGCATTTTGCGATCATCTGCTCTGGATGGCTGCTGCCGATCAGCTGCGAAGTGAACGCCATGCTCAAGAAGGTTACCAGTGCCGAGGTCTGCCTCGGCATGTACATCCACAGATTCGAAGGCAGCTGGATCGACCATCCGTTCTGGAAGGCGCGGTTCCTGCTCCAGGAACCGCGCGACCTGCAGAAGATCCAGGACAGCGCCGTGACCGCGGTGTGGATCGATATCGCCAAGGGGCTGGATTGCCCGCCGCCAGCGGAGTGCCCGCCCGCAGTGGATCCGGTGCTGCTCTCCGAGCCCGTCGCCGCGCCGGCCATTGCTCCCGAGGTGCCCCCAGTCGCCGCTCCGGTCCCGGTTGTCGGCACCGCGCCAGGCGCCGCCCTGAGCTGTCCGCAGGAAATGGCCCAGGCTTCCGCCGTGAGCGCCCACGCCAAGCAGGAGGTGGCGCGGCTGTTCCAGGACGTGCGCCTGGGCCAGGCCATCGAGCTGAGCGAGGTGGCGACCGTGGTCGAGCAGATCTCGGCGTCGGTGCTGCGGCATCCCACGGCGCTGATCAGCCTGACGCGGCTGCGCACGGCCGACGAGTATACCTATATCCATTCGGTGTCGGTCTGTGCCCTCATGACGGCGGTGGCACGGCAGATGGAGCTGCCGGCGGACCAGGTGCAACTGGCTGGCCAGGCCGGCCTGCTGCATGACGTGGGCAAGATGCGCACCCCGCTCGAGGTGCTCAACAAGCCGGGCAAGCTGACCGAGGCGGAATTCGCCGTGATGCAGCGGCATCCCGCGGAGGGCGTCGCCCTGCTGCAGCAGTGGGGTGCGACCGCGGAGGTCATCGACGTCTGCCTGCACCATCATGAGAAATTCGATGGCAGCGGCTATCCCCATGGCCTGGCCGGTACGCAGATCAGTCTGCTGTCGCGCATCGCCGCGGTCTGCGACGTCTACGACGCCATCTCCTCGACCCGGCCCTACAAGACCGCCTGGAGTCCCGCCGAAGCGATCCGGCGCATGGCGGAGTGGAAGGGGCATTTCGATCCGCGGGTGTTCCAGGCCTTCGTCAAGACGCTGGGCATCTATCCGATCGGTTCCCTGGTCCGGCTGAGCAACGAGCAGCTGGCGGTGGTGGTCGAGCAGCACCCGGACAGCCTGCTGACCCCGCAGGTGCGGGTGTTCTTTTCCGCCCGCTCGCGTACCCCGCTGCCGCAGCGGCTGCTGGATCTCGCCCGGCCACCCGCCGATGAGCGCATCGTGCGGCGGGAGGATCCGGAGGAGTGGGGTTTTCGCAACCTGGAGCGGCTCTGGCAGCAGGCCTAGCGCCGGCTCAGGGGCGGGTCGTCTGCAGCGAGGGGCGCTCGCCGGTACGGGCGTACCAGGCGGCGATGCGCGGGCAGTCGCTGCGCCAGGCGAAGGTGGGGATGCGGAAGTCCAGATAGCCCAGCAGGCAGGCCATGCCCAGGCAGGCCACGTCGAATTCGCCGTCCAGCTCGGCGATCGCCTCGCGCTCGAAGTAGTCCAGCGCCCGGGCGATCTTCTCCTGCTGGTTGTCCAGCCAGAGCTTCCACTGCATGCCCGGCGGGCGCATGAAGCTCTCGTAGCGGATCTGCACCGCGGCTTCCATCATGGCATCGCACAGCGAAGCCAGGGTCAGGCGGCGCCAGCGCTCCGGACCCTGGCGCGGGATCAGCGGGGTGCGCTCGTGCAGGGTGTCCAGGTAATCGAGAATGACGCGACTGTCGTGCAGGCAGGTGCCATCGGCCAGGCGCAGGGCGGGAATCTTGCCAGCCGGATTGGTATCGAGAACATCGCGATTGGGATTGAGCGGCGTCTGCTGGACGATTTCCACTTCCACCTGCTCGATCAGGTCCGTCTCGTGGAGCATCACCACGACTTTGCGACCGAAGGGCGAGGCGGGAGTGTGGTACAGGATCATGGACATGGGCCGGGCTCTCCAGAATGCAGGACTGCATTCGCTTGTGGCGAATCCCTGCACTGTAAGCCCTAGGCCGGCCCGGATAAAAGATGGCCTTGGTCGTAGCTGGCCGGATCAGGCCAGGCCGGGCAGCTCGACGTACACCCCCAGCCCGCGTCCTTGCAGGCCTTCGCCCAGGTGCAGGTTGCCGCCATGGATTTCGACGATACGTTTGACGATGGGCAGGCCCAGGCCGCTGCCGACGTTCTGGCCGGCACTCTCGCTGCGGTAGAAACGGGTAAAGATCACCGCCCGCTCTTCCGGACTGACTCCGGGGCCGCTGTCGCAGACATTGATGCGTACCCGGCCGGGCACGTCCTCGACGACCCGCACCAGCACCTGGCCCCCGCTGGGGGTGTAGCGGATGGCGTTGCCCACCAGGTTGGTGAGCAGCACGCTCAGCCAGGTGGGAATGCCGGACAACTTGACCTCCTGATCCTCCAGCACCAGGTCGATGTTCTTCTCGATGGCCAGGGGCGCGAGTTCCGACAGGGTATCCGCCGCCAGCCGGCCGAGATGGACCGGGACGAACTGCTCCTGCAGGGCACCACTGTCCAGGCGGGCCAGGAGCAGGATCTGCTCCATCAGCTGGCTGATGCGTTCGGCGCTGCGGCGCACCTGCACCAGGCCGCGGGCGTGGGCCTGGGGATCGCTGGACCTCAGGGCGACCTGGGTGTGGGTCAGCAAGCTGGCGAGGGGCGTGCGGATCTCGTGGGCGGCGTCGCTGGTCAGGCGCCGCTCGGCTTCCAGGGCGCCGTCCAGGCGCTGCAGCAGGGCGTTGATCTCCTCGACCAGGACCGCGGCTTCCAGGGGAACCTGATTCAGCGCCAGGGGCTCCAGGCGCTGGGCGGAACGCTGCTTGATCTGCGCCGCCAGCTGGCGCAGGGGGTCGAGACCGCGAGTGAC
This sequence comes from Pseudomonas sp. LA5, assembly GCF_028640825.1. Taxonomy (NCBI): domain Bacteria; kingdom Pseudomonadati; phylum Pseudomonadota; class Gammaproteobacteria; order Pseudomonadales; family Pseudomonadaceae; genus Pseudomonas; species Pseudomonas sp. LA5. The sequence goes on from NZ_JAQYZY010000028.1 coordinate 38,679, forward strand.
GCCGAACCAGATGAGTGCGGCCAGCACCGGCAGGGCCAGCGCCAGGGGAAACAGCGAGCCGAGCAGCAGCAGGTTGGTGGCGCCGCGGCGATCGGCCAGGTTCTCGTAGATCCAGATGCGTCCGTCGCCGCTGCTCAGGCGCAGCACGCGCCAGTGCTGCCCCTCGGCCAGCAGACTGCTGAAGCCGGGTGGCTGGTCGGCCAGGCCGGCGGGCGGCGCGGGGGTGCCGAGGCGCTGGTCACCGGCCTGCAGCAGATAGCCCAGGGCGTTGCGGCGCTTGAACAGCGGCAGGTCGGCGATGGCCGTGCGGCTGCGTTCCAGGGCGCGCGCCGCGGGCGGCAGGCTGTGGTCGCCCCCCTCGCTCAGGGTGGCCAGGTGCAGGGCGGCCGAGCCGAAGTCGAGCATGTCCTCGTCCGCCAGGCGATTCACCTGGCGCAGCACCAGCTGGTAGGTCACCAGGGCGGCGATCAGCCAGCAGGCGAAGATGCCACACAGCAGCAGCGTCAGCAGACGCCGCCGCAGCGAGACGGCCGGGCCGTCGGTCATGGGGCGGGCCGCTCGGGCTGGTCGATGCCGTAGCCGATGCCGCGCACGGTGCGGATCAGGCTGGTGCCGAGCTTGCGCCTGAGGTGATGGATATGGACCTCGATGGCATTGCTCTCGACGTCGCCGTCCCAGCCATAGAGCGCCTGTTCCAGGCGATTGCGCGAGAGCACCTTGCCCATGTTTTCCAGCAGCAGGCGCAGCAGGGCGTATTCGCGCGGTGCCAGTTCGACCGGCTGACCGGCCAGGGTGACCCGGTGGGTGGCCGGATCGACCCGCAGGTCGTTGTGTTCCAGTTGCGGCAGCGCCCGGCCGGCACTGCGCCGGGTAAGGGCGCGCACCCGGGCGAGCAGTTCGTCCAGATCGAAGGGCTTGGTCAGGTAGTCGTCGGCGCCGGTGTCTAGGCCGGTGACCCGGTCGGTGACCTTGTCGCGGGCGGTGAGGATCAGCACCGGGGTGGCGTCGCCGCGCTTGCGCAGGGCGGCCAGGACCTCGAGTCCCGAACGGCGGGGCAGGCCGATGTCGAGCACCACCAGATCGAAGGGATCGGTTTCCAGCGCCGCCTGGGCGGCCTGGCCATCGGTCACCCAGTCGACGGTATCGCCTTCCAGCGCCAGACCGGCGCGGATGCCGTCGCCCAGCAGCATGTCGTCTTCGGCCAGCAGTATTCTCATCGGATTTTCCCAGGCGGTTGAGCGGTTGTACCGCTCCGGGCCGGCCTCGGCAAGAGCGGTGACCACCTCCGGGATGGTCAGCCTCCAGCCTAGGCCAAGGCGCTTAAGGGCGGATTAACAACGCTCAGGGGCGTTGGGCGCTGACCCGCCAGAGAGTGTTGCCGACGTCGTCGGCCACCAGCAGGCCGCCACGACCATCGTTGACCACCCCGACCGGCCGCCCCTGAGCTTCCTCCTTGCCATTGAGGAAACCGGTCAGCAGGTCCCGCGGCGGGCCGCTGGGCTTGCCGTCCTGGAAGGGCACGAAGATGACCTTGTAGCCGCTCTTGGGATCACGATTCCAGGAACCGTGCTGGCCGACGAACAGCCCCTGGCGGAAAGCCGTCGGCAACTGGCTGTCGGCGCTGGCGAAGGCGAGGCCCAGGGAGGCCGTATGGGTGCCCAGGGCATAGTCGGGGGTCAGCGCCCTGGCCACCAGATCCGGACGGGGCGGCTGCACCCGGCTGTCCACGGTCTTGCCCCAGTAGCTGTAGGGCCAGCCATAGAAGCCGCCATCCTGCACCGAGGTGGCGTAGTCAGGCACCAGGTCGCTGCCGATCTCGTCGCGCTCGTTGACCACCGTCCACAGCTTGCCGGTGGTGGGCTCCCAGTCCAGGCCATTGGGATTGCGCAGGCCGGTGGCGAACAGGCGCTTCTGGCCACTGGCGCGGTCCAGCTCCCAGATGGCGGCGCGGCCTTGCTCGATGTCCAGGCCGTTTTCGCCGACGTTGCTGTTGGAGCCCACGGTGAGATAGAGCTTCCTGCCGTCGCGACTGGCGATGACGTTCTTGGTCCAGTGGTGATTGATGCCAGCCGGCAGGTCGGTGACCGTCACCGGCGGACCTTCCAGGTGAGTCGCCCCGGGGCGGTAGGTGAAGCGCACCAGGGCGTCGGCGTTGGCGACATAGAAGTCCTCGCCCACCAGCGCCATGCCGAAGGGCGAATGCAGCTGCTCGGCGAAGACCATGCGGGTCTCGGCGACGCCATCGCCGTCGGCATCGCGCAGCAGGGTGATGCGGTCGGCGCTGGGTACCCCGGCGCCGGCCTTCTTCATGAACAGGCCGGCGATCCAGTTCTTGATGCCGGGAAAATCATCACGCCCGGGCGCATTGCTTTCCGCCACCAGCACATCGCCATTGGGCAGCACATAGAGCCAGCGCGGATGGTCCAGGCCGCGGGCGAAGGCCTGGACCTGGGTGCCGGGCGCGGCAATGGGCTTGCCGCCCTCGGGCCACCCGATCGCCGGCGCCACGTTGATGGTCGGCAGCAGGGTCTTGTGGGGCTCCGGCAAGGTGGGGGTCGGGCCATACCCGGCTTCGCGCTGCAGCCGCGCGGTCTCGCCGCAGCCGACCAGGATCACGACGGCCAAGGTCAGGGCCAGGGTACGCAAGGGATGGGGCGCGCTCAGGGACATGGCGGGGCTCTCGCGAAGGGCTCGCAGGATAGAGCGCGGCGTCCGGGGAACGTTCCGGGCCCGGTTCTGGAGCATAACCGGCAGGCTCGTTCCGAGCGGTTTTGGAAATGACTGCTTTGGGTCTATCGGTCTTTTTGCGTGCCGCGGCTCCTCACCCGTCCTTTTATGGATACAGAAAGTCGTGCCGATTCAAGGCGTTAGCCTGACTGCGCTGGCGTGTATGGAAAAGTGGCGGCTATCTGACGCGAATTAAAGCGTAACTGGCTGTTTTTGCAGGAAAAAATCTCTAAAGCTAGCGGCTGGGACGCCGATAGCTGCCCCAACAATGACGACGAAGTCGCACCCAGTGGCGCCGCAACCGGACGCGGCCGCCTGAGCTCGCCTACGCCAGAACCCGCTAGCTTGCGGGGGCGGGGAGTCTTTCTCTTTCACAGGTGCAGTCATGCAATCCCTTACCCGGCGCTTGCGCCAGTTTTCCCTGCGGCTGGCCGGTACCCTGGCCCTGAGCAGCGCCTTGCTAGGTTCGGTCCAGGCGGTCGAACTGGTCGGCCTCAACTTTTCCGGTGCCGGCTTCGCCAGCCAGGTGCTGCCCGGTCTCAACAACCGCAACTACATCTTCCCCAGCGAACAGCACTTCAAGGACTGGAGCGCCAAGGGCATCAAGCTGGTGCGCTTTCCGATCATCTGGGAGCGCATCCAGCCCAGGCTGAATGCCACGCTGGATCCGGACTATGGCGCCCTGGTCACCCAGACGCTCAACTACGCCCAGAAATACGGCGTCAAGGTGATCCTCGACCTGCACAACTATGCGCGCTATCGCGGCGAGGTCATCGGCGCCGGCAAGGTCAGCTATTTCAACTACTGGGACGTGACCTATCGCCTGGCTTTCCGCTTCGGCAAGCATCCGGCGCTCTTTGGCTACGACATCATGAACGAGCCCCACGATGCCGTGGCCTTCTGGCCGACCGCCGCCCAACACGGCATCAACGGCATTCGTACCGTGGACAGCGTCCATCCCATCATCGTCGAGGGCAACGGCTGGTCCAGCGCCGCTCGCTGGCCGCAGTGGAACGACCCCCTGTTGGCGCTCAAGGACCCGGCCAACAAGCTGATCTTTTCCGCCCACGTCTACTTCGACAATGACGGCGGCGGCCAGTACGCCAGCAAGGACATGAGCGGCTTCGACCCCATGGTCGGGGTGAATCGCGTCAAGCCCTTCGTCGACTGGCTGAAGAAGAATGGCAAGCAGGGCTACATCGGTGAGTTCGGCGTGCCGGACGATGATCCGCGCTGGCTGGTGGCCATGGACAACATGCTGGCCTATCTCAAGCAGCACTGCATTCCGGCCAGCTACTGGGCCGCCGGTCCGGGCTGGGGCAACTACAATCTGGCGGTGGAACCCATCAACGGTGTGGATCGACCCCAGTGGGCCACCCTGAAGAAGTACGTCGACAACCGCAGTTGCGCGAGCATCGGCCCCAATTAAGCCCTGCCGGCGATGGCGGTCCCCGGGGTCGGCAGGCTACCCTTGCCTTTTAACCGTGCCAGCCCCGAGGACCTCTCATGAGCCAGATTCCCGCCGACCTGCGTTATGCCGCCAGCCACGAATGGGCCCGCCTGGAAGCCGACGGTAGCGTGACCGTCGGCATTTCCGACCACGCCCAGGAAGCCCTGGGCGATGTGGTCTTCATCGAACTGCCGGAAGTCGGCAAGACCCTCGCCGCCGGTGACCAGGCCGGGGTGGTGGAGTCGGTCAAGGCGGCCTCGGACATCTATGCCCCGGTGGGCGGCGAGGTGATCGCCGTCAACGAGGCGCTGGCCGACGCGCCCGAGCAGGTCAATGGCGAGCCCTATGGCGCCTGGTTCTTCAAGCTCAAGCCGCAGGATGCGGCCGAGCTGGACAGGTTGCTCGACGCCGAGGGTTATCGCGCGGCCAGCGAAAGCTGAGGCATCTTTCGCCGCCCGGATTCCAGGCAAAAAAGAACCCCGCCGGCCAAGCCGCGCGGGGTTCTTTTTTGCCTGGCCCTTACTGGGTCAGGATACGCATGGCGAGGTCGTTGTCGCTGGCCTGCAGGCCCGGCTCGGCGGCGCGCATGTCGCGCAGCGCGGCTTCCAGGTACGGGCCGCGGATCTGGCCATTGCTGGCCAGGTAGGAGCTGGCGTCGTCCTGGGTGGCGGCGACGATCTTGTGGTCGTCACGGCTGGTGGTATAGAACGAGCCGGAGGTCGCCCCCAGGGTCGCGGCATGCCGCCAGAACCGCGCGTCCGCATTGGCGGCGGTGGTCGCGGCCAGCAGCGGCAGACCGATCAGGGAAACCAGAGCAAGCTTCTTCAGGCGCATGGATGAGATCTCCTTCTTGAGGTCTCCTATAGAGAGCTCAGACGTCCGCTGAGTTCCAGAACTCTGCATCAGCCTAGCGCTGGATCATGCTGTGGATGCGTTCGGCCAGGGCGTCGATGTCGAACGGCTTGATCAGCATGTCCATGTTCTCGCCGAGGAATTCGCCGCGTACCTTGGCGTTCTTGGCATAGCCGGTGATGAACAGCACCTTGAGCTCGGGCCGCCGGCCACGGGCAATCTCGGCGAGCTGGCGACCGTTCATGCCGGGCAGGCCGACATCGCTGATGAGCAGGTCCAGGCGCTGATCGCTCTCGATGATCGGCAGGGCGCCGTCGGCATCGCTGGCCTCCAGGGCGGTGTAGCCCAGTTCGGCGAGCACCTCCAGCACGATCATGCGCACGGCGTATTCGTCTTCCACCACCAGCACGGTCTGGCCGGCCTCGGCACGGGGCGCGACCTTGAGCGTCGGCTGATCGGTGCTGGCCGCCGCCACCTCGGGGTGGCGTGGCAGATAGAGACTGATGGTGGTGCCCTCGCCCTGTTCGGTATCGATGCGCGCGGTGCCGCCGGACTGCTTGACGAAGCCGTAGATCATCGACAGGCCGAGGCCCGTGCCCTGGCCGGCCGGCTTGGTGGTGAAGAAGGGCTCGAAGGCCTTGGCCTTGACCTCCGGTGGCATGCCGGTACCGGTGTCGGCCACGCTCAGCCGGACATAGTCGCCCGGAGTCAGGGATTCGCGCGCGGCCGCCTCGGCGTCCAGGCTGAGGTTGGCGGTGGCGATGCACAGCTCGCCGCCGGCGGGCATGGCGTCGCGACCATTGATGACCAGATTGAGCAGGGCGTTTTCCAGCTGGTGGGTATCGCTGTAGGCGAGCCAGGCGACCGGTGCGAGATCCAGGCGCAGGGCGACGTTTTCGCCCACGGTGCGCACCAGCAGATCCTGCAGCGAAGCGACCAGCTGGTGCACGTCCACCGGCTGCGGATCCAGGGTCTGGCGGCGGGCGAAGGCCAGCAGGCGATGGGTGAGGGCGGCGGCGCGGTCGGCCGAATTGACCGCGGCATTGATGTAGCGGTCCAGGTCCTGGGTGCGGCCGTTGGCGATTCGCAGGCGGATCAGGTCGAGGGCGCCGACGATGCCGGTGAGCATGTTGTTGAAGTCATGGGCGATGCCGCCGGTGAGCTGGCCGATGGCTTCCATCTTCTGCGACTGGCGCAGGGCTTCCTCGGTGCGCTCACGCTCGTAGATTTCGGCGATCAGCCGCGCGTGGCTGCGCCCCAGTTCCTGGGTCCGCTCGGCGATGCGCTGTTCCAGCTGGTCGGTGGTCTGCCGCGCCTCGGTGACGTCCACGCCACAGCCCACCAGACCGTGGAATTCGCCATCGAGCTCCAGGCGCGGGGTGCCTTCCAGGCGCAGCCAGCGCCATTCGCCCTGCGCATTGCGCACCCGCACCTCGGCGCGCAGGGCGCTGTGGGTGGCGACGGCCTGCTTGAAGGCACCTTCGAAGGCCGGACATTCGCTGTCCGGGAGCAGGGCGCTCCAGCCCTGGTCGTGCAGATCGGCGTCGTGCAGATCGAATTCGCTGGCGAAGCGCTGGTTGACGAATTGCAGCTGGCCGTCGGCATCGCAGGCCCAGATCAGCACCGGAGCACTGTCGGCCATGAGGCGGAAGCGGCCCTCGCTCTCGCGCTGGGCGTCCTGGGAGCGCTGCCGGCAGATGGCCGACCAGAGCCGGTCGGTGACGTCGCGCAGGAATTGCACCTCACCTTCCGTCCACAGCCGGGCGCGCTGGTCATGGGCGACGAACAGCGCGCGCAGGCGGCCATCCTCGTAGAGCGGGATGTCGACCAGCGCCGCGATCTCCAGATCGAGCAGGCGCTGGGCATTGGCCTGGGCGCGCGGATCCTGGCTGACATCGTCGATGACCAGGGGCGCTGCGCCGTCTTGGTTGCCCAGGTGGTCGGAGGCGAGCAGCGGATAGGCCAGGGCCTGGTCGAAGCTGCCGTTGGGCGTCCACAGCTGCTGCGGGAAGAAGGCGCCGCTGCTCTCGTCCAGACGGGCATAGCCGACCCGGCGCAGGCCCAGCCGCGTACCGACCAGTTCCAGGGCGGCGGCGACCCCGGCGCTTTCCGGATCGCCTTCGCGCAGGCGATCGCCCAGTTCGATCAGGGCATGCTGGCGGGCCTCGGCTTCGCGGCGCTCCTCGATCTGCCGCCGCAACTGGCGATTGGTCTCGCTGATGCGATCGGCGTCGTGGCGTTCGCGGGTGATGTCGCGCGCGATACCCACCAGTCGCCGGCGCCCACCGGGCTCCAGGCGTTCACGCCCGCGGATGCTCAGCCATACCGGCTCGCCCTGGCGCGAACCTCGTACCCGAAAGGTCAGCCGCAGGTCATAGGCATTGCCACCGCCCTGGATGGCGGCCGTCACATAGGCGCGTACCCGGGGCGCATCGGCCGGATGCAGGGCGTGCAGCAGGGCCGCGCCGCGCATCGTGCAACGACGCTCGCCGGCTCCGACCAGATGGGCGAGGCGGGTATCCCAGCTGATCAGGTCGCGGTCGATGTCATAGTCCCAGACACCGAGGTCGGCGACGTCCATGGCCAGGGCGATGCGCTGCTCGGCCAGGCGCAGAGCGTCGGCCGCGGCGGTGCGTTCGATGACGATGCGGATGCGCTCGGCCACCTCGCGCACCAGGGCCACGTCGCCGATGGTCCAGTGACGCGGCGTATCGGCATAGAGGAACAGCAGACCGACCAGCTGTTCCTCGGCCAGCAGCGGCACCACCAGGCCGGCGCGTACGCCATGGTCCACCAGTTGGGCGCGCATCTCGCCCAGGCGGCTGTCCTGGGCGCTGTCTTCCACGCTGACGATGATGCCGCGGCGCAATTCCTGCACCGCCGAGGTGTGCCAGTGACCCAGGCTGGGCAGGTTGAGACGATGGGTTCGCCCCTGTTCGAGCCAGTCGCTGTCGATGGTCAGGCTGCCGTCGCGACCGACCCGGGCATAGCCGATGCGCTGCACGGCCAGCAGATGGCCGAGGCTGTCGCCCAGCACCGAGGCGACTTCGCCGGTGTGGGTCACGCCATGCAGCAGGTCGCCCAGTTCGAGCAGAAAGCGCTGGCGATCATGGCTGCGGATGCGTTCGCTGAGATCGACGAAGGTGCAGATGGCGCCCTGGACCTCGCCGTCGCGCCAGAGCGGCTGGGCGCGCCATTCCACTGGCAGCAGACTGCCGTCCTCGCGCAGCAGGGCGTCGGCGGACAGGTGCAGGGTGGCGCCTTCGCTGGCGGCGCGCTGCAGCGCCCGGGCGCCATCCTCGCTGCGGGCGGAGCTGAGGCGGGTGTCCAGGCGTTCGCCGAGAATGTCGCGCTCCTCGGGCAGCCCGAGCATCTGCCGGAAGGCGCGGTTGCAGAGGGTGGCGCGCCCTTCGCGATCCAGGGCGCAAAAGCCTTCGTGGGTCGATTCGAGGAGCAGATGGGCAAAGGCCTCGCTCTCCCGCAGCGCCGTTTCCGCCCGCTTGCGGCTGTCGATGTCCTGGGCCACGCCGACCCAGTGCTCGATCTCGCCGCTGGCGTTGGTGAAGGGCATGGTGCGGGTTTCGAACCAGCGGTAGTGGCCCTCGGCGTCGCGCAGCTGCAATTCGAGGCTGCCGGCGACTCTCTGCTCGCGCACCTCGCGCCAGCGCCGCAACAGCTGCGGACGCTGCTGGGGATGGATGGCATCGGTCCAGAGATCGGGATCGGCGACCACGTTGGCCGGACTCAGGCCGCTGTATTCGTACCAGTAGCGATTGGCGTATTCGAAGCTGCCATCGGGCCGCGCGAACCAGATGATCTGCGGATTGACGTCCATCAGGGCGCGGTAGTGGGTTTCGTCGAGGGTGCTGTGCCGCGCCGGCGCCGCCGCCTGCAGCCGGGCCTCGAGCAGGCGCAGCACCTGGCGCGCCAGGCGTTCGAGGCCGGTCAGGCGCGCGGCGCTCAGTTCGCGAGGTTGCCAGTCGAGAACGCAGAGCGTGCCGAGAAAGACGCCTTCGGCCGTCCGCAGCGGGGCCCCGGCATAGAATCTCAGTCCGGCCGGATCCCTTACCAGGGGGTTGTCGATGAAGCGCGGGTCCTGGCTCAGGTCTTCGATCTGCCGCGCTTCCCGGGCAGCGTGCAGGTACTGGCAGAAGGACAGGGCCAGGGGGATTTCCGCTACACCCAGGCCGCGTTCGGCGATGAACAGCTGCTGCTGTTCGCCCAGCAGGTTGACCGCGGCGATGGGGGTTTCGCAGAGGGTAGCGGCCAGCTCCACCAGGTCGTCGAGCGCCGGCTCCGGCTGGCCGTCGAGCAGGCCATAGGCCGCCAGGACCTCCTGGCGACGGCGTCGCTGCTCGGCGTCCTCGGCACCCACGGCAGGGTTCACGACGGTTGTCTGCACGGCTGCTATCCTTGTTCCGCTCGCGGGCTGCTGGGGCCTTAACGTTCGCTCTGGGGCGTGACGCGCAAGACTTCTTCCACGGTGGTGAAGCCGGCGGCGATCTTTTGCGCGCCGGACAGGCGCAGGCTGCGCATGCCTTCCTTGAACGCCTGCCGCCGCAGCGCGGTGATGTCGGTATCCGCCGTCACCAGTTCGCGCAGACTATCGGAGAGGGTGAGGATTTCGTATACCCCGGCACGACCGCGATAGCCGGTGTCGCGACATTCCGGACAACCTACCGGCTGCATGGCGCCGGTCGGCAGCGGCGCGTTCCAGGGCTTGGTCAGCTCCTGCCAGGCGGCCGGGTCCAGCTCGGTGGGCGTCTTGCAGGCCGGGCAGAGGGTGCGCACCAGCCGCTGGGCCATGACGCCCAGCACCGTGGCGCGGATCAGGTAGTAGGGCACGCCCAGTTCGATCAGCCGGCTCACTGAGCTGGGGGCGTCGTTGGTGTGCAGGGTGGAAAGCACCAAGTGCCCGGTCAGCGCCGCCTGGATGGCCATCTCGGCGGTTTCCAGGTCGCGGATCTCGCCGATCATGATGATGTCCGGGTCCTGCCGCATCAGCGCCCTGACGCCGCTGGCGAAGGTCACCTCGATGTTGTGCTGCACCTGCATCTGGTTGAAGGCGTCTTCCACCATCTCGATGGGGTCTTCGATGGTGCAGACATTCACCTCGGGCGTGGCCAGCTGCTTGAGGGTGGTGTACAGCGTGGTGGTCTTGCCCGAACCGGTGGGGCCGGTGACCAGGATGATGCCGTTGGGCTGCCCGGTCATGCCGGCCCAGCGGCGCAGGTCGTCGGCGGAGAAACCGAGCTGGTCGAAGCTCTTGAGCAGCACGTCCGGGTCGAAGATCCGCATCACCAGCTTTTCGCCGAAGGCGGTGGGCATGGTCGACAGGCGCAGTTCGACTTCCTTCTCGCCGGCCATGCGCGTCTTGATCCGGCCGTCCTGGGGCTTGCGCTTCTCGGCGACGTTCATGCGGCCGAGGTTCTTGATCCGGCTGACCACCGCCAGGGTGACCTGGGCGGGGAACTGGTAGACGGTGTGCAGCACCCCGTCGATGCGAAAGCGCACCGCACCCTGTTCGCGGCGCGGCTCGACGTGGATATCGCTGGCGCGCTGCTGGAAGGCGTACTGGAACAGCCAGTCGACGATATTGACGATGTGGGCATCGTTGGCATCCGGCTCGCCATCGGCGGCGCCGAGATTGACCAGCTGCTCGAAGTTGCCGACGCCGCTGGTCTTCTGCTCCACCGCCGAGGCACCGGTGACCGAGCGGGCCAGGCGAAAGAATTCCTGGGTGTAGCGGGTGATGTCCGCGGGGCTGGCCACCACGCGCTTGATCGGCCGCTGCAGCACATGGGTGAGGTTGCTCTCCCAGCTGTGCACGAAGGGCTGGGCGCTGGCCACCGTCACCTCGTCCGGACTCACCGCCACGGCCAGGATCTTGTTGCGCTGGGCGAAGGCGTAGGACATCAGCGGGGTGACCGAGGCCACGTCCACCTTGAGCGGATCGATGCGGTAGAAGGGCTGACCCGAATACTCGGCGAGCCAGCGGGTGAGGCTGTCCAGATCCAGCTTGCGCCCCGGGCGGCTGAGGTCGTCCACGCTTTGCGCCGCGAGGAATTCCAGCGGATGCTGCTGCGGATTGGCCGAGCCACGGCGCAGGAGCAGACACTGCTCGGCGGTCTGCTGATCGATCCGCTGCTGGCTGACCAGCTCGCGCAGGATGTCGCCCAGGTCGAGCCAACGATCAGCGGAAGGGGAAGCTATGGCGGACATCTGGACTCCTTGGAAAGGTGGTCGCACCGGGGTGACACCCGGCGTCTGACCGGGGGCGACCCGCCTGCCGTACCCGCCAGGTTGGTCGCCTCCTCCAGCATAGCGATTTTGTATTAAGGAATCGCTCGCGGCCTTGTGCCATCAGGATGGACGGCCGGATGCGCCAGGCGTTCCCGCCGTCCGGCGGCTCAGGCCAGGGCTTTCCAGGGCGCCAGGCCATAGACCAGGCGCGCCTGTTCGGCGACCCCGGCGAGATCGCCGTGGGCGCTCAGCGGCGCCAGCTTGCCCAGCTCGCCATACAGCCGATCGGCTTCGGGCAGGTCCAGGGCGCCACGCGCCAGGTGCAGCCAGACCTGCATCCGCTCCAGCCGCGGCAGCTGCTGCTGGATCAGCTCGGGTTCGGTGATGGCGCGCAGCAGCGGCAACTCGGCCGCTTCCTGGGCCAGGAAGCGCGGCAGCCATTGGCCGAGGGGCGTCACGCCCTGGCGTTCGCCACGGCCGGTGCGACCCTGGATCCAGGCGCGCTCATGCAGCCAGCGTGCGGCGCGCAGGGAGAACAGGCCCCAGCGCGGCTGTTCCAGTTCGGCGGCGAAGCGCTGCGGTGCCTGGCGGCGGGCCTCCTCGTCGTCCTGGCCGATGGCGGCCAGCGGTCGCCAGTCGGCGAGCAACTCGTCGAGGGCCTGGCGCAGGTCGCGGCTGGTGGCCCGCGGGGCGGCCTGGCCGAGACTGCCGAGCAGAGCGCGCAGGTCGATCAGCTGGTGCACCCAGTCCACCAGTAGGCGCCAGTGGCCGTTCCAGCGATACTGTTCGGCCAGGCGTTGGCTGCCGGCCAGCAGGTGCCAGCCGAGGCGGGCGACGGCCTCGTCCAGCGGCGTCTCGGCGTCCAGTTCCGGCGCGGACAGATAGAGGGTATAGCTCGAGGCATCGTGCAGGCGATAGCCGCGCTCGGCCTTGCTGATGTCGCAGGGCATCAGCGGGAATTCGGCGGCCAGCTGCTCGGCCAGTTCCAGCAGCGCGGCCGGTTCACCCTGGCGCAATTCCAGCTCGACCTCGGCAATGGCTTCGCGCTGCTCGCCGGCGCGCACCTCGCCCTGATCCAAGGCGACTTCGATGATAGTGCGGGCCTTGCCCCGGCCCCAGGCGATTTCCGCGGCGTCGCGGACGAAGTCGGTGTCGAACACCGGCTGCAGGCGGCGCAGGTCCAGGTCGGCCAGCTCCGCCGGCCAGCAGCTGTCGTCGAACAGCGCGGTGTCCAGGGTGGCATCGGCCAGCGGCCATTCCCATTCGTTGCGCTCGGACAGCCCGGCCAGGCTCTGGCCACGGCTCTTGAGCGTCTGGATGAAGCGCTCGCCATCGCGCCGCACGCGCAGGGCGACCTTGGCATGGGCCAGGTCGCGGGTGTCGGTGTCGTAATAGCAGTTGGAGAGTTCGTGGCGCTGCCAGCCCTCCTTGCAGCGCTTCTTCAACAACGGATGAGCGCGCAGGGCGTCGAGGGTGGCCGCACTGGCGCGCAGCTTGATTTCGGTTTCTTTGGCCATTGGAGGATCCTGGCGCCGGAAGAGAACGGTCCGGCTCCGTGCCGAGCGCGTCATGACGACGGACGGCGAGAACGTGGGCGCTAGTTTAGCCCGTCCCGCCCCCCTGGCGCATGAAGGTTTCATCGCGCAGCGGATGGCGCCATGATGGAGGCGTGACCAGGAGACCCCGCATGACCCTGCCCGCGCTGAAAGCTCTGTTCTCGACCCTCATCGCCGAAAGCTCGGTGAGCTGCACCCAGCCGGCGCTGGACCAGTCCAACGCCGGCGTCATCGCCCGCCTGAGCGACTGGTTCGGCGCCCTGGGCTTCGCCTGCGAGACCCAGGAGGTGACCCCGGGCAAGTTCAACCTGATCGCCACCCTGGGCAGCGGGCCGGGCGGCCTGGTGCTGGCCGGCCATACCGATACCGTGCCCTATGACGCGGCGCTCTGGCAGGCCGATCCCCTGCGTCTGCGCGAAGCCGACGATCGCTGGTACGGCCTGGGCAGTTGCGACATGAAGGGCTTCTTCGCGCTGATCCTCGAAGCGGTGCGCGAACTGGATCCGCGCCAGTTGCGCCAGCCGCTGATCGTGCTCGCCACCTGCGACGAGGAATCCTCCATGGACGGCGCCCGGGTGCTGGCCGACGCCGGCCGCCCGCTGGGCCGCGCCGCGGTGATCGGCGAGCCGACCGGACTGCGGCCGATCCGCCTGCACAAGGGCATCCTCATGGAGCGCATCGACATCCTCGGGCAGAGCGGCCATTCCTCCGATCCGAGTCTGGGCCACAGCGCCCTTGAGGCCATGCAGGCGGTGATGGGCGAGCTGCTCGACCTGCGCGCCCAGTGGCAGCGCGAATACCGCAATCCACTGTTCCTGGTGCCCCAGCCGACCCTCAACCTGGGCTGCATCCATGGCGGCGACAACCCCAATCGCATCTGCGGCCAGTGCGCCCTGGAGTTCGACCTGCGCCCGCTGCCGGGCATGCAGCCCGAAGCCCTGCGCCAGGCCATCCGCGGACGGCTGCTGCCGGTTGCCGAACGCTTCGGGGTGCGGATCGACTACCAGCCGCTGTTTCCCGCCGTGCCGCCCTTCGAGCAGCCGGCCGAGGCCGAGCTGGTGCGCCTGGCCGAGCGCCTGACCGGGCACACCGCCGACGCCGTGGCCTTCGCCACCGAGGCACCCTATCTGCAGGCGATCACCCAGGAGGTGCTGGTCCTCGGTCCCGGCGACATCAGCTGCGCGCACCAGCCCGAGGAACACCTGGCGCTGGCGCGGATCACGCCCACCGTCAGGCTGCTGCAGCAACTGATCGGCCACTACTGCCTGGGCAAGGCCGCGGCTGTCCGATGAACAGATCCGCGCGCCCGGCGTGACTTTTTGTAAACTCCGGACGGTCTACTGACGCTGCCTGCCCATCCGCTCCCTGTCGAGGAACCCCCGTGCTGCGACGACGCTGAACGCCCTGCCTGCCCTCGTTCACCCTCCCGCCTATCCACCAAGGGTCTTCGTCTCGATGCACGATTACGTCAACTGGCTCCGCCACGCCTCGCCCTATATCAACGCCCACCGCGACGCCACCTTCGTCGTCATGCTGCCCGGTGATGGCGTCGCCCACCCCAACTTCGGCAACATCGTCCACGACCTGGTGCTGCTGCACAGCCTGGGCGTGCGCCTGGTGCTGGTGCACGGCTCCCGTCCGCAGATCGAATCGCGCCTGGCCGCCCGCGGCATCGAGCCGCGCTTCTACAACGACCTGCGCATCACCGACGGCCCGACCCTGGAAGCGGTGATCGATGCCGTCGGCAGCCTGCGCAGCGCCATCGAGGCACGCCTGTCCATGGACATGGCCGCCTCGCCCATGCAGGGCTCGCGGCTGCGGGTCGCCAGCGGCAACCTGGTCACCGCGCGCCCGGTCGGAGTACAGGACGGCGTCGACTTCCATCACACCGGCGAAGTCCGCCGCATCGACCGCCGTGGCATCGGCCGGCTGCTCGACGAGCGCACCATCGTGCTGCTCTCGCCCCTGGGTTATTCCCCCACCGGCGAGACCTTCAACCTGGCTTGCGAAGACGTCGCCATGCGCGCCGCCATCGACCTGGGTGCCGACAAGCTGGTGCTCTACGGTGCCGAACCGGGCCTGCTGGACGAACACGGCGCCCTGATCCGCGAGATCGGCCCGCAGCAGATCCCCACCCATCTGGCGCGCCTGGGCAGCTCCTACCAGGCCGAGCTGCTCGACGCCGCCGCCCAGGCCACCCGCGGCGGTGTGCGGCGCTGCCACATCGTCGGCTACGCCGAAGACGGCGCCCTGCTCACCGAACTCTTCACCCGCGCCGGCAGCGGCACCCTGGTGGCCCAGGAACCCTTCGAGACCCTGCGCGAGGCGACCATCGCCGACGTCGGCGGCCTGATGGAGCTGATCCGCCCGCTGGAAGAGCAGGGCATCCTGGTGCGGCGTTCCCGCGAGGTGCTGGAGCGCGAGATCGAGCAATTCAGCATCGTCGAACGCGAAGGCCTGATCATTGCCTGCGCGGCGCTCTATCCCATCGCCGATTCGGCGGCGGGCGAGCTGGCCTGCCTCGCGGTCAACCCCGACTACCGCCACGGCGGCCGCGGCGACGCCCTGCTGGCGCGCATCGAGCAACGCGCCCGCGAGCGTGGCCTCGGCACCCTGTTCGTGCTCACCACCAAGACCGCCCACTGGTTCCGCGAGCGCGGCTTCGAACCGAGCGGCGTGGAACGTCTGCCGGCAGCACGGGCGTCGCTGTACAACTTCCAGCGCAACTCGAAGATCTTCGAGAAGGGCCTGTAAGGGCGCGCTCGTAGGTTGGGCTGAGACGGCTGCATCGTCGAGGCCCAACGCTACCAAGCCGCTCGTCATCGCGGCCATGGGCCGCTCCTACACCTTCTAGGCACACCTGTAGGAGCGGCCCATGGCCGCGATAGCTCCAGTCCGAACCGAAGCCGCTCCAAGGTGTAGCTGGCCCTTCCTGCATCGATACCGGAAGGCGCCCTCATCAACCATCGATTCGTCCGCTGGCGTCTGAAGATGTAGCGTGGAAAACCGCGCAGCGTTTTCCACTGGTGGGCATCGCAGCTATTCGTGGACAAGGCTTCGCCGTTGTCCACGCTACGGGCTACGGGCGGTTCACGGCTCTGCAACCAGAACTTCCAGGCTGGCGAATCGCCGCGAACGCCAGTGCTGTGTAGTGGGTCGAGCCGCAGGGATGCGGCGAGAAGCCTAACGGGCCATGGAAGGCCCGTGTAGGCGACCCCGGAACGGCGCGGCCGCGACT
Organism: Pseudomonas sp. LA5; assembly: GCF_028640825.1. Lineage (NCBI taxonomy): Bacteria > Pseudomonadati > Pseudomonadota > Gammaproteobacteria > Pseudomonadales > Pseudomonadaceae > Pseudomonas > Pseudomonas sp. LA5. Next base: position 54,745 of record NZ_JAQYZY010000028.1, read on the forward strand.
GGCAAAAGTGAGTCGCCCGGGTGGGCGAAACAAGAAACACCAGCAGAGCTCAATGAACAGCTAGGACACCAACAAGCTCTTTGGCACCACAACGTTGGGCTTCGACGATGGAGCCGTCTCAACCCAACCTACCTACACCCCGATCGTCGCCAGGATACTCGCCTGATACGCCGCCACGAAGGTGTCGAAATCCCCCTGGGGCGCCGCCTCGATCTCCGCCTGTTCTTCCAGCGACTGGCGCGCCATCTGTGCATAGCCCTCGCGCTCGCCTTCGTTCAGCGGATGGCTGGCGAAATAGGCCGCATGGGCCTCGCTCTGGCGCAGGCCGAATTCGGCAAAGCTCTCGCCGCGTTCGCGCAACTCCTGCAGCACCCGCGCCGAAGGCGTGAGGCGGACGTCGGCGACCTTCTGCCGCTGTACCGCCACGGCCCGGCGATGGGCATCGCCGCCCAGGCTGGCGTCCAGGGTCTCGGCGCAGCGTTCGATCTGGTCGAGCATCTCCGCCGCCCAGTCGATCATGGTCACCGAGGCGCCATGGCGCTGCAGACGCAGACCGGGCTTGCGGCCTTCACGCACCACGCTGGCGAAGTTGTCGGTGCATTCGCGACACTCGCCGTTGAGTGGCGGGCTGCCTTCCAGGGCGCAATAGAGCAGGAAGGCGTCGAGGAACAGCGCGGTGGTGGTATCGATGCCCAGCGGCAGGAAGGGATCGATGTCCAGGCAGCGCACCTCGATGTACTGCACGCCACGGGCCATCAGCGCCTGCACCGGCCGCTCGCCGCTGCGGGTGACGCGCTTCGGGCGGATGGTGGCGTAATACTCGTTCTCGATCTGCAGGATGTTGGTGTTGAGCTGCACCCACTCGCCGTTCTGGTGGGTACCGATCTCCGCGTAGGGCGGGTAGGGCGTGCCCACCGCGCGTCTCAGACTCTCGGTGTAGGTGGTCAGGTCGTTGTAGTCCGGCGTCAGGCTGGCCTGGGCGTTGCTCTGGTAGCCCAGGTCGCTCATGCGCAGGCTGGTGGCATGGGGCAGGTACAGGGTCCGCTCGTCGAGGGTCTGCAACAGATGCGGCCGGCCACGCAGGAAGCCCGCGTCCAGCGCTGGCGAGGCGCCGAACAGGTACATCAGCAGCCAGCTGTAGCGGCGGAAATTGCGGATCAGGGCGATGTAGCGAGCCGACTGGTAGTCGCGGGCATCGCGGGCGTCACCCTCCTGCTGGCGCAGCAGTTCCCAGGCCGCTTCCGGCAGCGAGAAGTTGTAGTGGATGCCGGCGATGCACTGCATGGTACGGCTGTAGCGCAGGGCCAGGCCGCGGCGATAGACGTGCTTGAGCCGGCCGATGTTGGAGCTGCCATAGTCGGCGATGGGGATCTCGTCCTCGGCCGGCAGCGCGCAGGGCATGGAACCGCTCCAGAGGCGCTCGCCATCGAGTTCGGCGACCGCGGCTCGGTGCACCCGATCCAGCGCGTCCAGCACCTCGGGTGTGCGGGTGCCGGTGGGGGTAATGAATTCCAGCAGCGCCTCGGAATAGTCCGTGGTGATCTGCGGGTGGGTCAGGGCCGAGCCCAGCGCCTGGGGATGGGGACGTCGGGACAGGTCGCCACGGGCGTCCACCCGCAGGGTCTCGCGCTCGATGCCGTGCAGGCATTCGGTCAGGAGGGAGGGATCAGCGCCGAGCAGGGCCAGGCGGCGGGACAGGATATCGCTCAAGTTGACTTCCTTTGGCGGTACTCGCCCCGGGCAGGGTAGAAGAAACCGACTGAAATGAGGGTTGCCGGCCAGGGCCGACGCGGGGGCAGCAGTCACTGCTGCGGTCCGGGTTCAAGCCTCAGACCGCAACCCGCTCAGTTGTCTCCCAGCGTAGCTCAGGCAGCGGCAAAGGGCGATATGCGCCGCTTCGCTGCCGCCCGCTCTGGCCGGTCACAGACAGGCGAAGGTCGCCTGGGCCAGGGCGATCAGCTTGTCGCCCTGATGCACCTGGGCCTCCAGCACATGGGTCTTGCGCCCCGGATGGATCACCCGGGCGCGGCAGACCAGTTCGCCGTCGCTGACGCCACGCACGTAGTTGACCTTGCACTCCAGGGTCACGCTGCCGGCCTGGCCGTCGAACAGACTGTGACTGGCCTGGCCCAGGGCCGTGTCGATCAGCGAGAAGATGGCACCGCCGTGGAGCTTGCCGTGCAGGTTGATGAGCCTGTCCTGCACGCTCATGCGCACCTCGGACTCGCCACCCTCCGCCTTGTGGATGGTCATGCCCAGCAGGGTGCTGAAGGCGCTGTCCTTGCCTGCGAGAGATCCGCTCATAGCTATTTCCTCAGTTGCTTGGCATTGGCGAACAGCGACGCCATGGCCTGGTTGGCCGGAGCCGGTTGATTCTGACGCGGTGCGCCCTTGTCGGCGCGGGGCTTGCCACCGTTGCCGCGGGCCTGGCCGCCGGGCTTGCCGTCGACCTTCTCGCCGGGGGTGTCGCCCATGCGCATGGACAGGCCCACGCGATTGCGCGGCACGTCCACCTCCATCACCTTGACCTTGACGATGTCGCCCGCCTTGACCACCTCATAGGGGTCCTTGACGAATTTCTCCGACAGCGCACTGATGTGCACCAGGCCGTCCTGGTGCACGCCGATGTCGACGAAGGCGCCAAAGTTGGTGACGTTGGTGATGACGCCCTCCAGCACCATGCCGGGCTTGAGGTCGGAGAGTTTCTCCACGCCGTCCTGGAACACCGCGGTCTTGAATTCCGGGCGCGGGTCGCGACCGGGCTTGTCCAGTTCCTGGAGGATATCGGTCACCGTCGGCAGGCCGAAGCTCTCGTCGGTGAATTTCTTCGGATCCAGGCGCTTGAGAAAGGCCGAGTCGCCGATCAGCGAGCGGATGTCACGGCCGGTGTCGGCCGCGATGCGCTGCACCAGCGGATAGGTCTCCGGGTGCACCGCCGAGGCATCCAGCGGATTGGCGCCGCTCATGACGCGCAGGAAGCCAGCGGCCTGCTCGAAGGTCTTCTCGCCCAGGCGCGGCACCTTCTTCAGCGCCTCGCGGGTGGCGAAGGCACCATTGGCGTCGCGGAACTGCACGATGTTCTGCGCCAGGGTCGCGTTGAGACCGGAGATCCGCGCCAGCAGGGCGGCGGAGGCGGTATTCACGTCCACACCCACGGCGTTCACGCAGTCTTCCACCACGGCATCCAGGCTGCGCGCCAGCTTGAGCTGGGAAACATCGTGCTGGTACTGGCCGACGCCGATGGACTTGGGCTCGATCTTCACCAGCTCGGCCAGCGGATCCTGCAGGCGGCGGGCAATGGACACGGCGCCACGCAGGGAGACGTCCAGGTCGGGGAATTCCCGGGCGGCGAGTTCCGATGCCGAGTACACCGAGGCACCGGCTTCGCTGACCATCACCTTGGTCAGGCCCAGGCCCGGGTACTTGCTGATCAGCTCGCCGGCCAGCTTGTCGCTCTCGCGGCTGGCGGTGCCGTTGCCGATGGCGATCAGGTCCACGCCATGCTTGGTGCAGAGCACGCCGAGGGTGGCCAGGGTCTGGTCCCACTGATTGCGCGGCGCATGGGGATAGACCGTGTCGGTGGCCAGCAGCTTGCCGGTGGCATCCACCACGGCGACCTTGCAGCCGGTGCGCAGACCCGGGTCCAGCGCCAGGGTGGTGCGCGGACCGGCCGGCGCGGCGAGCAGCAGATCGTGCAGGTTGCGGGCGAAGACCGCGATGGCCTCTTCCTCGGCCTTTTGGCGCAACTCGCCGAGCAGATCGGTTTCCAGGGAGGTATAGAGCTTGACCTTCCAGGTCCAGCGCACCACCTCGGCCAGCCATTTGTCCGCGGCGCGGCCCTGGTTCTTCAGGCCGAAGTGCGCGGCGATCAGTCCTTCGCAGGGATGGGCGATGCCCGGGCCTTCTTCGCCGAGCTTGAGCGCGGCGCTGAGGATGCCTTCGTTGCGGCCCCGGAAGATCGCCAGGGCGCGATGCGACGGCACCGCCTTGAAGGACTCGTCATGCTCGAAGTAGTCGCTGAACTTGGCGCCTTCGGTCTCCTTGCCCGGCACCAGGCGCGCGCTGAGGATGGCGTCCTGTTGCAGGACGCCGCGCAGTCGCGCCAGCAGGTTGGCGTCCTCGGCGAAGCGTTCCATGAGGATGTACTTGGCGCCTTCCAGGGCAGCCTTGCTGTCCGCCACGCCCTTGTCCGCATCGACATAGGCGGCCGCCTCGGTCTCCGGGGTCAGCGTCGGGTCCTGCAGCAGGGCGTCGGCCAGCGGGCCCAGGCCGGCTTCCAGAGCGATCTGGCCCTTGGTGCGGCGCTTCTGCTTGTAGGGCAGGTAGAGGTCTTCCAGGCGCGTCTTGGTGTCGGCCAGATTGATCTCGCGGGCCAGTTCGGGGGTAAGTTTGCCCTGCTCCTCGATGGAGGCCAGCACCGCGCCGCGGCGCTCTTCCAGCTCGCGCAGATAGCGCAGCCGCTCTTCGAGATGACGCAGCTGGGTGTCGTCCAGGCTGCCGGTGACTTCCTTGCGATAACGGGCGATGAAGGGCACGGTCGACCCTTCGTCGAGCAGGGCCACGGCGGCGGCGACCTGTTGCGGGCGGGCGCCGAGCTCTTCGGCGATGCGGCTATTGATATCCATCGGGCTACCTGGCTTGCACGAGAAAAAGCGGGCCGCAGTATACCCGAGCCCGCCGGAGCCCTGCCTCCCGTGCCGGCACCGCCGCCCCAGCGTGGGCAAAATCTGCTAACAATGGCCCAATGCCGCGGTCGGATGGCCTACGGCATAATCCAGTGCTAGATCACAAGGAGATATTATGAGCACCCCCGTTGCCCCGGAAGGTGAAAAAATCCTGGTCGTCGACGACGACGCCCGGCTGCGCCGCCTCTTGGAGCGTTTTCTGGCCGAGCAGGGTTATCGCGTACGCACGGTCGAAAGTGCCGAACAGATGGACCGCCTGCTGGCCCGCGAGGTCTTCAACCTGGTCGTGCTGGACCTGATGATGCCTGGCGAAGACGGCCTGTCCGCCTGCGGTCGACTGCGCGAGAGCGGCAACCGCATCCCCATCATCATGCTGACCGCCAAGGGCGACGAAGGCAGCCGCATCCAGGGTCTCGACCAGGGCGCCGACGATTACCTGGCCAAACCCTTCAACCCGCTGGAGCTGGTAGCCCGGATCAAGGCCGTGCTGCGCCGGCAGGCCCCGGTGGTACCCGGCGCTCCTGCCGGTACCGACGAGGTGGTGACCTTTGGCGACTACGCCCTGCACCTGGCCACCCGCGAACTCAAGCGCGGCGAAGAGACCCACATGCTCACCACCGGCGAATTCGCCGTGCTCAAGGCACTGGTCGACCACGCCCGCGAGCCGCTGACCCGCGACAAGCTGATGAATCTGGCCCGCGGTCGCGAATGGGATGCCCTGGAGCGCTCCATCGACGTGCAGATCTCGCGCCTGCGCCGGATGATCGAACCTGATCCGTCCAAGCCGCGCTATATCCAGACCGTCTGGGGCGTGGGCTACGTCTTCGTGCCGGACGGCGCCGGCAAGTAAGGCAGGTAGCCGGGGCATCGCGCCCCGGCTAGGGGGTGGCTCAGGCGAACAGGCCTTGATGCACGCCGACCAGCAGGAAGATCCCCAGCAACGCGCGATAGATGATGAAGGGCCAGGTCGAGAAGCGCTCTAGGAAGCGCATGAGCCCCCAGATCGCCGCAAAGGCCGACAGGCTCGCCACCAGCAATCCCACCAGCAGCAGCGACCAGGCCTCGGCCGGGATGTGCGCGTGCCAGAGCACCACCAGCTCCTTGAGTCCGGCCAGGGCGATGGCCGGCAGGCCGAGCAGGAAGGAGAAGCGCGCGGCTTCCTCGCGACGCAAATTGAGGAACATGGCGGCGGTCAGGGTCGAGCCCGAGCGGGACACGCCCGGAATCAGCGCGCCGACCTGGGCGATCCCCACGATCAGCGCATCGCGCAGGCGCATCTGCGAGATGTCTCTGTTGTGCCGACAGATGCGCTCCGCCAGGGCCAGCAGGGCGGCCATGGCCAGGCAGGCATAGCCGATGACGCTGAGGCCCCGCAGCGGCGAGCCGCAGGCATTGAGCAGGGGCGCCAGCAGCAGGCCGGCGATGCAGATGGGAATGGTCGCCAGCACGATCATCACCGCCAGCAGGAAGTCCGGGCTGTCGAAGTTGCGCTGGCGCACGGCGGCCAGGCTGCCGCGGGTCACGCCGCTGACATCGCGCCAGAAATAGCTGATCACCGCTGCCAGGGCCGCCATCTGCATGGCGGCGGAAAAGGCCGAGCCGGGATCGTGCCAGCCGAGCAGGGCAGGGACCACCCGCATGTGCGCCGTGGACGAAATGGGAAGCAGCTCGGTGATACCCTGCACCACGCCGAGAAAGGCGATCTGCGCGTAGCTGAGCGAAGCGAAGCCGATGTCCAGGCCGGTCTGGCAGATGTCGGACACGAGAGAACTCCAGGTCGAAGGGAAGAAATGGACGAGCAAATGTATCCGAATGTGTCTGTCTCGGGTGGCCTATCTGGACCCCGCAACCCCGGAGGTTGTGATGGCTTTCGCGCCGTTTTGCGCGGAAAGCCCGGGCAATGAAGGCGCCCGGCTGGTTTCCCCAGAGTTTCTTCGCCCGCTCGCTGTGGATGGTCCTGCTCGCGGTGCTGTTTTCCAAGGCGCTGACCCTGGTCTATCTGCTGCTCAATGAGGACGTTCTGGTCGATCGTCAGTACAGCCACGGCGCGGCCCTGACCCTCCGTGCCTACTGGGCCACCCCGGAAACCGAGCGGCCGCGCATCGCCCAGGCCGCCGGCCTGCGCTACGAATCACCCGAGACCGTGCCGGCCGGGGAATACCACTGGCCCTACAGCGAGATCTTCGAGCGCCAGATGAAGCAGGAACTGGGCGAGGAGACCGAGGTGCGGGTGCGGGTCCAGCATGGTCCGGCCATGTGGGTCCTGGCGCCCTCCCTGGGGCCGGACTGGATCAAGATCCCGCTCATGGCCCATCCCTTGCGCGGGCAGCACATCTGGAGCGTGCTGGGCTGGTTTTTCGCCATCGGCCTGCTGTCCACCGGCGCCGCCTGGGTCTTCGTCCGGCAACTCAACCAACCGTTGCGCCGCCTGGTGAACGCGGCGCGCGAGCTGGGCAAGGGCCGCAGCGTGCGCTTGCCGGAAACCGATGCACCCAGCGAGATCCAGGACGTCTACCACGCCTTCAACCAGATGGCCGAGGACGTCGAGCAGGCCGGCCGCGAGCGCGAGCTGATGCTGGCCGGGGTCTCCCATGACCTGCGCACGCCCCTGACCCGGTTGCGCCTGGCGGTGGAGCTGATGCCACCGGCCGAGCGCGAAGAGGCCGAGGACATGATCCGCGACATCGAGGACATGAACGCCATCCTCGACCAGTTCCTCGCCTTCGTCCGCGACGGCCGCGACGAGCCGCAGGAGCTCACCAATATCAACGAGCTGGCCCGCCAGGTGGTGGCGCCCTACAACCAAGAGGAGGAGCGGGTACGGCTGATGCTGGACGTGCTGCCACCCTTGCCGGTGCGGCGCATCTCCTTCAAGCGGCTGCTGACCAACCTGGTGGAAAACGCCCTGCGCCACGGCGGCGGTGGCGGTATCGAGGTGGTCGGGCAGGTGGCGGGCTCCGCCACGGCGCCCTATGTCGCCCTGAGCGTGATGGATCGCGGTCCCGGCATAGATCCCAAGGACCTGCAGGATATCTTCAATCCCTTCACCCGCGGCAATCGTGCCCGTACCGTCAGCGGTTCCGGGCTGGGCCTGGCGATCGTCAAGCGCATCGCCGCGCAGCACGGCGGCAGTGCCGAACTGCGCAATCGCGAAGGTGGCGGGGTGGAAGCCCGGGTACTGTTGCCCCTGGGCCTGCTGCTCCCGCGCAGCGCCAGCTGACAAGGGACGTTATCACTGCGTAGGTTGGGCTGAGCGCTAGCCAAGCCCAACACCCGTGCCCAGACTCCTTCAACCCTTGCCCTTGGTCCGCGTCAGCCCCGGCTCGGCGTTCTTTTCCAGGTACTCGATGATGATCCCGGCCACGTCCTTGCCGGTGGTCTGCTCGATGCCTTCCAGGCCGGGCGAGGAGTTGACCTCCATCACCAGCGGGCCGTGGTTGGATCTGAGGATATCCACCCCGGCCACGCTCAGACCCATGGCCCGGGCCGCGCGCAGGGCGGTCATGCGTTCCTCGGGGGTGATCTTGATCAGGCTGGCGGTGCCGCCGCGATGTAGATTCGAACGAAATTCCCCCGGCGCCGCCTGGCGCTTCATCGCGGCGATCACCTTGTCGCCAACCACGAAGCAGCGGATGTCCGCGCCACCCGCCTCGCGGATGTATTCCTGCACCATGATGTTCTGCTTGAGCCCCATGAAGGCCTCGATCACCGATTCGGCCGCCTTCTCGGTCTCGCACAGCACCACCCCGATACCCTGGGTGCCTTCCAGCACCTTGATCACCAGAGGGGCGCCGTTGACCATCTGGATCAGGTCCGGCACGTCGTCCGGCGAGTGGGCGAAACCGGTCACCGGCAGGCCGATGCCCTTGCGCGAGAGCAGCTGCAGGGAACGCAGCTTGTCGCGCGAACGGCTGATGGCCACGCTCTCGTTGAGCGGAAAGACACCCTGCATCTCGAATTGGCGCAGCACCGCGCAGCCATAGAAGGTCACCGAGGCACCGATGCGCGGGATGACCGCATCGAAGCCTTCCAGTGGCTTGCCGCGGTAATGGATCTGCGGCTTGTGGCTGGCGATGTTCATGTACGCGCGCAGGGTGTCGACCACGACCACCTCATGGCCGCGGCTGACACCGGCTTCGACCAGGCGCCGGGTGGAATACAGATTGGGATTACGCGAGAGGACGGCGATTTTCATGGGGCACCGGAAGCCGGAGTAAGGGACAACTGGGGTTTGTCTTGCGCATAGGAGACGGCCGGATTCACCAGCAGGCCACCATCGATCAACGCCTTGGACCCGAGCAGCATGCGATAGCGCATGCTCTTGCGGCAGGCCAGGGTGAATTCCACCGGCCACTGGCACTCGCCCAGGGCCAGCAGGGTACGGATGACATAACGCGTCTGAGCGATGCCATTGGAACTGCGAATGGTCTTCTTCGCCACCAGGGGGGCTTCGCAATGGCGATGACGGGACTGAACCAGCGTCCCCAGGTGCACGGTGAATCTCACCCAGCGTTCCTTGCCGCGCATGAACGGCTGGACTTCCGTTGCATGCAGCGCCGAGGTACTGGCGCCGGTATCGATCTTGGCTCTCAGGCCCACCACGCCCAGATCGGGCAGGGCTACCCATTCACTCAGGCCGATAATGACCGGTTCGGCGGAATTGCTCATCGCTGCTCCTTGAAATCAGTGGCCTCCGCCTAAATGTTGCGGATCAATGAGCTGTTTGAAGGCTGGTTTGGCGAACAGATACCCCTGCATCAGCTCGATGCCGAGGTCACGCAGGCAATCGCGTTCGGCCACGGTCTCCACCCCTTCGGCGATCACCTGGGTACCCAGTTCGCGGCACATGACGATCAGGTTGCGCACGATGGTCCGCCGCACCTGATCCCGGTCGATGTGGCGGATGAGCGCCATGTCGAGCTTGACCAGGTCCGGCTGGAATTCGGCCAGCAGCGTCAGGCCGGAATGACCGGCGCCGAAGTCGTCGATGGCAGTCTTGAAGCCGAATTGCTGATACTCGCGCAGGATGTGCGTCAGATGGTCACTTGCGACGTGTTCGGTTTCCACTGTCTCGAAGATCAGCCGTTCCAGCGGAAAGCCATGCTCGCGCGCGGCAGCCAGCGTACTGCGAATGCACAGTTCCGGGCGGTAGACGGCGTTGGGCAGGAAGTTGATCGACAGACTCTCCTGCATGCCCAGGGCGGCTGCGGTGGCGATGGCCTTGGTGCGGCAAAGCTGGTCGAAGCGATAGCGGTTGCTGTCGGTCACCTGATTGAGCACCGACAGCGCGCCTTCGCCGCCTGGTCCGCGCACCAGTGCTTCCCGGGCGAAGACCGCGCCTTGGCCCAGATCCACGATTGGCTGATAGGCGAAGTCGAAGTCGAAGCCCAGGGGTTCCGACTGCTGGCATCCCGTGCAGCGGGTCTGGCCAGTCAGATCGGAAGGAAAGAATGTGGTCATGGCTCTCCAGAGGCGCGCTTGCAGCGTCGGTCCGATGGTTTAGAGTTCTTGAGAAGAGTCTAAGACCCAACAGGGGGCTTTTTATTCGATGTATGCAGTAGATCACACTGAAGAACGGATGCGCCTCGATAAATGGCTATGGGCCGCGCGTTTTTTCAAGACCCGCGCGCTGGCCAAGGCGGCCCTGGAAGGCGGCAAGATCCAGTGCCGTGGCGAGCGCTGCAAGCCGAGCAAGGAGCCGCGCATCGGTGACGTTCTCACCATCCGTCAGGGCTATGACGAAAAGACGGTGGTGATCGTCGCCCTGTCGCAGAACCGCCGGGGTGCGCCCGAGGCTCAGCAGCTCTATACCGAGACGCCGGAAAGCCTCAAGGCGCGCGAACAGGCCGCGGCCGCCCGCAAGGCCGGCAATCTCGGCGTGCAGACCGATGGCCGTCCCACCAAGAAGCAGCGGCGCCAGATCCACCAGTTCCGCGAGTACGTCCATCCGTTCGACGACTGAGTTCGTCGCGGCTCGCCGGAGCCTCTCAATGGCCAGGTCCGCTCGCCGGTTCTGGCGTGCGCCGTGAACGCCACGCTTCGCGGCCTCCTTCCTTATATAGGTAGTTCATGACTTCCCACGATTTCACCCAACGTTTCCTGTTTGACGAAACCGATGTCCGCGGCGAACTGGCCACCCTGGATCGCAGCTATGTCGAGGTCCTCGCCAAGCATGCCTATCCGGAGCCCGTGGCCCAGCTACTGGGGGAGCTGCTCGCGGCGGCCGCGCTGCTGTGTGGAACTCTCAAGTTCGAAGGGCTGCTGGTGCTGCAGGCGCGCTCCAGCGGTCCCATCCCGCTGCTCATGGTCGAGTGCTCCAGTGAGCGCGAGGTGCGCGGCATCGCACGCTACGAAGAGGCCGAGATCACCGCATCCGCCTCCTTGAGCGAGCTCATGCCCGATGGCGTTCTGGCCCTTACCATCGACCCGCGCCATGGTCAGCGCTACCAGGGTATCGTCCCGCTGGAGGGCGCGAATCTGGCTGAGTGCCTGTCCGGCTATTTCGCCACCTCCGAGCAGCTGCCCACCCGTTTCTGGCTGAACGCCGATGGCCGCCGCGCCCGCGGCCTGCTGCTCCAGCAATTGCCGCCGTCGCGGATCAAGGATGCCCAGGCCCGCCAGGATAGCTGGGAGCATGTGGTCACCCTGGCCGACACCCTCACGGCCGAAGAGCTGCTGGGTCTCGACAACGAAGTGATCCTGCACCGCCTGTTCCACGAGGAAAAGGTACGCCTGTTCAACGAGCAGCCGGTGGCCTTCAGCTGCAGCTGTTCCCGTGACCGCGCGGCCAATGCCCTGATCAGCATGGGTCAGCCGGACGTCGAGAGCCTGCTCGACGAACAGGACGGACAAATTCGGGTGGATTGTCAGTTTTGCAATGAACAGCAAGTATTCGACGCTGCCGATATCGCGCAGATTTTTGCGGGCGGCGGCACGCAAACCCCGGGAAATACCCGGCACTAGCCGTTGCAAAAGCCCGAAGGCTTTCTGGCATAATCCCGCAACGTGTAGTTCTGCCGTGTAAGAGCTACAAGCATGAGGAACGGCCCAGGGCCATGGGGAACGAAATGACGAAAGCCAACGTGTATACCGATATCAGCGTCGCGCAGTTAGTGGAAGAGTCCCTGCGACGTGGCGAAGGAGAGCTGGCCGCCAATGGCTCGCTGGTCGTCAAGACGGGGCATCGCACGGGGCGTTCGCCGGTAGATCGCTTTATCGTCGAGGAAGCCTCCACGCGCGATGCCATCCACTGGGGGCCGATCAACCGTGCCTTCCCGGAGGAGAAGTTCGCACCGCTGTGGGAGCGCGTGAGCGCCTACCTGGACGAGCGTGATCAATTCGTCTCCCATGTTCATGTAGGCGCTGATGTAGAGCACTACCTGCCCGTCGTCATGCGTACCGAGACTGCCTGGCACAACCTGTTCGGCCGCTGCCTGTTCATCAATCCGGCCGAATACAATCCCCAGTCCAAGCCGGCCTGGGAGATCATCAACGCGCCCGAGTTCGTCTGTGAGCCCGCGCGTGACGGCACCAATTCCGACGGTACCGTCATCATCAACTTCGCGGCGCGCAAGGTGCTGATCGCCGGTATGCGCTACGCCGGCGAGATGAAGAAGGCCATGTTCTCGGTGCAGAACTTCCTGCTGCCGGAAAAGGACGTGCTGCCGATGCACTGCGCGGCCAACGTAGGCGAGGAGGGTGACGTCACCCTGTTCTTCGGTCTGTCCGGTACCGGCAAGACCACCCTGTCCGCCGACCAGAGCCGCTACCTTATCGGTGACGACGAGCACGGCTGGGGCGTGGGCACCGTCTTCAACATGGAAGGTGGTTGCTACGCCAAGTGCATCGACCTGTCCGAGAAGAACGAGCCGGTCATCTGGAAGGCCATCCAGTTCGGCGCCGTTCTGGAAAACGTGGTTCTGGATCCCCAGACCCGTCACCCTGACTATGCCAACGACAGCCTGACCCAGAACAGCCGGGCGGCCTATCCGCGCGAACTGATCGACAAGCGCGCCGAGCACAACCTGGGTGGCGAGCCCAACGCGGTCATCTTCCTGACCTGCGACCTCACCGGTGTCCTGCCCCCGGTATCCATCCTTAATAATGAGCAGGCGGCCTACCACTTCCTGTCCGGCTACACCGCCCTGGTCGGCTCGACCGAGATGGGTTCCGGTCCCGGCATCAAGTCGACCTTCTCCACCTGCTTCGGCGCACCCTTCTTCCCGCGTCCGGCGGCTGAATACGCCGATCTGCTGATCAAGCGCATCCAGGGCTTCGGCTCCAAGGTGTACCTGGTCAACACCGGTTGGACCGGTGGCGGTTACGGCGTCGGCAAGCGCTTCAACATCCCGACTACCCGTGCGGTCATCGCAGCTATTCAGAGTGGTGCCCTCATCGGTACCGAGACCCGCCACGTCCCGGTCATCAATCTCGACGTCCCGGTTGCCGTTCCCGGCGTGGACAGCGTCCTGCTCAATCCTCGCGACACCTGGCAGGATGGTGCTGCCTATGACGCGGCGGCGCGCGAGCTGGCTGGCAAGTTCGTCGAGAACTTCAAGAAGTTCTCCGGCGTATCCGAAGGCATCCTGGCCGCCGGTCCCCAGCTGTAAGCAGGGCTGGTTGTCTGCAAACAAAGGCCGCCGCTAGGGCGGCCTTTGTTTTTTAAGCTTTTTTTACGTCTTGGGGTTGCATGGGTCGCTGCGATTGCATAAACTGCGCCCGCTTTCGCTGATAACGCTAGCGAGCGAGGCGAAAGCATTGATTGTTAAGGAGATTTTAAAAAGATCCTTGACAAGAGGAGGGCAGATGAAGAAAATGCCGCCTCACTTTGGAGGGGTTCCCGAGTGGCCAAAGGGATCAGACTGTAAATCTGACGTCGCAGACTTCGAAGGTTCGAATCCTTCCCCCTCCACCAGATTGTTAGAGCGCTTAGGCTCTGCGGGTATAGTTCAGTGGTAGAACCTCAGCCTTCCAAGCTGATGATGCGGGTTCGATTCCCGCTACCCGCTCCAGTTTGACTGGCAAATGTTTCGCTCATGTAGCTCAGTTGGTAGAGCACACCCTTGGTAAGGGTGAGGTCAGCGGTTCGAATCCGCTCATGAGCTCCATCTTAAAAAGGCAGATATGCAAATATCTGCCTTTGTTTTAATGGCGGCATTGCTTTGCTCAATTCGTGAAGGGAGAGAGTGTCGATGGCTAAAGAAAAGTTTGAACGTAACAAGCCGCACCTGAATGTGGGCACCATCGGTCACGTCGACCATGGCAAGACCACTCTGACCGCTGCGCTGACCAAAGTCTGTGCCGACACCTGGGGCGGTTCCGCTCGTGGTTTCGACCAGATCGACAACGCGCCGGAAGAAAAGGCTCGTGGTATCACCATCAACACCTCCCACGTTGAGTACGACTCGGCGATCCGTCACTACGCGCACGTCGACTGCCCCGGCCACGCCGACTACGTGAAGAACATGATCACCGGTGCTGCCCAGATGGACGGCGCGATCCTGGTTTGCTCGGCTGCTGACGGCCCCATGCCGCAGACCCGCGAGCACATCCTGCTGTCCCGTCAGGTAGGCGTTCCCTACATCGTCGTGTTCCTGAACAAGGCCGACATGGTTGACGACGCCGAGCTGCTGGAACTGGTCGAGATGGAAGTTCGCGATCTGCTGAACACCTACGACTTCCCGGGCGACGACACCCCGATCGTGATCGGCTCCGCGCTGATGGCGCTGAACGGCAACGACGACAACGAAATGGGTACCTCTGCCGTGCGCAAGCTGGTCGAGACCCTGGACTCGTACATCCCCGAGCCCGAGCGTGCCATCGACAAGCCGTTCCTGATGCCGATCGAGGACGTGTTCTCGATCTCCGGTCGCGGCACCGTGGTCACCGGTCGTGTCGAGCGTGGCATCGTCCGCATCCAGGAAGAAGTCGAGATCGTGGGCATCAAGGCCACCGTCAAGACCACCTGCACCGGCGTTGAAATGTTCCGCAAGCTGCTGGACGAAGGCCGTGCTGGCGAGAACGTCGGCGTGCTGCTGCGTGGCACCAAGCGTGAAGACGTGGAGCGTGGCCAGGTTCTGGCCAAGCCGAACACCATCAAGCCGCACACCAAGTTCGAGTGCGAAGTGTACGTGCTGTCCAAGGAAGAAGGCGGTCGTCACACCCCGTTCTTCAAGGGCTACCGTCCGCAGTTCTACTTCCGCACCACCGACGTGACCGGTAACTGCGAGCTGCCGGAAGGCGTCGAGATGGTGATGCCGGGCGACAACATCAAGATGGTTGTCACCCTGATCGCTCCGATCGCGATGGAAGACGGTCTGCGTTTCGCCATCCGTGAAGGCGGTCGTACCGTCGGCGCCGGCGTGGTTGCCAAGATCATCGAGTAATCGATTGATCT
>NZ_JAQYZY010000029.1:0-12366 GCF_028640825.1 Pseudomonas sp. LA5
CTCAAGGTCATCCAGGCGGTGACCGAGGGTTTCCTTACGCCCACACGCGCTGCCCAGCGCCTGCAGCTGACAACACGGCAGGTTCACCGCCTGGTGCAGCGTTACCGGGACACCGGCGTATCAGGGCTGATCTCTAGAAAGCGCGGCCAGCCCAGCAATCACCAGTTGCGTCCCGGCCTTGAGCGGCGCGCCGTCACCCTGATCCGCACGCATTACCAGGATTTCGGTCCCACGCTTGCTGCCGAGAAACTGGCCGAGTGCCACGGCTTGCGTCTAGCCAAGGAAACGGTTCGGCGCATCATGATGGATGCCGGCTTGTGGACGCCGCGTCGGGCACGACCGCCTAAGGTGTACCAGCCACGTAATCGCCGAGCTTGCCTCGGCGAGCTGATCCAGATTGATGGCAGCGATCATCGCTGGTTCGAGGATCGTGCGCCGGCGTGCACCCTCTTGGTCTACATCGACGGCGCCACCAGTCGCCTGATGCACCTGGCGTTCACCCGTAGCGAATCGACCTTCAGCTACTTCCAGGCCACCCGTGCCTATCTGGAACACCATGGCAAGCCTGTCGCCCTCTACAGCGACAAGGCCAGCGTGTTCCGGGTCAATAGCAAGGATGCCCAGGGGCGGTGCTGGTCACACGCATTTCGCTCGGGCCATGTTCGAGCTGAACATCGATACTTTCTGCGCCAACTCCAGCCAGGCCAAGGGGCGCGTCGAGCGTGCCCATCTCACCCTGCAGGATCGCCTGGTCAAGGAGCTGCGACTACGAAATCTCAGCACTGTCGAGGCGGCGAACGCCTATCTGCCGTTGTTCATGGCTGATTACAACCGGCGCTTCGCCAAACCGGCCCGCTCTGATTTCGATGCCCACCGCGCAGTACGTGACGACGAGGACCTGACTCTAGTCTTGACGTGGCGAGAGCCGCGTCGAGTGTCGAAAAGCCTAACGCTGCAATACGACAAGCGCCTCTATGTTCTGCACGATACGCCGCAAACCCGAGCATTGGCTGGCCGCTACGTAGAGATCTATCACTACCCGGACGGCCGGATCGAGGTGCGATCGGAAGGCGCTGCCTTGCCTTACGGCATTCTCGATCAGCTGCCTGAGGTCAACCAAGGCGCTATCGTCGAGAACAAACGGCTGGGGCACGTCTTGCAAGTGGCGCAACTGATGCAAGAGCAGCGCGACAATCGGCGCTCTCATTCGGTACCTGGCAATCCAAGGCCTACTAAAGCCCAACGCTCAGAGCCGGCGAAGAAAAAAGCAAAAGAGTTGATGCCAGAGGACCTCCTAGCTGCTCTTCACAAAAGCCCACTACCAAAGCGTAACCGTCATGCGTCAGTCGATTAGCGCTGAGGGCCTGGCCGCCCTGGTTGCAGCCGGGGCCGCTTGGGATGTGCGTGCTAGTCCAGGCCCTGAAGGGCACGGATGGCAGCTACAGGTGCGCTACAGCAAAGAAAGCCGACATTTTCCTCTCCGCTCCCGGCGCGAATTGGTGAGGGTGTTTCGGTCATTGAATGCGCTCAACCGGTACGCGCAAAGTGTTGGAATACGCAGGTATAGGGTGGAGAACTAGGGGACTCGGCTGCCAACCCAGGGAGCGACCGGGGAGACCTGCCTTTGCATTCGCGGTCACTTCGGCCGGATAAGCACCTTCCAAAGGCTCGAATACATCTGTAAATTCGAATATTCGAAATCACAGATATAAAGGCTGCCCATGTACCTTCAGCCGCACACCTTTTTCAAATGCCTCGGTGACGAAACCCGAGCCCGGATCATGCTCATGCTCGCCGCTGAGGGCGAGCTATGCGTTTGCGAATTGATTTGGGCGCTCGACGATAGCCAGCCGAAGGTCTCTCGCCACCTGGCTCAACTCCGCGTCTGCGGTTTGCTGGAGGATCGCCGTCAAGGTCAGTGGATCTATTACCGCATTCATCCCGAGCTGCCTCAATGGGCAATGGAAGTGCTCCAGGCAACGCTCGAGGCGAACCGCTCTTGGCTTGGCGAAGATCAGGGCCGCCTTGCTTCGATGGAAGGTCGTCCGGTACGCCGGGTTTCCTGTTGCTAAGTGACTTCGGAGACCTGACATGCTGTTGGCAATTTCAATTTTTCTCATCACGCTGGTGCTGGTGATCTGGCAACCTCGCGGGCTTGGCGTGGGCTGGAGCGCGTCGGCTGGAGCGATACTCGCCTTGCTGACGGGTGTGGTTATGCTCAGCGACATTCCATTGGTCTGGCACATCGTGTGGAACGCCACCGCGACGTTCATCGCGGTCATCATCATCAGCCTTCTGCTGGATGAGGCGGGCTTTTTCGAGTGGGCTGCACTTCACGTGGCTCGCTGGGGCCAGGGCAGCGGTGCGCGCCTGTTTGTGCTCATGGTGCTCCTCGGGGCAGCCGTCTCAGCGCTATTTGCCAACGATGGCGCAGCCTTGATTCTGACCCCCATCGTCATCGCGATGCTGACTGCGCTGCGCTTCAGTCCGGCAGCAACCCTGGCTTTCGTTATGGCCGCTGGGTTCATTGCCGACACGGCCAGCCTGCCCCTGGTTGTCTCAAACCTGGTGAACATCGTCTCCGCGGATTTCTTCGACATAGGGTTCGCTCGATACGCCTCGATCATGTGGCCGGTGAATCTGGTAAGCGTAGTGGCGACCCTGGGGATGCTCTGGTGGTTCTATCGAAAAGAGGTGCCACCTTCGTATTCACCGGAGGTGCTACGCCGACCAGAGCAGGCGATCAGGGATCGCCCTACGTTTATTGCTGGCTGGTGGGTGCTGTTGCTCCTACTGGTCGGCTTGTTCGCTCTTGAGCCGCTTGGCATTCCTATCAGCGCTGTTGCCGCCGCCTGTGCGTTAGTGCTGCTGATCATTGCAACGAAGGGTCATGTGATCTCGACACGTAAGGTGTTGCTAAATGCGCCCTGGCAGGTCGTGCTGTTCTCACTTGGCATGTACCTAGTGATCTATGGGTTGAAAAATGCCGGGCTGACGGAGGGGCTCAGCTCGTTGCTTGCCACCTTTGCCGATCATGGCCTGTGGGCTGCCACGTTGGGCACCGGCTTCACCGCTGCGCTGCTGTCCTCTGTCATGAACAACATGCCCAGCGTGCTGATCGGCGCTTTGTCGATCCAGGGCAGCGGCGTGACCGGACTGGTGCATGAAGCCATGGTGTACGCCAACGTCATTGGCTGCGACCTGGGCCCGAAGATCACGCCTATTGGCAGTCTGGCAACGCTGCTGTGGTTGCATGTCTTGGCTCAGAAAAACATCCGCATTACCTGGGGTTACTACTTCAAGGTTGGCTGTGTCCTCACCTTTCCCATTCTGCTCACGACGCTGGCAGCCCTTGCCGTGCGTTTGAGCATCACTGCTTAGGAGTCACCTTATGAAGATCCTGTTCATGTGTACGGCCAATAGCTGCCGCAGCGTTCTTTCCGAAGGGTTGTTCAACCAGATGGCGCCGGCCGGCTTTACGGCTATCAGTTCGGGAAGCTTCCCGAGTGGTAAACTCAATCCACGAGCGGTAAGCACTTTGCAAGGCTTGGGCATCGACACGTCGGGCCTGTACAGCAAGGGATCTGAGGTGTTCGCCGACACTCCCCCCGATATCGTCATCACCGTATGTGACAAGGCTGGCGGTGAACCTTGCCCGGTGTATTTTGGCCCAGCCATTAAGAGCCACTGGGGACTATCTGACCCCTCCGATGTAGAAGGCAGCGATGAGGCTATCCAGGCCGCTTTCGACGCAACTGTTGAGCACATCAAAAGGCGATTCGCAGCATTCTTCGCGCTGGATCTAGTAGCGCTTCAGGGCGCGGAGCTGAAGCAGGCGCTGGATCGGATCGGAGCACTGTGATGAGCGATTTAGAGATGGAATCTGCCGAGACCTTGCCGGCCCTCGATTTGTCGCTGCTGGATCTGCCCAGCACAAACAGGTTGGGGCTTTCAGACACCTCTGATACCAAGCCACGAATCCTTCTACTCTATGGGTCGAACAGGGAGCGTTCATTCAGCCGCCTGCTGACGCAAGAGGCCGCACGTCTGCTCCAGCTCATGGGCGCCGAGACCGTGATCTTTGATCCATCCGGGCTACCACTCCCCGATGACGCACCGGTCGACCACCCCAAGGTGCAAGAGCTGCGCGACCTGGTGCTCTGGTCAGAGGGGCAGGTGTGGTGTTCGCCGGAACGTCACGGCGCCATGTCTGCGGTACTCAAGGCGCAAATCGACTGGATTCCCCTGACCCTGGGCGCCGTACGGCCCACGCAGGGCAAGACACTCGCCGTCATGCAGGTTTCCGGTGGCTCTCAGTCGTTCAACACGGTGAACCAGATGCGGATTCTCGGGCGGTGGATGCGCATGCTGACCATCCCGAATCAGTCGTCTGTGCCGAAGGCTTATCTAGAGTTCGACGACGCGGACCGAATGAAGCCTTCCGCGTATTACGACCGTGTGGTCGATGTGATGGAGGAATTGGTGAAGTTTACTTTGCTGGTTCGTGGCCGTGAGGATTACCTCGTTGATCGCTACTCGGAGCGAAAAGAAAGCGCGGACGCTTTATCGGCCAGGGTCAATCAGCGCTCTATCTAGCCCCGAGCGAATGGAATGATCGCTGGGCGCTAACCAAGCTAGCCCAGCGCAACGGCAGAAACTGAGTCCAGGTCTGTTCGACTGACCTCTTGTTTTGACATTTCTACTTGGCCGGCGCAACGACATCTGTACTGAGCCTTGAAACGGCGTGTTACGGCCAAGTAGTAATGTCGCGATCCAGCCAAATAGAAATGTCCCGATCACCTGTGGTCGCTAGCCTACCGGCTTTGCTAGCGATACGGAGCGATCAGGATGTCAGCCCACGAGCGGATCACGATGAGCCTACGCGAAGTAGATCGTCTCAAGGTCATCCAGGCGGTGACCGAGGGTTTTATCACGCCTACCCGCGCTGCCCAGCGGCTGCAGCTGACAACACGGCAGGTTCACTGCCTTGTGCAGCGTTACCGGGACACCGGCGTATCAGGGCTGATCTCCAGAACGCGCGGCCAGCCCAGCAATCACCAGTTGCGTCCCAAAGCGCAACCGTCATGCGTCAGTCGATTAGCGCTGAGGGCCTGGCCGCCCTAGTTGCAGCCGGGGCCGCTTGGGATGTGCGTGCTACTCCAGGCCCTGAGGGGCATGGATGGCAGCTACAGGTACGCTACAGCAAAGAAAGCCGACATTTTCCTCTCCGCTCCCGGCGCGAATTGGTGAGAGTGTTTCGGTCGCTCGACGCGCTCAATAGGTATGCACAGAGCGTTGGGATACGGGGCTTCAGAGTAGAAAGCTGAAATGGGTGCTCATGCTGCTGCTCAGTGTCTCCCTGCAGAGTTCGGATATATCCAATGTGGGCTCAAGGCTCACTAGTCCTAATAGGCCCTGGGGTATGGAAAGAACAATCCGCTAGCCCTTGCAGAATACCGCAGGACTCGATGGGGCGCGCTCCACCGCACCTTTCACGTAAGGCAGTCATGTGCTGCTTTAGCTGCAGTAATGCCACGATCCGCGCCTCCACCTGCTGGAGATGGGAATCCAGCAGCGCGTTGACCTCGCTACAGTCCTGCCTTGGGTTTTCGCGCAGGCCCTGCAGGGCACGAATCTCGGCATGCGTCATGTCCAGCGTGCGGCAGTGCAGAACGAACTGCAATTGCTCAAGGTGTGCCTTGCTGTACAACCGGTAATTCCCGGCGCTACGTGCTGGCTCCGACAACAGCCCTTCCTTCTCGAAGTAGCGGATGGTCACAACTTCGCATCCTGTGAGCCGGGCTAGCTCCCCAATCCTCATGTCCACTTCGGCCGCCTTGAGTGCTTGACTCTATAGTAACTATAGGGATTGTAATGCTCCCCATTCAACGGTGAAAGTGGGGGCTGACATGAGCGATTGCGGATCAAAGGGGTGCGGTTGCAGCTCGGCTGCGTCAGGCCCTCTTCTTACGCCCGAACCGACGGCCAGCGCCCTGGCCGAGGCTAGGGAAGCTCACTACCTTATTCAGAATATGGACTGCCCCACAGAGGAAGCGCTCATTCGGCGCAAGCTGGGGGGCTTGTCCGGCGTTGTCGGCTTGGAATTCAACCTGATGAAGCGCACGCTGATCGTACGGCACAACCTGCCTTCGCTGACCCCATTGGAAGAAGCCTTGTCAGCGGTCGGTATGCAGGCGGTGCGTCAGGGAGACGACCCGAGCACGCAGATTACCCGTCTTGGCATAGCCCAGATGGATTGCCCTACCGAAGAGACCCTGATTCGGAAAAAGCTCACCCTTCTTCCTGGTGTAGTTGATCTGGACTTCAATCTGATGCAGCGCACATTGACTGTGCGTCATACCGCCAGCGCGCTAGCCAAGGTACTCGATGCGATCCAGTCGCTAGGCTTCGAAGCTCAGGAGCTGGACACCCAGAATTATCGCACTCCACCATCAAGGGCCTATAGCGACTCGACGCCGTGGCTGCCGCTCGGCTTCTCTCTTGCTGCTGCAATAGCCGCTGAGGGCATGTACTGGTATCTAGGTGGCAATCATTGGTCGGTCCTGGTACTGGCGTTGATTGCCATCTCCCTGGGTGGGTTGTCCACTTACAAAAAGGGCTGGATAGCGCTTAAGAAC
Source organism: Pseudomonas sp. LA5 (assembly GCF_028640825.1). Classification (NCBI taxonomy): domain Bacteria; kingdom Pseudomonadati; phylum Pseudomonadota; class Gammaproteobacteria; order Pseudomonadales; family Pseudomonadaceae; genus Pseudomonas; species Pseudomonas sp. LA5. Next base: position 6,639 of record NZ_JAQYZY010000029.1, read on the forward strand.
CGCAATCTCAACATGAACGCCCTAATGTCGATTGCCGTCACCGGGGCCATGTTGATCGGCCATTGGCCGGAAGCGGCGATGGTGATGGTGTTATTCGCCCTCGCCGAGGTCATTGAGGCCAAATCGCTGGATCGTGCCCGCAATGCCATCCGGGACCTACTCGATCTAGCCCCCGAACAAGCCACGGTGCAGCAGCCTGACGGTACTTGGCTCGATGTGGAGGCCAAGCAGGTCGCTATCGGTAGCCGGGTGCGGGTGCGGCCGGGCGAGCGCATCGCGCTCGATGGTGTGCTGCTAGAGGGCGGCTCCACCGTGAGCCAAGCGCCGATCACTGGGGAAAGCCTTCCCGTTGAAAAGGCCCCCGGCGATCCGGTCTATGCCGGCACTATCAACGAGTCTGGATCCTTCGAATATCGCGTCACGGCGGTGGCCGGCAACTCCACCTTGGCACGCATCATCCAAATGGTGGAAGAGGCGCAAGGCAGCCGCGCTCCAACCCAGCGCTTCGTCGATCAATTCGCCCGCTGGTATACGCCTGCCGTTTTCGTGCTAGCAATTGCCGTGGCGGTACTACCTCCCCTGCTTCTGGGCGCAGCTTGGATGGATTGGCTCTATCGGGCCCTGATTCTGCTGGTGGTGGCCTGCCCCTGCGCCTTGGTCATTTCCACTCCGGTCACCATCGTCAGCGGACTGGCTGCCGCAGCACGCCAAGGCATCCTCATCAAGGGTGGCGTTTATCTGGAGGATGGTCGCAAGCTGCGGTGGCTAGCCTTGGACAAGACCGGCACGCTCACCCACGGCAAACCCGAGCAGACCGACGCTATCTCCTTGAACAGCGCCTTGACCGATAGCAGTCGCAGCATTGCAGCGAGTCTCGCTAGCCGCTCTGACCATCCGGTATCCAAAGCCATCGCGAAAGCCGCCGTTGGCGACGGTGTGGTGCTGCGAGAGGTCGGGGAGTTTGCCGCGCTGCCTGGCCAGGGCGTACGCGGTGTGATCGATGGACAGACCTATCATCTTGGAAACCATCGAATGGTCGACGAATTGAGGGGGTGCTCCTCGGACCTGAAACAGCGCATCACGGCGCTCGAAAGCGAGGGCAAGACCGTGGTGATGCTGGTAGGGGCTGACGATGTACTGGCGATCTTCGCTGTCGCCGACACCATCAAGGACAGCAGCCGCAATGCGATAGCCGAGCTGCATGCGCTGGGTATCCAGACCGTGATCCTGACGGGCGATAATCCACATACCGCCCAAGCGATTGCTGCTCAGGCCGGAATAGATCGCGCCCAAGGTAACCTGCTACCGGCCGACAAGCTGCGCGAAGTCGAACAGCTTGCCCAGTCCAGTAAGGTCGGCATGGTAGGAGACGGTATCAACGATGCCCCGGCATTGGCACGCGCCGACATTGGCTTTGCGATGGGGGCTGCGGGCACCGACACGGCCATCGAGACAGCAGACGTGGCCCTCATGGACGATGATCTGCGCAAGATTCCAACCTTTGTGAAGCTCTCTCGCGCCACCGCTCAGGTGCTCTTGCAAAACATCGTGCTTGCACTTGGCCTAAAAGCCGCTTTTTTGCTGCTGACCTTCACTGGGCAAGCAACCATGTGGATGGCCGTATTCGCCGATATGGGAGCCAGCCTCTTGGTAGTGGGCAACGGGCTAAGGTTGCTGCGCCAATAAGCTGGCATTCCTCGTTGATGACCGGGAGGGTTTGAAAGGTGTCCCACGGCAAATCCTCGCGCCAATCACAACTGCAGTTACTGGGTTACCCAGCCTTCGGGCAGGCCGTAAGGTCTGCTTCAGCACCTCGATCGTTTCGGGCGAGATAAGCAGCTTCATGGGCAGGGGTATGTGTACATTCGTATATGCGTAAAAACGAATAAACAGGTTGCCCGAGTATCCTCGCGCTGCTTGCTGCATTGGAAGACGTTGTAGTTCGTCTGCAGAAAGACGCTGGTCGGGAAGTCCTGCATATGCAGCCCTGTCTATAACAGCTCCGGGTTAGTTATTGACATGTCTACGCTGCCATATCGACCAGCATCGTGCTCACACCTATCTATTGGTGGGGGAACAAAGCGCTTCCGCTTCGCCTTGTTCATCAAAGTTGGTTACGGGCGTAATTGCTGGAGGAAATGTCAGCGTGAAGCGCGTCATTCCATTATGAGATTCGGCCTGCACCAGGCCCCGGTGAGAAATCATAATCGCGCGGACGATCGCCAACCCTAATCCACTGCCGCCTGTAGGTTGATCGCCAGCCCGGTAAAAGCGATTGAAGACATTCGATAACTCATCCGGATCTATGGGAGATCCTTGGTTTATCACAGCTGCCCATCCACCACCTTCCTCTTGCGCGCCAAGCTCTACTATCACAGCCGTTCTTGGATAAGCGTGGCGAATAGCGTTTGATAGCAGGTTCGATAGCGCACGCTGGATCATCAACTTGTCGCCCTCGACTTGAAGCTGTCCTTTGACTACTAGCTCTATTTCGCGCGCTTCGGCATAAGCCTCAAACAGGCTACAGACCTTAAGTGTCTCTTGCTCGACGGCCACTTGGCTCAGTGAGGTTAGCGGTTCGTGGCTGTCCAGACGCGCGAGGAGGAGCATGTCCGCGACAATACGGCTCAAGCGGTCCAGTTCGTCTAGGGAGTCCTCCAAGGCCTTTTGATACGTGGCCTCGTCACGCTTCCGGCTAAGTACCATCTGCGTTCGACCTATGAGGATCCCGAGCGGGGCGCGCAATTCATGGGCAACGTCGTCTGCAAAGCGGTCTAGTTGCTGCACGCCCGTATTGAGGCGCTCCAACATCGTGTTCAGCGCGATGGCTAGATCAGCTACTTCTGCAGGCAGATTGGTGTCATCCACTCGCAATGTCAGCTGCCGGGTAGTAATCGCACGGGCAGTACGGCGGAAGTGGCGTAACGGCGCAAGGCCCTGATAACCCGTCCACCACGCCGCGGCGCCAATCAGCAGTAGCAGAATCGGCAGACTTATCAAGGCTGCACGTAGGAAAGCATCCAACAAAAATCTATCACTGCTGCGGTCCTGGCTGAGCAGTAGCTGTAGTGGAGGCAGCGATGGGATGGTCAGGCTAGTCCGGATAGTTAATAGATCGTGGCCGTCATCAGAATGCCAGGCCAACGTCTGGGCGTCTGGCCAACGGCCCGGCCGTAGCTCATCGGCATAGGCATGGGAGCCAAGCCCATACAGGGGTGTGTCCTCTTCCGCCGAAAGCACGGTGACCGACAGCTCATCGTGGCCGAGCAGAGCGTCAGCTAGTACGTGCTGCCAAGGCGCTTTGGTAGGATTTGCAGGACGCTCTTCCAGGCTGTGCTGGATCTGCCCTAATTTGGCTTGCAGCTGGTCAACAGCACGCTTATCAAGCTCCCGCTCTAGAACGCTGTACACCATAACGACCAAGATGATAGCCAGCAGCAAGCCCACGCTCGTGACGATCATCCCCAGGCGCAGGGCGAGGCTCATGGGTCTCATGAACGGCGCTCCATCACGTAGCCAACGCCTCGTACTGTATGGATAAGCGCCTCCCCGAAGGGCTCATCGACCTTCATCCGCAAGCGTCGAACGGCGACTTCCACCACATTGGTGTCACAGTCGAAATTCATGTCCCAAACGCGCGAGATGATCTCGGTGCGGGAGAGCACTTCGCCCTGGCGTTGCATGAGCAGGTGAAGCAGCGCGAATTCCTTGCTGGTCAAGTCGATGCGCTGGTCCCCGCGAAACGCACGATGGCGAAAGGGATGCAGCTCAAGATCGGCCAGGTGCAGGGTATCACTGACCACTCGCGTTTCGCCGCGTCTGAGCAACGCGCGGATGCGGGCGAGCAACTCCGGAAACTCGAACGGCTTGGTCAGATAGTCGTCAGCGCCGGCGTCCAGTCCTCGGACGCGCTCGCTGGTTCGGCTCTGGCCCGTTAGGAGCATCACGCGGGTCTGCTTGCGTCGCCGCAGCAATTCCAGGACCTCCAGACCGTCCATAGTCGGCAGATTAATGTCCAGCAGGATCAGGTCGTAATCCTGCTGCAGAGCCAGATGCAGACCATCAATCCCGGTCGCGGCGCGATCAACCACATAGCCATTCTCCGTGAGGCCTTGCTGCAGATAATCCGCGGCGCGGGCTTCGTCTTCCACTATCAGTAAGCGCATCGTCTGTATCAGTCGTGTCGAGGATGTTGCGGAGGCTGAAGCCTGTAGCCGCTAGAGAGTCAAGCGATCAAGCGTGCCGGTATACCTGGACGGCGGCAACTTCCTTACAGCTTTGTAATGTTGGCGTCACCGGAGCGATAGGTGGCGCTCCCTAGAGTCGGCTCCGCTATCACGCGACGATCTCTTCGAACGTCGCGCCTTCTGCACAGGAGTCGCTGCAGTGCCGTTATCCCTTCCATGTCGATATCCCGCCCCATGGCGCCTGATGGGTCTGGCGCTGGGGCTAGGTCTGCTGCTCGCCGGCGGACCGGTCCAGGCCTCATCGCTGACCCTGGAGCAGGCGCTGGCCCAGGCCCTGCGCGACAATCCCGACTACCTGGCGGCCCGCCAGGAGACCGCCGCGGCCGCAGGTGCACGGCAGCAGGCAGGCCTCCTGCCCAACCCGGAACTCGCCTTCGAGGTCGAGGACACGCGCTCTGCCAGTCAGACGCGCAGTCTCACGCTCACCCAGCCCTTTGAACTGGGTGGCAAGCGCGCCGCCCGGGTGGCGGTGGCCGAGGCCAACGCTGGCGTGGTCAATGCGGACCTCGAGGCGCGACGCTATGCCCTCCGGGCGGACGTCATCCAGAGTTTTTACGAGTTGTTACTGGCCGCTGAAGGGGTGCGGCTCGCCGAGCAATCGCAGGCACTGGCACAGCGCAGCCTGGACAGCTCAGGGGCGCAAATTCGAGCGGGCAAGATTTCACCGGTATCGGGTACCCGCGCGGAGGTAGAACAGGTCACCCAGCGGCTGGAGCTGAGACGCGCACTGCAGCAGCGTGACAACGCGCGGGTGAGTCTTGCCCGCCAATTGGGTGTCTCCGTGACAGAGCTCGGTGAGCCGGTCGGTGACCTGGATCGTCTGCCCGCACCTCCCGGCGAAGCCCGGCTGCTGCAGGCCATCCGCCAGACGCCGGCGATGCTCAAGGCCCGGCGGCAGGTCGCCGCCGGGGATGCCGACGTCGATCTGCAGCGCAGCCAGCGCTATCCGGACGTGCGGGTGAGCCTTGGCAGTCAGTACGACGAGCTTGAGGGGGAGCGGGTCAATCTGGTGGGCTTCTCGCTTCCGCTGCCGCTGTTCGATCGCAACCAGGGCAACCTGCTCGCGGCCTCCAGTCGTGCCGATCAGGCCCGCGATCTCCAGCGAGCGACCGAGCTGCAGGTTCAGGCCGAAACCCTTCAGGCACTGCGCGACTGGCGTAGCGCATCGGCTGACGTCGACGACCTGCGCAACCGCGTTCTGCCAGCGGGCCAGCGCACGGTCGATGACCTCACGCGCGGCTTCTCGCTGGGTCGTTTTGCCCAGCTGGATGTGCTCGAAGCCCAGCGCGTCCTCATTGCGGCGCGGGGGCAGTACCTGCTCGCCCAGCGGGCGCAGATCGCCGCCTGGGCTCGCCTCGAACGCCTCCATGGCCCGCTCTTCACTTCCCCATGACGCTACAGATCCCGGGATCAGACCGGGTGCGGAGTTCTTGCATGACCATGACTTCATTCAGGCCGAGACTGCTGCGGCCGCTGCTGAT
>NZ_JAQYZY010000030.1:0-16553 GCF_028640825.1 Pseudomonas sp. LA5
GCCCTTTCACGGCGGTAACAGGGGTTCGAGTCCCCTAGGGGACGCCATATTGCGGGAATAGCTCAGTTGGTAGAGCACGACCTTGCCAAGGTCGGGGTCGCGAGTTCGAGTCTCGTTTCCCGCTCCAAACACACAAAAACACCGCCTCAGGGCGGTGTTTTTGTGTGCGCGTCTTTCCGGTCCGCCAGACGCCCGGCATCAGGCCGGGCGCGAGCCCGTCACTGGGGCGTATAGATCTGGTCGAAGACCCCGCCATCGGCGAAGTGGTTCTTCTGGATGCCGCTCCAGGCACCGAATTCCTTCTGGGCATCGATCAGTTCGAGCTTGGGAAAGCGATCGGCGTACTGCGCCAGAATCTGGGCATTGCGCGGACGCAGGAAGTTGTCCGCGGCGATCTTCTGGCCTTCGTCGGACCAGAGATACCTGAGGTAGTCCTCGGCCTCGGCGCGGGTGCCCTTCTTGTCGACGACACTGTCGACCACGCTCACCGGCGGCTCGGCCTGCACCGAGATGCTCGGATAGACCACCTCGAAGCCACCGCGACCGAATTCCCGCGCGATCATCTCGGCTTCGTTCTCGAAGGTCACCAGGACATCGCCCTGCTGGTTCTTCATGAAGGTGGTGGTGGCGGCGCGACCGCCGGTATCCAGGATGGGTACGTGCTTGAACAGCTCGGCGACGAAGCCGCGGGCTTTCTCATCGCCACCAGGTTGGCGCAGGGCGTAGGTCCAGGCGGAAAGATAGGTGTAGCGACCATTCCCGGAGGTCTTGGGATTGGGCACGATCACCTGGACGCCATCCTTGAGCAGATCGGACCAGTCATGGATGCCCTTGGGATTGCCCTGGCGCACGATGAGTACCGTGGCCGAGGTGAAGGGCGCGCTGCGATCGGGCAGGCGGCTTTCCCAGTCCTTGGGCACCAGGCCGCGATCGGCCAGGGCCTGGATGTCGGTCACCTGGTTCATGGTGATGACGTCGGCCTGCAGACCGTCGATGACCGCGCGCGCCTGCTTGCTGGAGCCGCCGTGGGACATCTGGATCACCGGCGTTTCGCCGTGCTCGGCTTTCCAGTGCGCCTGGAAGGCCGGATTGTAGTCCTTGTAGAAGTCACGCATCACGTCGTAGGAGACGTTGAGCAGCGGCGGGGCGGCCAGGATCTGGGTGCTGGCCGCCAGGGCGGCGGCGAGCAGGGTGAGGCGAAGGATCTGCATGGGGGCATCCTGCGAGTGGGGGTGCAGGACTATAGCCTGTCGTCCCGACAGCGTGCAGAACGCCTGGAAATAAGTTCATGCGCGGCGACGGCAGTCGTGGTCGCCAGTGGTAGACTTTCACCCTTTCGCCTGCGGTTGGCACGGCGCGGTGGACAAGGGCTCCTGATATGCGGTTGAGGTCGATCAAGCTGGCGGGATTTAAATCCTTCGTCGATCCGACGACGGTGAATTTCCCGAGCAACATGGCAGCGGTGGTCGGCCCCAACGGTTGTGGCAAGTCGAACATCATCGACGCCGTGCGCTGGGTGATGGGCGAGAGTTCGGCCAAGAATCTGCGCGGCGAGTCGATGACCGACGTCATCTTCAACGGCTCCAACAGCCGCAAGCCGGTGTCCCAGGCCTCCATCGAACTGATCTTCGACAACTCCGACCACACCCTGGTGGGGGAGTACGCGAGCTACGCGGAAATCTCCATTCGCCGGCGGGTGACCCGCGAAGGCCAGAACACCTATTTTCTCAACGGCACCAAGTGCCGCCGGCGCGACATCACCGACATCTTCCTCGGTACCGGCCTCGGCCCGCGCAGCTATTCGATCATCGAGCAGGGAATGATCTCCAAGCTGATCGAGGCGCGTCCGGAGGATCTGCGGCACTACATCGAGGAAGCCGCCGGCATCTCCAAGTACAAGGAGCGGCGGCGCGAGACCGAGAATCGCATCCGCCGCACCCAGGAGAATCTCGCCCGTCTTACCGACCTGCGCGAAGAGCTGGAGCGTCAGCTGGAGCGGCTGCACCGTCAGGCGCAGTCGGCCGAGCGCTTTCAGGCGTTCAGGCAGGAGGAGCGGCAACTCAAGGCGCAGTTGCAGGCGGTGCGCTGGCGCGAACTGGATGGTCGCGTCGAGCAGCGCGAAAAGGCGATCCGCGACCAGGAGACCGCGCTCGAGGCCCTGACCGCCGAGCAGCGCCAGGCGGATGCCGGTATCGAGCGGCTGCGCGACGGTCATCACGAGCTGAGCGAAGCCTTCAACCTGGTGCAGGGCCGCTTCTACTCCCTGGGGGGTGACATCGCTCGCCTGGAGCAGACCATCCAGCATGGTCAGCAGCGCCAGCGGCAGTTGCAGGACGATCTGCGCGAAGCCGAACAGGCCCGCAGCGAAGCCGAGTCCCACCTGGAGCACGACCGGGTGCTGCTCGCCACCTTCGAGGAAGAGCTGGCGATGCTCGAGCCCGAGGAAGAGGCGGCCCGGGAGCTGGGCGAGGAGGGCGGTGCCGCGCTGGAAGAGGCGGAGCTGGCGCTGGCGGACTGGCAGCAGCGCTGGGAGGCACTCAGTGCGGCGAGCGTCGAGCCACAGCGGGAAGCGGACGTGCAGCAGGCACGCATCCGCTCGCTGGAACAGAGTCTGGAGCGCGGCACGGAACGTCGGCGTCGACTGCGCGACGAGCGCACCCTGCTGGGCGAGGACGGTCCGTCCGAGCGCCTGGTCATGCTGGAAGAGCAGATCGCCGAAGACGAGTTGCTGCTGGAAGGCCTGGCCGAGCAGGAATTGCAGGTCGCCGAGGGTTTGCAGCGGCTGCGGGAAGAATTGCTGGGGCTGGCGGGCGAGCAGAGTCAGCGTCAGGGCGAGTTGCAGCGGCTGGAAGGTCGCATCGCCTCGCTGGAGGCCCTGCAGCAGGCGGCCCTCGCTCCCACAACCGGGGTAGCCCAGTGGCTCGAAGCCGAAGGGCTCGACCAGGCGCCGCAGCTGGCCGACGAGGTGCAGGTCACCCCCGGTTGGGAACTGGCTGTGGAAACCGTGCTGGGTAGCGATCTGCAGGCGGTCTGCCTGGATGATCTGGCGTCCCTGCGGCTCGACACCTTCGCCAGTGGCGCCCTGAACCTCGCGCTGCCCGGTTCGGTAGCGGTGGCGGTGGGCAGCCTGCTGGAGCAGGTGCAGGCACCGCGCGACCTGTCGCCCTGGCTGGGTCAGGTGCTGATCGCGAACAGTTACGACGAAGCCCTGGCGCAGCGGCCGGCCCTGGCCCCGGGGCAGAGTCTGATCACGCCGGAAGGCTACTGGGTCTCCCGGCATTTCCTGCGTGTGCGGCGTGCCCAGGCGGCCGAAGGCAGTGTCCTGGCCCGCGGACGCGAAGTGGAGGAACTGCAGGCGCGGCGCCTGGAACTGAGCGCGGCGCTCGCGTTACAGGAAGAGCGGCTGGAGGATCGTCGCGCGGCCCAGCAGCGGCTGGAAGGCGAGCGCGAAGAGGCGCGGCGGCGCCAGCAGCAGGAGCAGCAGCGGCTGGCCGAATCGCGCGCCCAGCTGTCCGCGCAACAGGCAAGGGCTGAACAGTTGAGCATCCGTCGCCGGCAGCTGGAGGCCGAGCTCAAGGATGTCGAGCAGCAGTTGGCGCATGAGCAGGAGGAGTTGGGCGAATGCCGGTTGCGCCTGCAGGACGCCCTGGATGCCATGGCCGTGGATACCGAGCAGCGCGCGCTATTGCAGGAACAGCGCGATCGTCATCGGCAGGCGGTGGAAACGGCGCGCCAGCGCCAGCGCCAGGCTCAGGAACAACTGCATCAGCTGACGGTGCGGCTGACCACCCTGAGAGCCCAGCGTCAGTCGACCCTCCAGGCGCTGGAGCGGCTGGAGTTGCAGACCGCGCGCCTCGGCGAGCGCTGCGAGCAGCTCAATCTCAACCTGGAGGAAGGCGGCGAGCCCCTCGACGAATTACGCCTGCGCCTGGAAGAGTTGCTGGAGCGGCGCCTGCAGGTGGACGAGGAGCTGCGCACGGCGCGGCTGGCGCTGGAGGATGCCGATCGGGAGTTGCGTGATTTCGAGCGGCGGCGCCTGCAGGCGGAACAGCAGGCGACGCTGCTGCGCGGCCAGCTGGAGCAGCATCGCCTGGAGTGGCAGGGCCTGGCGACCCGGCGCAGTGGCTTCGCCGAGCAGCTGGCGGCCGACGGCTACGACCTGCCGACGGTGATCGCGGCCCTGCCCGCGGAGGCCAGCGAAGCCGCCTGGGAAGAGCAGCTGGAGGCGGTTGCGGCGCGTATCGCCCGACTCGGGCCGATCAACCTCGCGGCCATCGACGAATATCAGCAGCAGGCCGAGCGCAAGACCTATCTCGATGCCCAGAATTCCGATCTGGTGGAGGCACTGGAGACCCTGGAAAGCGTCATTCGCAAGATCGATCGGGAGACCCGCAATCGTTTCAAGGACACCTTCGACCAGATCAATCATGGCCTGCAGGCCCTGTTCCCAAAAGTTTTCGGGGGTGGCAGTGCCTACCTGGAACTTACTGGGGAAGATTTACTCGATACCGGGGTTGCGATCATGGCGCGGCCGCCGGGCAAGAAGAACAGCACCATTCATTTGTTGTCGGGTGGCGAAAAGGCCCTGACGGCGCTGGCGCTGGTCTTTGCCATCTTCCAGTTGAATCCGGCGCCGTTCTGCATGCTCGATGAAGTGGATGCGCCCCTGGATGACGCCAACGTCGGCCGTTATGCCCGATTGGTCAAGAGCATGTCGGAGAAGGTGCAGTTCATTTACATCACGCACAACAAGATCGCCATGGAGATGGCCGATCAGCTGCTGGGGGTGACCATGCACGAACCGGGCTGTTCTCGGCTGGTGGCGGTGGATGTGGAAGAGGCGGTGGCCATGGTCGATGCCTAGTACCCCACAGCCTCGCGGCTTGGCGGTGTAAAGTTGGCAGCAGTCGTGCTAGCTTATGGCCGCGCTAGCGGTAAGTGGAAAAAGCTAGGAAGAACACTGACTTGGCGTAGGTTTCGGAGGTTTTGGAAAGACCTCGCAAGCGTCGACTTTCCAAAGTTTCCCGACGGGTGTCGGTCCATTATTTTCACAGGGGTATGTCTTTTTCATGGATATGGGTCTGCGCGAGTGGCTGATCATCATCGGCGTCATCGTCATCGCCGGTATTCTGTTCGATGGTTGGCGTCGCATGAGCGGCAAGGGCAAGCTCAAGTTCAAGCTTGACCAGTCGCTGAACAACCATCCGGAACACGAGGACGAGGATCCGGAAATCGTTGGCCCGACACGGGTGATAGAGCCCAAGGAGCCCTCCCTGGATGATCCGGGCGAGCCGACGCCACCGCGCTCCACCCAGCGCAAGCGCCGTGATGAACGCCGCGAAGAGCCCAGTGCCGACAGCTTCGACCTGTCCGCCAGCGATGAAAGCCTGGCAGGCCTGGCCGTCGATTCCGATGAAGTCGCCACCCGTGGTCGCGACAAGCCGCGCAAGGACAAGCCGCTGAGCAGCAAGGCACCCGAGCGCGAGCCGATCAGCGATCCCGTCGGCACGGGCAACAGCCAGGCGGCCATGGCGCCGGTGGACGAGGTGCTGGTGATCAACGTCATCTCCCGTGACGAGAAGGGCTTTTCCGGTCCAGCGCTGCTGCAGAGCATCCTGGAAAGCGGACTGCGCTTCGGCGACATGGATATCTTCCATCGTCACGAGAGCATGTCGGGCAATGGCGAGGTGCTGTTCTCCATGGCCAATGCCGTGCGTCCGGGCACCTTCGACCTGGATGCCATCGACGACTTCCATACCCCGGCGGTGAGCTTCTTCCTGGGTCTGCCCGGTCCGCGCCATCCCAAGCAGGCCTTCGACCTGATGGTGGCAGCGGCGCGCAAACTGTCGTCCGAGCTCAATGGCGAGCTGAAGGACGAGCAGCGCAGCGTCATGACCGCCCAGACCATCGAACACTATCGCCAGCGCATCGTCGATTTCGAGCGCAAGAGCCTGATGCTCAAGCGCTGATCGCGCCGGAGCGAACCAAGAGCAGCCTCGGCTGCTCTTTTTGTTTGTAAGTTTTGCCGCGGCGCCCTGGGTGCCGCCAGGGCCACCCCTGGGTGGCGACAGTGAGAGACCGCCATGACCGACGCCCAAGATGCCGTCAGCCGGATCGCCGCCCTGCGCAGCGAGATCGACGCCCACAACTACCGCTACTACGTGCTGGACGAGCCGAGCGTGCCCGATGCCGAGTACGACCGGCTGTTCGGCGAACTCAAGGCGCTGGAGGCCGAGCATCCCGAGTTGGTGACACCCGACTCGCCCACCCAGAGGGTGAGCGGCTCGGCCCTGGCCGCCTTTGGCACCATTCGCCATGAAGTACCCATGCTCAGCCTGGGCAACGCCTTCGCCGACGAGAACCTGCAGGATTTCGACCGCAGCGTGGGCAAGCGCCTGCGTGAGGAATTCGGCGAGACCGACTTCGCCGGACCGGATTCCGGTGTCGAGTACACCTGCGAGCCCAAGCTCGATGGGCTGGCGGTCAGTCTGCTGTACGAGAACGGCCTGTTGACCCGCGGCGCTACCCGCGGCGACGGTACCACCGGCGAAGACATCACCACCAATGTGCGCACCATCCGCAACGTCCCGCTGCGCTTGCAGGGCGAAGGGTGGCCGGCGGTGCTGGAGGTGCGTGGCGAGGTGTTCATGTCCCGTGCCGGTTTCGAGACGCTCAACGTCCGGGCCATGGAAAGCGGCGGCAAGACCTTCGCCAATCCGCGCAACGCCGCGGCCGGCAGTCTGCGCCAGCTGGATTCGCGGATCACCGCCCAGCGGCCGCTGGAGTTCTGCTGCTACGGTTTCGGGCGGGTCGAGGGCGGGACTCTGCCGGACACCCAGTACGACATTCTTCAGCAGCTCCGGGAGTGGGGCATTCCCATCAGTCGCGAACTGCGCAAGGTGCAGGGCGCTGAAGGTTGTCGGGCCTACTATCAGGACATCGGCCAGCGCCGCGATGCCCTGGCCTACGAGATCGATGGCGTGGTCTACAAGGTCAATCGACTCGACTGGCAGGGCGAGCTGGGTTTCCGCGCGCGGGAACCGCGCTGGGCGCTGGCGCACAAGTTTCCCGCCCGGGAAGAGCTGACCGAATTGCTCAATGTCGAATTCCAGGTGGGGCGTACCGGTGCCATCACCCCCGTGGCCCGGCTCAAGCCGGTGCAGGTGGCAGGCGTCACCGTGACCAACGCCACCCTGCACAACATGGACGAGATCGCCCGGCTGGGCGTGATGATCGGCGACAGCGTGATCGTGCGCCGCGCCGGCGATGTCATCCCGCAGATCATGCAGGTGGTGCCGGAGCGGCGACCGGCGGATGCCCGGCCGGTGGCGATCCCCACCCAGTGCCCGGTGTGCGGTTCGGCGGTGGAGCGTACCCAGCTGATCAAGCGCGGCAAGGGCAAGGAGTCGATCAGCGAAGGCGTGGTCTATCGCTGTGTCGGTCGCCTGGCCTGCCAGGCGCAACTCAAGCAGGCGATCATTCACTTCGCCTCGCGGCGCGCCATGGACATCGACGGCCTCGGCGATCGCATCGTCGAGCAACTGGTGGACCGCGACCTGGTGAAGTCCCCCGCCGATCTGTACACCCTGACCTACGAGCAGGTGGTCGCGCTGGAAGGCTTCGCCGAGGTGTCCAGTCGCAATCTGCTGGCGGCCATCGAAGCCAGCCGCCAGCCAACGCTGGCCCGCTTCATCTTCGCCCTGGGCATCCCCGAGGTGGGCGAAGAGACCGCCAAGCGCCTGGCACGCGCCCTGGGCAGTCTGCAGCGCATTCGCGAGGCGCTGCCGGAGGTGCTGGTCTATCTGCCGGACATCGGGCCGGAGGTGGCCTTCGAGATCCACAACTTCTTCCAGTCCGCGCACAACCGCGAGGTTCTGGAGGCGCTGCTGGCCAACGGCATCGCGCTGGCGGACGAGGGTGAGGTGCACGCCGAATTCTCCGGCTATGCCGCCTTCGCCGACTTCCTCGACCAGTTGCACATTCCCTCTCTGGGCAAGACCGGCGCCAAGACCCTGGCCGCTGCCTTTCCCAGCCTGGCGGCCCTGATCGAGGGCTCGCAGGACTGGCTGACCTTCAAGACCCTCGCCGGTCTCAACGAGCGGGCCAAGCAGGGGCTGCGTGAGTACTTCGCCGAGGCGGACAACGTCGCCCGGGCGCTGGCCATCGAGGCCCAGCTCAAGGCCTTCGGCATGCACTGGGAAAGCACCCGGCAGGCCGTGCAGGGCCTGCCGTTCGCCGGCCAGACCTGGGTGCTCACCGGAACGCTGGAGGCCATGAGTCGCGACGAGGCCAAGGAGCGCCTGGAGGCATTGGGCGCCAAGGTCTCGGGTTCGGTCTCGGCCAAGACCGCCGTGGTGGTCGCCGGTCCGGGGGCGGGGTCCAAGCTGACCAAGGCGAACGAGCTGGGAGTGAAGGTGCTGGACGAGGACGCCTTCCTGCAGATCCTCGAGGCCCAGGGCGTTCGCTAACGAGAGGAGCAAGCTCCGGTCGTGTGGACAATACCTGCGGCCGAGGCGGCTCGTGTTCACTGGATCTGGTACGGGTGGTCCGATCCTGTGGCCGCCTTGCTCAATACCCTTGTCTGGCTATCGCTAGCAAAAGGTCGTAGGCGTTTGATCCGGAGCGGGACAGTTTTGCCGTTCCAGGTATTATCCGTTGTCCCTTGGCGAACCTAAGTCCTTGTATGGCTTGCAACTTCGCCCCAACCGCGTAGAATGATGCACCTCACCTCAGGGTGAGGCGTTATGGTGGCTCTGTCGGTCCCCCCGCAACGATCAACCGTGAACCCGGTCAGGCCCGGAAGGGAGCAGCCGCAGCGGTGATGTCGTGTGCCGGGGTGTGGCTGGCGGGGCCACCTCCATTTCTGCCCCCCGCTTTTCCTCTTCCTGCTTTTCACCTTCCTTTCCTGTCTCGCCTTCCAGCGCTCCGCGAAGTACGCCACACGGCTTTCGTGACGAAATGCACTGTTTTGGTTCATGGCTCTGTGCCATCATGCGCACCGCACCATCATTACTGGACGAATGTCCAAGGATTCATCGTGAAGAACGGACTCGAAAGCGCAGGACGCGCCCTGAGCAATGGCCTCCATCCCTATCGTGTCGACTGCCGGCGCGACACCGAGGCGACGCTGGTCGCTCAGATCCACCACCCCTCCGAGCCCCTGCTGCTGATCAGGATCGACCTGACCAACGAGGAGGCAAGCAACCCCTTCAAAATGAACGCCATCGTGAGCCGCCTGCGCGGCCAGCTGGATGCCCTGGCAGCCTATGTCTCCAGCGTTGTCCTGGCTGATGGCGAAGACCACTGTCGACGTGCCTGAAACGGCTTTTTGCGTGCCGTTTTCCCTCCTGATCGCTTGAAAATGCGCCTGGCTGCCTCCATCTGGCAAGGTAGTCGCCGTCCGCGTGGCGGCGTCCCGATGCCACGCCGCGGGATGCAATCGCGGCCCCTCTTCGTTAGCATGTGCTCCCCCCACGTCTTCTCCTGATCAGGTCTCGATGAGTTACCAGGTTCTTGCGCGCAAATGGCGCCCGCGGTCGTTCCGCGAAATGGTCGGCCAGACCCATGTGCTCAAGGCGCTGATCAATGCGCTGGATAACGAGCGGCTGCACCATGCCTATCTGTTCACCGGCACCCGCGGGGTGGGCAAGACCACCATCGCGCGGATCCTGGCCAAGTGCCTGAATTGCGAGACCGGCGTCAGCTCGACGCCGTGCGGCAGTTGCTCGGTGTGCCGCGAGATCGATGAAGGCCGCTTCGTCGACCTCATCGAGGTAGACGCGGCCAGTCGCACCAAGGTGGAAGACACCCGCGAGCTGCTGGAGAACGTGCAGTACGCGCCGTCCCGCGGTCGCTACAAGGTGTACCTCATCGACGAGGTGCACATGCTTTCCACCCACAGCTTCAACGCCCTGCTCAAGACGCTGGAGGAGCCACCGCCCCACGTCAAGTTCCTGCTCGCCACCACCGATCCGCAGAAGCTGCCGGTTACCATTCTCTCGCGCTGCCTGCAGTTCTCGCTGAAGAACATGCCGCCGGAGCGGGTCGTTGCCCACCTGCAGCAGGTGCTCGCCGCGGAAGGCATTCCCTTCGAGGACGATGCGCTCTGGCTGCTGGGTCGTGCGGCCGATGGCTCCATGCGCGATGCCATGAGCCTGACCGATCAGGCGATCGCCTTTGGCGAGGGCAAGGTGCTGGCCGCCGATGTGCGCGCCATGCTCGGGACCCTCGATCATGGCCAGGTCTATGACGTACTCCAGGCCTTGCTGGAAGGCGATGGTCGCGCCGTGCTGGACGCGGTTCGCCATCTGGCCGAGCAGGGCCCCGACTGGGGCGGGGTGCTGGCCGAGCTGCTCAATGTGCTGCACCGCGTGGCCATCGCCCAGGTGCTGCCCGATGCGGTGGACAACGGCCAGGGCGATCGCGAGCGGGTGCTGAGCCTGGCGCAGACGCTGCCGGCGGAGGATGTCCAGTACTACTACCAGCTGGGTCTGGTTGGCCGGCGCGATCTGCCGCTGGCTCCGGAGCCGCGCCATGGCTTCGAGATGGTCCTGCTGCGCATGTTGGCCTTCCGGCCTGCCGGCGCGGCGATTACCGAGCGACCGGCACTAAAGACGACGGGAGCCAGCCCGGCCACGGCTGACTCCAACCCCCGTCCGGTGGCCGCGGCGGTTCCGGTGGCCGCAACGCCTGCCCCCAGGCCTCAGGCAACCCCTGCGCCTGCTCCCGAGTCGTCACCTGCAAGTAATACCACCCCTATGGAAGTGCCGGTCGATCTTCCCTGGGAGGAGGCTGGGCAAGCAGAGGTCAAGGCGGCAGCGGCGCCAGCCCCCGCAGCGGTGATACAGGTCGCTGCGCCCGCCGCTCAGGCGGCGCCCAGCGCCGCGCCCACGCCACGGGTCGAGACGACGCCGGACGCCACGGTGATCGCCGAACTGCCGGCGGACACCGCTGGTGACGATCTGGATGGTGACGAAGAGCCGCCACCCGCCGAGGATTACTACGAGGTGGGGCTGGACGACTATCTCGACAGCCTCGGCGAGCCGACTGCCGAAGCGGTGGCCGCGGCGCCGGCGCCGGCGGTGCAACCGGCCACGGGCCTGGCAGCCGATTGGCAGGCGTTGTTCCCCGATCTCAAGCTGGGCGGACTGACCGCCAGTATCGCTGCCAACTGCACCCTGGTAGCCATGGACGGCGATCGCTGGCACCTGCACCTGGATCCGGCGCAGAGCGCCCTGTTCAATGCCAACCAGCAGCGCCGGCTCAACGATGCCCTGAACCAGCAGCAGGGACGCCCCATTACGCTCGAGGTCACCATCCAGACCCCCGAGCAGGAGACGCCCGCCCAGGCCGCCGCGCGGCGCCGGGCGGAGCGGCAGCGGCAGGCGGAGTTGTCGATCCAGGACGACCCGCTCATCCGCCAGATGATGCAACAGTTCGCCGCCACGGTGCGCGCGGGTACCATCGAGCCGGTCGACACCCAAGCCTGACCGGTTTTCCATTCATAGTTCGAGGTAGCAGACATGATGAAAGGTGGCATGGCCGGCCTGATGAAGCAGGCCCAGCAGATGCAGGAAAAGATGCAGAAGATGCAGGAAGAGCTGGCAAACGCCGAAGTGACCGGTCAATCCGGCGCCGGCCTGGTCAGCGTCGTCATGACCGGCCGACACGACGTCAAGCGCGTCAGCCTGGACGACAGCCTGATGCAGGAAGACAAGGAAATCCTCGAAGACCTGATCGCCGCCGCGGTGAACGACGCCGTGCGCAAGATCGAGCAGAACAGCCAGGACAAGATGTCCGGCATGACCTCCGGGATGCAGCTGCCGCCCGGCTTCAAGATGCCTTTCTAGGTTGTTTCAGCTGCGGGTGTCCGTCGGGCACCCGTTTCTCCCGCCTTCCAGTACGGTAGTCCATGAGCTTCAGTCCCCTGATTCGCCAATTGATCGATGCGCTCCGGGTCCTGCCCGGGGTCGGCCAGAAGTCCGCCCAGCGCATGGCCCTGCAACTGCTCGAACGCGAACGCCAGGGTGGCCAGCGCCTGGCCAGTGCCCTCAGCGCCGCCATGGAAGGGGTCGGGTACTGCCAGCGCTGCCGCACCCTGAGCGAAGACGAGATCTGCGGCTTCTGCGCCGACAGCCGCCGTGACGACAGCATCCTCTGTGTGGTGGAAGGCCCCATGGATGTCTTCGCCGTGGAGCAGACCGGCTATCGCGGGCGCTACTTCGTGCTCAAGGGGCACCTGTCGCCCATCGACGGGCTGGGCCCGGACGCCATCGGCGTACCCGAGCTCGAACGGCGTGTCAGCGAGGGCGGTTTCCAGGAAATGATCATCGCCACCAACCCCACGGTGGAAGGCGAGGCGACCGCCTACTACATCGCCCAACTGCTGGCGCCCAAGGGCCTGACCATTTCCCGCATCGCCCATGGCGTGCCCCTGGGTGGCGAACTGGACCTGGTCGACGGCGGTACCCTGACCCACGCCTTTGCCGGGCGCAAGCCGATAGCGCTCTAGCACTGCGCTGTCCCGTCGCTGCGAGACGGCGACAGGCCTGTATCTTGTGATCGAGAAGCATTATCATTATCGGAAGTCAGCTGCTTCCGAGGATGGTGATGCAGACGCTCGAGTCCGACCGGCACGGACATATCCGGACCCTCTACCTGGACCACCATGGCTGGCTGCGCGAGCGGCTGCAGCGGCGGCTGGGTTGCCTGGGGCAGGCGGCCGATCTGGCTCAGGACACCTTCGTGCGGCTTCTGGCCCGGGAAGCCGAGCTGGAACGCCTGCGTGAACCCCGTGCCTTCCTGGCGACCGTCGCCCAGGGCCTGCTGGCCAACCACTGGCGGCGCCAGGCCCTGGAGCGCGCCTATCTCGACGCGCTCGCCGCGCAACCGCAGGCCGTGCAGCCTTCGCCGGAAGCCCAGGCCCTGATCCTGGAAACCCTCACCGAACTCGATGCGCTGCTCGACCGCCTGCCCGGCCGGGTGCGCCAGACCTTCTTGCTGGCGCAACTGGAGGGGCTCACCTATGGCGTCATCGCCGAGCGGCTGGGCGTGTCGGAGCGGATGATCAAGAAGTACATGGCCCAGGCCATGCTGCACTGCCTGGAACTGGTGTCTTGAGCGCGCTGACGCCCGGTCGTGGCGGACCTCTGGAGGAGGCGGCGGTCTGGTTCGCCGAACTGGCTGCCGACGAGGTGGACCCCGTTACCGAGCGGGCCTGGGAACGCTGGTTGCAGGCGGATAGCCGCAACGCCGTGGCCTGGGCGCGGGTGGAGGAAATCAGTGCGCGCTTCACCGGTCTGCCTGCATCCGGGCGAATGGCCCTGGCGCGGCGCGAGTCCCTGGGACGGCGCCGGGCGCTCAAGGTGCTGGGATTGGCCCTGGGTGGTCTGGCGCTGGGCTGGGCGCGGCCGGACGACTGGCGGCTGGGGCAGGGCGCCGACCTGAGCACGGCGGTCGGCGAGATCCGTGCCTTCGACCTGGCCGCCGGGGTGCACGTCTGGATCAACACCGACAGCCAACTCGCGCGCGGGGCCACGGCGGATCACTGGCGCTTGCTGCGCGGCGAGGCGCTGTTCGAAAGCCGCGGGGGGACGGCTCCCATGGTGCTGGAGGCGACGCCAGGCCGGGTGCGCTTCTTGGCGGGTTGCTGCGCGGTCCAGGCGCGTGACGAGGGATTGGAGGTAGCAGCCTATCGTGGGGCTCTGCAGCTGCTGCCACGCCAGGCCCGGCCCGAGAGCCTGGCGCAAGGAGCCCGGGCGCTGATGACGGCTACCGCCGTACAGCCGCTAGGCCCGGTCGATCCGGGGCGGCAACTCTGGCGCCAGGGGCGGCTGGTGGTCGACGACTGGTCGCTGGCGGCGCTGGTGGCGGAGCTGGGTCGCTATCGACCGGGCCTGCTGACCTGCACCGCCACGGTGGCCCACTTGCGGGTAGTCGGCAGCTATCCGCTGGCGGATACCGACCGCGCGCTGGCGGCCCTGGCCGACAGCCTGCCGGTACGGGTGGAACGGCGCCTGCCCTGGTGGGTGCAGATCGTGCCCGCCTGAAAAAATATGGCGCGGGTGGTTCCCCTTTTTCGCGCTCGCGGGGCTTGGGGGAAACGATCTCCGTTTCGAGGCCCTCCATGCATCGCGATACCCGTTTCATCCTGCATCCGCTGCGCTGCGCCCTGCGCGTCTTCGCCCTGACCATGCCATTGGGCATCACCGGCCTGGCCATGTCCCCGGGCCTGGCCCAGGCGGCGCCCCTGGCGCAGGAATACCGCATCGAGGCGGGCAGTCTGGCCACGGTGGTGAGCACCTTCGCCGCCCAGAGCGGCGTACTGCTGTCGGCCCCCGCCCAGGGGCTGGAAGATCGGCGCAGTCCGGGGCTGCAGGGCCGCTACACACCGGCCGACGGCTTCCAGCAGATTCTCCAGGGCAGTGGCCTGCAGGCGGTGCGGCAGACCGATGGCAGTTATCGCCTGGAGTCGGCGACCGCGACCGGAGTGACCTCCCTGAGTGACACCACGGTGACCGGCTTCGCCCTGGGCAATGCCCTGGGCGAGACCGATGGCTACCTGGCGACCCATAGCGACGTGGCCACCAAGACCAGCAAGGGCCTGCTGGAAACCTCCCAGTCGGTCTCGGTGGTGACCCGCGAGCAGATCGATGACCAGGGTGCCAAGACCGTGCAGCAGGCCATTAGGTACACCCCGGGCATCTTCACCGGCCAGATCGGCGCCTCCAATCGCTACGACTACGTGGTGATGCGCGGCTTCGCCGACAACAGCGTCGATAATGTCTTTCTCGACGGCCTCAAGACCATGGGCGACAGCGGCACCTTCAGCTCGCTGCAGGTCGATCCCTATTTCCTCGAGCGCATCGACGTGGTGAAGGGGCCGGCGTCGGTGCTCTATGGCCGCAGCCTGCCGGGCGGTCTGGTGGCCCTGACCAGCAAGAAGCCGCTGTACCAGCCCTATCATCAGGTCCAGGCCACCCTGGGCAATCTCGGCCAGCATGGCGCCGGCTTCGATTTCGGCGGTCCGCTGGACGAGGAGGGGCGCATCGCCTATCGCCTGGTGGGTCTGGCGCAGCACAGCGACACCCAGTTCGACCATGTGGAAGAAGAGCGTTACGCCCTGGCGCCCAGCCTGGCCATCGACCTGAGCGACGATACCACCCTGACCCTTCAGGCCTATCTGCAAAAGGACCCGGATGGCGGCTACCACAGTGGCGTACCAGCCGAAGGCAGCCTCTATCGCCGCAATGGCCGCTACATCAGCAACCACTTTTTCGACGGCGAACCCGACCACGACAAATTCGAACGCACCCAGCAGATGGTTGGCTATCAGTTCGAGCACAGATTCAACGACGTCTGGAGCGCGCGGCAGAACTTCCGCTACGCCAAGTCGCGGGTCGAGCTGGAGCAGGTCTATGGCTACGGCTATGTTGGCGACAGCAACCTGCTCAATCGCTATTACTCCGGCGGCCGCGAGAACCTGCACGCCTATACCCTGGACAATCTGGTGCAGGCGGACTTCGACTGGGCCGGCAGCCGCCATACCCTGCTCGCCGGACTGGATTACCAGCGTCGCTGGACCCATGTGGATTGGCCCAGCGGCACGGCGGATGCCCTGGACGCCTTCGCGCCGAACTACGGTGGCCAGGTGACTATCTCCCCCGGCAGCGAGTACCGTCGCGAACTGCAGCAAACCGGCGTCTACCTGCAGGATCTCATCGAGCTGGATCGCTGGCGCTTTTCCCTGGGTCTACGCCAGGACTGGGTGGAAATCGGCATCGAGGATCGCCTGGCGGGCACCCGCAGCAGTGCGCGCCGTGGCCAGGCCAGCGGCCGTGCCGGAGCGCTCTATCTGTTCGACAACGGCCTGGCGCCCTACCTGAGCTATTCCACCTCCTTCAATCCCAACGCCTACAACGACGCCGCGGGCAATCCCCTGGAGCCCACCGAGGGCAAGCAGTGGGAGCTGGGCCTTAAGTACCAGCCGCCGGGCAGCGCCAGCTTCTATACCGCCTCGCTGTTCCATATCACCCAGGAAAACGTGGCGACCAAGCTGCCCCAGGAGGACTTCTATTCCTCGGTGGGCGAGATTCGCTCGCGTGGCCTGGAGCTGGAGGGCCATCTGCAGCTGGCCGAGCGCCTCAAGCTGCTGGGCAGCTACACCTTCACCGACATCGAGTACACCCAGGCGCTGGATGGCACCCAGGGCAACACGCCGAACCAGGCGCCTCGGCACCAGGCGTCGCTGTGGGGTGAGTACGAGCTGGCTGGACCGCTGGCAGGGTTCAGCATCGGCGCCGGCGCACGCTACGTGGGCACCAGTTGGGCGGACAAGGCCAACACTCGCAAGGTGCCGGCCTACACCCTGGTGGACGCCATGCTCGCCTATGACTTCACCCGTCTGGGGTTGCCGGGGCTGACCGCGCGGGTCAATGCCAACAACCTCATGGGCAAGGACTATGTGGCGTCCTGCTACAGCCTGGACTTCTGCTATTTCGGGGAGGAGCGCAACGTGACCGCGACGGTCAGCTACAGCTTCTAGACGGGCCGGG